>DASYPO010000076.1:0-7424 GCA_036006545.1 Bryobacteraceae bacterium
AACGATGATCGCGGGGAAGCGGCGCTGTGAACCAAGTGGTACTCGCTCCTCCGGCTCCGGAGAGCGTTCATGACGCGTTGCACACGCGAACGGCGGAAGTCGAGGAGCGCGTTCGCGACGCATATGCTCAGACCATCGAGCCGCGCTTTGCGTCCGGGATCGCGCTGGCCGCAGTGGGAGGCTTCGGACGCCGAGAATTATTTCCGTGCTCGGATGTAGACCTGCTACTGCTGGTCGAGTTCGAACAGCAGATTCCACTGGCGCGCGAAGCAATTTCGGGATTTCTCAAGGTTTTGTGGGATGCGGGCCTGCGACCCAGCCATTCGGTTCACACCGTCAGCGATTGCGTTTCTGCGCAGGAAGACAATGTTGAGCTGACGATCAGCCTGCTGGACCGCCGACGTGTGGCGGGCGATCCGGCGATGTTCGACTGGCTGGATCAGCGCTTTCGAAAGTTTCTCGAAAAGAGGGGCGCGGAGGTGGCTCGTCAACTCGCAGCGTTGGCCGAATCGCGGCACAGCCGCTATCAGCACACCATTTATCATCTGGAACCGAACCTCAAGGACACGCCCGGCGGGCTGCGCGATTTGCAGACTGTACGTTGGCTGGCGGGCCTTGAACGAACGTCCGCGCCAGATTTCGCGGGCGAGTTCGACTTTTTGGCGGCGCTGCGGATCCGCTTGCATGAGCTCGCGGGGCGCGATCAGAACGTGCTGAGTTTCGACGCGCAGGAATCTCTGAGCGAGCATCCCGCGACGCTGATGCGCGGCTATTTCCAGCGCGCTCGAAGGATCGACCGGTCGGTGCGCGCGGCGCTGGCGGCCGCGGCGCAACCCGATGGCACGCTGCTGGGACGTTTTCATGAATGGCGGTCGCGTCTTTCGACGAATGAGTTCACGGTGTCGCGCGATCGTGTACTGCTGCGAGTGCGGCCCGGCGCGATCCCCGGGCTGACGTTGTTCGAGTTCGTGGCGCGGCATGATCTGCGCCTGGCGCCTGACGCGATCGCGCGTCTGGACGGATTCACGCCCTCGACGACCTGGGAAGATTGGCGGCGTCTGTTGGCTCTGCCGCGCGCCGCGCGGGGATTGCGGGCGATGCAGGAAGCTGGGACGCTCGCGGCAGCGCTGCCCGAGTGGCGCGCGGTCGAGTGCCTGGTGGTGCGCGATTTTTACCATCGCTACACGGTGGATGAGCACACGTTGGTGGCGATCGACGCGCTCGAATCGGTCGGCGACGCGCGCTTCGCCGGTCTGCTCGCTGAGATTGAGGAGCCGGCGCTGCTGCGTTTCGCGCTGCTGCTGCACGATTCCGGGAAAGGCAGCGGTCACGATCACGTCCAAGAATCGCTGACCATCGTTCGCAGTGTGCTCGCGCGTCTGGGTGCGCCCGAAGCGGATCGTGCGACGGTCGAATTCCTGCTCGAGAATCACCTGGCACTTTCGCAGGTGATGACCTCAAGAGATCTGCACGACACGGCGACCGCGCAAGCGCTGGCCGCGCGCGTGGGCACCATCGAGCGACTGAAGCTGCTAGTCATGCTGACGTACGCCGACATCAGCGCCGTGAATCCACAAGCGATGACGCCGTGGCGGCTGGAGCAGTTGTGGCGTGTTTATCTGTTGGCTCACGAGGAGCTGACGCGCGAACTGGAGACCGAGCGCATTCATGCAGCGTCCGGGGTTTCGCCGGAGCGCGCGACGTTTCTCGAAGGCCTGCCTACTCGCTACGTGCGCACGCACAGCGAATCGGAAATCGATGGTCACGTCGCACTGGCGCGTCAGCTCGAAACGCGGCCGTTGGCGATCGAGATCGTGCACGAGCGCAGCGTCTATCAATTGTCACTTCTGGCTCGCGACCGCGCGGGACTTTTCGCGGCGGTAACTGGGGCGCTCTCCAGTTTCGGCATGAATATCCTGAAGGCGGAAGCGTTTTCGAACGCGCACGGCGTCATCGTCGATACGTTCACCTTCTCCGATCCGCATCGCACTCTGGAATTGAATCCCTCGGAGGTCGATCGCTTGCGCGGCATCGTGCGCAAGGTAGTGGAAGGCAAACAGGATGTCGAAAAACTGCTGCGGGCGCGCCCGCGGCCGGTGCTGGCGTCGCGCGGAGCAAAACTCGAACCACGAGTGGCGTTCTCTAACGATGCGTCCGAAGCGGCGACGCTGATCGAGATCGTCGCCGAAGACCGGCCCGGCTTACTGTATGATCTGGCTCACGCAATTTCGGATTCCGGGTGTAATATCGAGGTCGTGCTGATCGATACGGAAGCGCATAAAGCGCTCGACGTTTTTTACGTGACCGCGGACGGGCACAAGCTCGACGCGGCGTTGAAGGATCGATTGCGGGATGCGTTGGTGGAGGCGTGCGCCGGGCGATGATACTGCCGGTTACCTGGACGATGTTAGGGCTGTTCGCGGCATCCGAATTCGTACTTTGCCTGACGCCGGGACCCGCGGTGCTGCTGGTATTATCGCGCGCGCTGGCCAGCGGAGCGCGCAAGAGCATCGCGCCGAATCTGGGAATCCTCGCCGCAAACGCGATGTACTTCGCGCTTTCCGCGACCGGCGTGGGCGCGGTGCTGCTCGCGTCCTACAATTTATTCTTCGCTGTGAAGTGGATCGGCGCGGCGTACCTGGTCATCATCGGTCTGATGGCGATTTTCGGAAAGAGCAACCCGCTAGGCGCGGTCGATAAGGCGCGCCCGGAGCGCGGGACGTGGAAGATGTTCCTGGACGGATTTATCGGGCAGGCTTCGAATCCGAAGGCGATCGTGTTTTTCAGCGCGCTGCTACCACAGTTCATCGATCCGCATCGGCCGGTGGCGACGCAGATTTTGATTCTCGGAATCACGTCGGTGATTATCGAGTTCTTCGTCTTGTTAGGCTATGGGGTCGCTGCGGGACGTGCGTCGCGATTGGCACGCGAGCCGCGCTACGCCGCGTGGACGAATCGCATTTCGGGTGGCTTGATGATCGGAGCGGGCGCGGGGTTGGCGGCGCTGAAGCGAACTTGAGGCGCTGCTAGAATAGAGCCGTGAACGATTTTCTCCCCGACGATCTTCGAGTTCCCGAATACAAGCCCACCGTTGTGCATCAAAAATCTGGCTCGATCGAAGATCTTCTGCGCTGCACCTACCCAGTCCCGGATGCAGAAGGCGAAGAATTTGTTGCTACGATCTACGCGGATCGCGAAGAGAGCAGGAACGCTTCTCAGCGCCAATGAGTCAGGTCGTGGTCGACACTGACGTTGCGTCGTACATATTCAACGGCCATACTCGAGCGGCACCTTATGTCCAACAGCTCGGTGGCTTCGAGCGGATTCTTTCGTTTATGTCCATCGCGGAAATGCGGTCGGGTGCGATCGCGGCGCATTGGGTCAACCACGGCGAGTACTGCTGGAGCAGTTCATCGAGCGTTTTGAGGTCGTCTACGCTGACAACGGCCTTTGCACCCTCTGGGCGGGCGTTCGCGCGTTAGCACGAAGGTCTGGAATGGGACTGAGCGTTCAAGATGCATGGATCGCGGCCACGGCCCTCGCGCTCGATGCACCTCTTGCCACTAACAACCGCCGGCACTTTGAATCCATTCAGGGATTGCGTCTGATCACGCTCGCAAACTAGTCTTCGACGAAGGCCTGCAGTCTGTCCAGTGCCGCGTCCCATTGCTGGGAGATCGTTTCGAGGTAGCGCTGCGTGCGTTGCAGACGACGCTGTTCTAACGTCCAGATATTTTCGCGGCCGTACTTCCGGCAGCGGACGAGTCCCGCCGCCTGCATCACGCGGAGATGCTTGGCAATGGCCTGACGGGTCACGCTCGATCCCGCCGTTAGGCGCACCATCGACATCGGTCCGTCATGGCTCAGACGCCGGACCAGACGGAGGCGGGTCTCGTCGCCGAGGGCCGCGAAGAGCGCTGCGCTGGCCCGCTCGGCATTAGGGGTTTTGCGCAAGGTACGCCTCAACCAGCTTGGTCTGCATCTCCCATCCGCCTTCGTTCGCCTTAAACGCCTGTGCGCGGCGCGCGAGCGGGATCTGATCGAAGCCGGATTCGGTTACCGTCAGCAGCACGCCGCCTTCCGCGGGCTCGAGCTTGAATTCGACCAAGGTGGTCGGTTCCGCTGAGTAGTCGACGCCCTCGTCGATGGCATAGGGATGCCAGCGGAAGGAGAAGAGGCGCTCCGGCTCGATACGTTCGATGATGATGTCGAACGGGAAGCCATCATAGGCTTCCTGCTTTTTGGCGATTTCGGGGTTCACCTTCGTAGGCGTGATCGCAACTCGCATTTTCGTTCCGGCGACGAACGGTCCGTCGACCTGCATCCCGAACCAGGCGCCGAACTGCTGCGAATCCGTCAAGGCTTTCCAGACGCGCGACTGCGGGGCGCGCAGCAGGATTTTCTTCTCAATCTTGTCTGTCGTCATATGCAACCTTCTGGTTGCAGATTAGCAGGCTCAAGTCAGAAGCGCAACCGCCCGGTTGCCTAAAGCGCTTTCAGCACGAGGATCACGGCGACCATGATCACGCTGGCTGCGGGAAGAACCATGAGAGCTGTCCGTAGCCGTTTCGGATCTCCGCCCGCCACTGCGCCGATCACGCGCGAACTCACCGCCAGGCCGAGCCAGCCGGAGCTGATCGCTATGCCCTGGGCCGTCGCCACGGAGTTCGGGAAACGCACGCCGACCATTGCCAGCACGGTCGGAAACACCGGCGCCATGGCGACGCCCGCCAGAAATACGGCGATGCCGGCCATGGTTGCGTCGGAAGTGCGCAGCATCCACAATGTCGTGATCGCCATCATGATGGCCGCGGCCAGCGTCACCGTTTCAGAAGAGACGGACTTCAGGACTTGCGAAACCGCGACGCGGCCGACCAGCAAACCGAGCGCGAATCCCAGCGACAGAATATTCAGCGCGCGCGATTCGGGAATGCCTTGGGCAATCAAGTGCTGCGCGAGCCAGTTCCACACGCCTACTTCGGCTGCGACATACAGGAACAGGAGCAGCGACAACAGGATCAGCGACGGCGTGCCCAGCAGTGTCCCGACGCTTGAAAAATCGACGCTGCTTTTTCCGGCCGGCTTGGGCATTTCGGTGATGGTGTGCACAATCAGCGTCGCCGCAGTGAGCACCGCGACCAGGTAGCACAGCCTCACAGAATTTCGCTGCAGCAGGTTGGCAGAGATGAACGGCGTCGCCAGGCCGCCCAGTCCGAAGAACAGATTCAGAAGATTAAGCGTGGTGGCTTGCTGATCAGAACTGACGCCGAACGCAAGCGCGTTGGCGCCCGTCACAACCATGCCGCCGCCCAATCCCAGCAGGAACAGGTACAACATGATGGCGCCGAATCCGTTCGCCTTGGGCAACAGGAACAGCGCCAGCGCGATGATCGCGAGACCCGCGACCAAGCCTACCTTGGTCCCCTGAAAATCGATAATTGGGCCGATCGCCACCGAGGCGATGATCAGTCCCAGCGCCTGCGCGAACGCGATTTTTCCGTTTTGCTCGGGGGTCAGCTTGAAGCGCGCGGAGAGGTCGGGCAGGATGGTGCCCAACATGGCGGCAAGCATGCCGTAGACGAAGATCGCGAGAATCGCTGCAAGGATCAGCATAAGGCAACGATACTAACAGGGCCGGGGGCCCGACGCCAGTGGCCATGCAAGGAGCAAGGGGACAGGGGCTCGACGCCAGTGCTCGTGCCAGGAGCAAGGGCCAGGGGCCAGGGGCCAAAGGAGCCAGGACCAGAAGCCAGGGGCTTACCCGAAGTGGTGTTTGCTCTTCTTGTCGTCCCAGTAGACTTTCTTGTTGTTGCGAAGGGAGAGCGTCGCCATATGTCCGCCGATGGCGGCTTGCTGGCCGACCTCGGGAGGCGCGATCACTTTCCCCTTGCCCTTCACGGCGTCGAGAAAATTCGTGATGTGCGATTCCACCGCGTTGTTGTCGTTCCCCGGCAGATGCAGATTCACTTCCTTCCGTTCGGCGACTTTCGCAGGCGGCTTGCCGTTGAACTTCTCCGGATAGAAATTCAGGAACTGGCGATTCAGCACTTCAATGGTGCCTTCGTTGCCCATGAACTGTTCGCCGTAGCCGAAGTGATCGTTGCCGAAGTAACAACTGTAGTTGATGTGGAAACGGTCGGCGTAATCGTAGATCGCACTGAGCGTGTCGGGCACGTCGCGATCGTCGTTCGTGGTCCAGCGGTAAATTCCGCCCGACGCCGCGCACGAAAGCGGTACCGTCTTGCCGCATACGAAATTGGTGATGTCGGTCTGGTGTACCAAAAGGTCGGTCGAGATGCCACCGGAGTAGTCCCAATACAGGCGCCATTGATAGAACCGCTTGGGATCCCAGGCTTTCTTGGGCGCGCCTTCAAGGAATCGCTTCCAGTCGGTGTTGGCTTCGCTGGCGTCCGGCGGAATGCGATAGCGCCAGGCTGGATTATCGTCCAGCGAATTGCGATACCAGAATGCGCGCACGTAGTGGACTTCGCCGATCATGCCTTCGGCGATCATTTCTTTGGCTTTGATGTACAGCGAATTGCTGCGATTCTGTGTGCCCACCTGCACTACTTTGCCGGCCTTCTCGGCGGCCTTGACCATTTCGAAGCCTTCTTCGATGGTATGCGCCAGCGGCTTCTCGACGTAGATATTCTTGCCGGCCTTGATCGCTGCCATGAACATCGGATAGTGCAGATGTTCGGGCGTCGAAATGAACACGACGTCGATCGAAGGATCGGCCAGCAGTTCTTTATAGTCGGCGTAAGTCTTGGGGCTGTTCTTGCCGAGCGTCTGGACGCGATCCTTGGCTCGCGCCAGGTTGCCGGTGTAGGCGTCGCACACGCCGACGACGGTCGCCGACGCTGAATTCTGCGCGTACATTCGCTGCATCAGGTAGTCGCCACGGCTGCCGGTACCGATCCACCCGATGGTGACCTTGTCGCTGGCGGCCACGGCGCGCTGCCCGGCAAATCCGGCAGCGGCGGCGGCGATGGACGAGTGCTTGATGAAGTCGCGGCGTGAATAAGGCATTTGGGGTCAGAATATCAGAGCGCGAAGCGGCATGATAGTCTGTGGGCATGAGTGCGGACTTCGAAGCGCGTTTCGAGCGCAAGATGGACTTCATTCTGGACACCCTGGCATCGGTATCCACAAAGCTGGACAAAGTCACAGCCAAGAATGACGAGACGGCTGATCTCGTGAAGAAACTGGCGCAACGCCAGGACAAGACTGATCGTCAGATAAAAGCCATGCAACTGCTCATGAAGGTCGGCATGCGGCAGATGGCGAAGACCGACGCAAAAATCGCCGAGTTGGCCGAGCAGCAAAAGCGCACGGACCGAAGATTCGAGCAATGGCTGGCGTCGCGTAACGGTTCGAACGGCGATAAGAACGGCGGTAAGAAGCGCGGCTAACCGCTACTGACC
>DASYPO010000077.1:0-6749 GCA_036006545.1 Bryobacteraceae bacterium
ATTTGAAGGCTCGGGTCAAGCGTTATAGCTCGCGTCCCATCTACGTTCCGGTGCCGATCAAACAGGAATTGACACCCGGCGAGCTTGCCTTCGTCTATGCACATCGCGACAAGAATACATACCCCGAACTGGACGTGAATGAGCAGCCGATCCGGCTGTATCCGCATTCCGGACTAGCGGCCCACGCGCTGGGCTACGTCGGCGAGGTCAGCGAGCAGGAATTGAACAGTGCCGAGCTTGCGAAATACTCGCAGGGCGACTTGGTTGGAAAAGCTGGCATCGAAAAGCAGTACAACGAAATTCTGGCAGGTGTCGACGGTCAGAAGCGCGTAGTAGTGGATAGCATTGGCCGTGAGCGATTGACTCTGCAGGAGACAGAGGCGCAGCCCGGCCGCAACCTGCAGCTCACTCTCGACCTGGATTTGCAAGCGGTGGCGGAACTGGCCATGACCAACCGGCGCGGTTCGGTGGTGGCGCTCGATCCACGCACGGGAGAAGTGCTGGCGATGGTGAGCCGTCCGGCATACGATCCGAATCTTTTCACGGCGCGCATCCGGCAATCGGATTGGAACGATCTGAACAACGATCCGTACAAGCCCATGCTGAATCGCGCGATTCAGGCGCAGTTTGCGCCAGGGTCAACCTTCAAGCCCATCGTGGCGATCGCCGGGCTCGAGTCGGGCGCGATCGACGATCATACGTCGGTGAGCTGCGGCGGCAGCGCGACGTGGTTTGGGCGTCCCTTCAAATGCCACTCGAGACACGGGTTCACGGAGCTACACCGCGGCATCGTGCAGTCCTGCGACGTGTACTTCTATAACGCCGGAAACCGCATCGGCATCGACAAGATCGCGGAATATGCCACGATGGCCGGGCTCGGCAAGAAGACCGGTATTGATCTGCCGCACGAAGCCGATGGCATCATGCCCAGCTCCAAATGGAAGCTGCGCACGCAACGCGAGAAATGGTACGCGGGCGAGACAATTTCGGTTGCAATCGGGCAGGGCGCGGTAACCGTCACGCCGATCCAGCTTGCGACGGCGATCGGCGGGCTCGCGAGCGGGGGCGTGTGGTATCGCCCGCGCCTGGTGAAGGACACGTTCCGCAATGAAGCGCCGAGGCGCGGCGAACTACGCCCGGAGAATGTCGCCAAGGTGGTGAGCGGTCTGTACGGAGTCGTGAACGAAGGCGGAACGGGAGGGTCGGCGCGCATCGAGGGCATCGAGTTGTGCGGAAAAACCGGCAGCGCACAGCGTATTTCGAACGAGTTGGCCAAAGCCAACAAGGCGCTGAAGCAGGAGATCAAGGACAACGCCTGGTTCGTGGGCTTCGCGCCGCGCGATAATCCCGAGATCGTGGTGGTGGCGCTGTTCGAGGCCGGCGAGCACGGGAACTATGCCGCGCCCATCGTGCGCGACGTGGTGAAGTCGTACTTCGACAAGAAAGCTCGTATGGCGAAGGCCCCGCCGCAGTTTTCGTTGCTGGATCGGCCGGGGAAGTAGATTAGCCGCAAATGAACGCACATGCACGCGAATCAAACCAAGCGGCCCCCGGGTTGTTTTATCTGCGTTCATCCGCGTCCATCTGCGGCCAATTTTCTTCGAGCAAGCTACACTGATTAGCAATGGCGCGATACCGCAGCATGCGCGACCTCGACTGGCCGCTGCTCGCGATCACCTTCATCATCTGCGCGCTGGGGATTTTGCAGGTCTATTCAGCTACGCGCGACACCAAGTGGCATAACGCCTGGTGGAAGCAACTGGTGTATGTCCTGGTGGCCGCCGGGATCATGTGGCTGATGACCTCGATCGACTACCATACGTTGCTCGGTCAGGTTCCGGTCCTATATATAGTCGCGGTGGCTGCGCTCGTCCTGACGCTGCTGGCGGGCGACGTGGTTTTTCACTCGCGCCGCTGGATCCCGATTCCCGTTCCGGGCTTCACGGTTCAATTACAAATCTCCGAGTTTGTCAAAATAGTGATAATATTGCTGGTAGCACGGTATCTTTCGGAGCTGAAACGCGACGAGATTAGAATCCGTGACCTATTGAAAATAGGAGGGTTGGTCGGGATTCCGACGGCTCTGGTCTGGGTTCAGCCGGACTTCGGCACGGGGGCAACCTACTTGCCGGTAATGGCCGCCGGGATTCTGCTGGCCGGTCTTAGATGGCGTTACCTGGTAGCGATTGTTCTCACCTGCGGGCTGATCGTGCCCGTCGGTTGGT
Organism: Bryobacteraceae bacterium; assembly: GCA_036006545.1. GTDB lineage: Bacteria > Acidobacteriota > Terriglobia > Bryobacterales > Bryobacteraceae > Palsa-187. The sequence continues at coordinate 2,226 of DASYPO010000077.1, forward strand.
ACTTCCTGAAGGATTATCAGAAGGCGCGGCTGCTCACGTTCCAGAATCCGTGGAGCGATCCGAAGGGGCGCGGTTATCAAGTTATTCAATCGAAAATTGCGGTAGGGCACGGCGGTATGTGGGGGGAAGGAGTCACGCAGGGCACCCAGACCCAGCTTCGTTTTCTCCCGGTGCCGCACACGGATTTCATCCTCTCGTCGTTCGCCGAAGAGCATGGGTTCGTGGGTGTGATCGTGCTGCTGGGGTTATATTTTCTGTTGTTGATGCAGATCGTGCAGAATGCGCAGGCGGCCTCCGATCGAGCTGGCATGTATATCTGCATGGGAGTGGCAACGCTGTTGTTGTTTCATCTGCTGGTGAACGCGGGTATGGCGGTAGGCAACATGCCGGTGACGGGAATTCCTCTGCCGCTCATGAGTGCGGGCGGATCGAGTACTTTGTCGATGTTTATGATGCTGGGGCTGGTCAACAATGTGCGGCTCCGGCGGTTCGTCAGTTAAGCGGATTTTTGAACCGGGGTGCGGCGCGTCCGCGCTCCTGAGAATTTTGATTTAGTTAGCGGACCTGCGCGTTTGAGGCGCGGGGACGTCGGGCGGGATTCGGGATCACAATTTTTCGGATCCGCTCAGGAGAGCCGGGATGCTTGAGAGTATCCCTTGGCCGCTTTCCTGGGTGGGTCATCTGTCGAAAAGGAGCCGGATAGGCAATCGGCCGCGGTGTTTGAGGGACGGCTCCACCGCGGCGCCTGTGCCGGCTACCATAGCCGAACCACCCAACCAGTCCCGCATCAACGTCCGGCGCGCTCCGGTCCATGCTCCTTCGGGTTCACCCGCGGGAGGGAGGGATGCATGAGCAAAGAACTGGTGATCTCCACCAACCGGCATGAGACCAAGGTGGCGCTGATCGAAGACGATCAGCTGGTCGAAGTTTACTTTCAGCGGTCCAACGAGTATTCGCTCGCGGGCAGCATTCACAAGGGACGGGTGACGCGCGTGCTGCCAGGCATGCAGTCGGCTTTCGTCGACCTGGGTCTGGAGCGCGACACTTTTCTGTACGTCTCGGACTTTCTCGAAGAGCACGAAGATTTCGATCGTGTGACCGAAGACGACCGGCCCGCTCGGGGCGATCGTGGAGACCGGGGCCCGCGTGGCGATCGTGACCGCGGTGACCGTTCTCGGGGCGATCGAGAGCGAGAGGACCGAGAGCGAGGCGATAGAAATGGCGGGGATCGAGAGCGAGTAGATCCGGAGGGTGAGCCGCGTCCGCCCATCGCGACGCCCGAGCCCACCACCTACGTGGCGCCCGAGGCCCCCGAGCCGAGCGCGATTGCGGTGGAGGGCGAAGCTGGGGAAACGCGGCCGGTCGAAACGGTGCTGTCGCCATCGGCAGGCGGACGCATTCAAGGTCCGCGTGGAGACGGACGTGGGGATGAACAGCGCGATCGCCATGGGCGCCGTTCGCGCCGCCGCCGCAATCGCGGACGCGGATTCCCGGACGCGAAATACGCGGGTGAAGAATCGCGCAACGCAGCACCGGCGGCAGCGGCCCCGGTCGAGAGCCGTCCGCCCCGTGAAGATCGTCCGCCCCGTGAAGATCGCCCCACTCGAGAAGATCGTCCGGCACGAGTCGACCGGCCGCAATTCGCAGAACCCGCCGGCAATCTAGAGGATCTTCCGCCCATCATTCTGCCTGGCGAGTCGCTCGCGAAGTATCGCGACGTGGAACCAACCTTGCCCGTGCCCGCTCCGGTGGGTGCTTCGCGTTTCGACGGGCCGGTGGTCTCGGAACCTCCGGCGATGATGCCGCCGCCCTTGCCACCACCGGTCGCGGCCGCGGAAGAGGTGGTGGCGGAGTTCGACGACCCGGCGCACTTTCCTCGCGAGAACGCGATTCCGGACGCGCCGATTCATCATCCGGAGGCGGCGCTCGTGCACGCTTACAGTGAGCCCGTTCCGGAAGTGCCGGCACCGGCCGCCGAATCTGTTCCGCCACCGTTGCCGCCGGAGCCCGAAACATCCCACCCTCCGGCGGTCGCGCCGCTGGATGAAGAAGAGGATCGCGACATTCAGGCGATGATTCTCGGCAATGTCGAGAGCATCGACGAAGTGGAAGACTCCGAAGGAGCCGAAGGCGAAGACGGCGAGGAAGTCGAGGACGAGGGAGATCGCGCGCAGGCATCCGCCGAGGGCCGTTCGCTCGAAGAGGGCGCCGAATCCGTTGAAGCTGTCGAAAGTGGCGATGCCGGAGAAGCGGGCGTGAGCCCCACCGGAGAAGCAGGCGAGCCGGCCTCGGGAACCGCATCTGTACGGGAACGTGGCGGACGTTTTCCGCATCGCGGGACCCGCCGCATGCGCCGCGGCCGAACACGTGGAGACAGACCGGGTGGAGATCGGCCTGGCGGACGTCCCGACATGCGTGGGGAAGCTCGGCCCGACCAGGAGCGCGGCTCGGATCGTCCAAGTAGTGATCGCCCCGGTGGCGACCGCGAGCGTTCCTTCTCCCGTCCAGCGCAGCCGCTGATTAGCGACCTGCTCAAAGAAGGTCAGGAGATCATCGTTCAGATCGCGAAAGAGCCGCTAGGGCAAAAGGGTGCGCGCATCACTTCGCACATCGCGCTGCCCGGCCGCTACGTGGTTTACATGCCGACGCTCGAGCACATGGGCGTCTCGCGCAAAATCGGTAGCGACGAAGAGCGTCAACGCCTCAAGCGCATTTTGCAAGGCCGCCGTCCCGGTCCGGTGGGAGGGTTTATTACTCGCACCGCCGCGGAGGGCCGCAGCGAAGAGGATATCGCGCACGACATGCAGTTCCTGTACAACCTGTGGCAGGACATTCGCAATAAAGCGGAGAAGCGTCCCGCTCCGATGCTGCTGCATCACGATCTGGATATCGTGCAGCGCATTCTGCGCGATCAACTCGCCGACAGCTTCAAGGCCATCTGGATCGACAACGAAGTGGCTTACGAGAATGTGCTGCGATTCGTCGAACGCTTCCAGCCGGCGCTAGTCCCCAAGGTCAAACTGTACACGCGCGATACGCCCATTTTCGACGCGTTCAATGTGACCAGCGAGCTCGAAAAAGCGCTGCGTCCCAAGGTGTGGCTGAAGTCCGGCGGCTATATCGTCATCAATCAGACGGAAGCACTGGTGGCGATCGACGTGAACACCGGAAAGTTCGTCGGTAAGTCGAATCGCCTCGAAGACACCATCGTCAAGACCAACACCGAGGCCATCAAGGAGATCGTGCGGCAGATGCGTTTGCGCGATCTGGGCGGCATCATCGTGATCGATTTTATCGATATGGATGAGCGCAAGAATCGCCAGAAGGTGATGGCGGTGCTCGAAGAGGCGATGCGCGTGGATCGCGCACCCTACAAGATTCTGCAGTTCAACGATTTCGGACTGGTGGCGATCACGCGCAAGCGCGTGAAGCAATCGTTGGAGCGCACTTTATGCGCCCCCTGCCCGCATTGCGAAGGCGCGGGATACATCAAGAGCGTTCAAACCGTGGTCAGCGAGATTCTGATCGAAGCGCGCAAGATGGCGTCGAGTGTCGAGAGCAAGGACCTGGTGCTGCGGGTGCACCCGGATGTCGCAAAGTTGCTGAAGTCGAATCAGAACAAGTTTCTCGAAGAGCTGGAAGAGGTGTTGCGCCGGCCGGTGCTGGTGCGCAGCGATGCCCTGCTGCATCACGAGAAGTTCGATCTGGCTTAATCGGTAACCCTGCGCTCCGCAAAACTCGTCCCGATAGCCGGGTCGGGTAGAATGAAATTCTTCATGCGGTATCTCCGGCTGTTGGCACTTGCCGGCGCGACGCTGCTTCCCGCGCTCGGGCAGTCCGACGTCGGCAGCGGCGCGCCCACCCCCGACATCGTCCAGTCCTTCGTCTACGGATTCCTGCGCAATGGATTCAACCTGCTGGTATCGACGCCCGTCGCCGACGTTTCAAGGTTCGGTCCCACCGGCCTGCGCCAGGAATTTCTGGATGCGGCGAAAACCACGGGCGTACGCTACGCTCTGATCCTCCCGAATCAAAATGCATTCACCACCGGCGCGAACACGGTGTGGCAGGTGCACGCTCCGCTGTACGCCTACTACCTGACGGTTTCGCAAAACACCGCGGGCTACCCGGCCAGCGATACCGCCGCGTGCCCGGCGATCAAGGCCGCAACCAATCTCGGCAACACCTGTCAGTGGCAGCTCTTCGACAAGAAGTACGCGCTCTTTTCTTATGCGCAACTGAAGCAGCTCACGACGCAGAACTTTGCGACTCGTGATCCGTTTTACACCCGCTGGATCGCGCTGGGCGGCGTCTCGGGCCTCGGGCCCGCCAACACAGTCGAAGCCACGCTCACCAGGTCATTCGCGACCGCTGCAACCGGACAGACTTTCGACCAGGGCGCGATCTACAACATCACTTCAGGTACGCTCACCGGACGCTTGGTCGCAGTGCGCGAACCGGTCTACGACGTGTACGCCGCGAACGGCGGACCTACCGGACCCCTGGGCTTGCCCGTTTCAGACG
>DASYPO010000078.1:0-8125 GCA_036006545.1 Bryobacteraceae bacterium
CGGCCGCAGAAGCCAGCTATCGTGGCGAAGCTCTCCACGAAGGCGATGACCAAGGCCCGGCCGACGTCGCCGCCCACACGCCTCAGTGGTCCAGGTCCGTCAGGCGGCAGATGAAACCCCATCCGCCGCCCAGCTCGCTGACGGCCAGCACCAGCTCATTCCTGCCCTTCCGGAGCGGCAGGTAAACGGCATCGTTCTCCGGGTTGACGATGCCGAGGAACGCAGGGTCGCGGAAATTCTGCGCGCTGCGGCCGCGGTAGAGAATTTTGCCATTTAGAAACACGCTGACCTCGTCGCTGTATCCGATGGAGAGCTTCTTCACCTGGTCTCGTTCAGCGACAATACTGGTCCGCGCATATACCACCTTGGTGCCCGGCTGGGGATCCAGGCGCTTCGAGAAGTCGTTCGCAAAAGTGACGCGGGGATGCGGGCTCTCGCGAAACCGATTGATGACCACGAAGCCGGGCGCCTCCGCCTCCACATCCTGCCAACGGATCGCAGTGCTCTCTGATGGCGTAAGCGAACGCTCCAGATTTCGCTCGAGCGCATCGTAACTGGGCGAGAGGCTCCACTTGGTCAGAGTGCGCGGCGGCATCGGCGGCAAGTGCCGTTCCCACGGCGCGTCGGGCGTCAGCCGGATTTCGAAATTTGAGAAATAGGCCGCACCGGCCAAAACATACAGGGCGACCTGACCTTTCTGAACGCCACTTTTCAGATCATGCATCACCAGCGCGGGCTTATCCAGGTCCTTGACGTAGAGTTTCGCCTGCGCGCCCGTTACCTCCAGGCGCAGGTGGAACCAGACATCTTTCGGGATATCGACCGCGGCGGTGAAGCCCGGCCCATTGTAGAGTTGCCAGTTGCGGCCGGTGTTGAGAATCGGCGTGTACTGCATGGCGTCGGGATAGCCGGACCGATGCTGACGCAGATAAACTTCTTCGGCGGTAGCACCATCGTTCACGATCCGAAACTGAAAACCGAAGAAACCGCGGTTAGCCGGAGTTGCGACGTCCACATCGATCACACCGTCGCGCATCTCAAGATCGTTCAGCACAGCCGCGCCGCCGTCGAGGAACAGGCATTTGCGGCCTTGATACTCAGCTGCTTTAGCTTGCCCCTGCAAATCCCAGCGCGGAGAATCGGGTGGCACAGAAGTTGAGCGGGCGGGTTGCGAACGGGCAGCGGACCCGAGGAGAATCGCACAAGAAGCAGAGAAAGCGAGACGTCGAAGCATCATGGAACTTCGACGCGGGGAGATGCGTTTCGTAAGGCTTGGCGATCAGTCTTCGTTACTGAAAATCGAAGTGATGGCGCCGAGGCCGTGGTGCTCATCGCCGCCGCCGCTGGCGGATGGCGCGAGCTCGCGGCGCATTTTGGCGAGGGTCATGCTCTGCACGATCACCCGGCCGGGTCCGGTCAGAGTCGCGAGAAAAAGTCCTTCGCCGCCGAACAGCGCGGTTTTGATCCCGCCGACGAACTGGATGTCATAATTGACGCCCTCATCGAACGCGACGATCGAGCCGGTGTCGACTTGCAGCGTCTCGCCCGCGGCCAGTGTGAACTCGACGAAATCGCCGCCTGCGTGAATGAAAACCACTCCGGGACCAGTGATCTTTTCGAGAATGAATCCTTCTCCGCCGAAAAATCCGGCGCCCAATTTCTTCACGAACGCGATGTTCAGTTGGGCGGTGGATTGCGCCACCAGGAAGCTATCGCGCTGCACCATTACGCTCTGCCCTGCGGCCAATTCGAAGGCTTGAATGCGGCCGGGATAACTGCCGGCGAATCCAACTTCGCCTGGTGTCGACGAGTGGAAATAGGTGAGGAACAGCGATTCACCCATCAGCTTGCGCTTGAACGCGCCCCAGATTTTCTCGCCGATCGATTCTCCGCTCATGCGCGTTTCCCAAACCACTTGCGGCTGTTTGTAGAGCATCTTTCCGGCTTCGGCGAAAAGCTCCTGACCGGGCCGCAGACGGATGCGAATCACCTGCAGATTGTCGCCTTGAATGGTGTAATCGAGCCCCGAGCCGGTCGAAACCGGTATTGCCGGGACCAGCGGCGCGGGTGGTTGCGGCGTCAACGCTCCGGGTCCCGCGTAAGGCTGCCCGCAGGCGGTGCAAAATCGCGCGGTGTCGGCAACCGCGTTTCCACATTTTGTGCAAAAGCCCATGACTCCTCCGTTATTGCAACGTGAAATGTTCGCCGCGCGACGGCTGCACGGCCTCGATACCAAATTCTTTTCGGATCAACTGCGCGAGCGCCGCGCCGGGGGCGAACTCGCCATGCACCAGAAATACCTTCTTCAATCCACGTGCGATCGGCCGCATCCATTCGATCAACTCGCGCTGATCCGCGTGGCCGCTCAACTCTTCGAGCGAGCACACCTCGGCGCGCAGACGCATCGGCTCACCGAAGATCGGAACCTCGGTTTGGCCTTCGAGAATCTTACGGCCCAAAGTGTGTTCGCCCTGAAATCCGGTGATCAGGACGGTGTTGCGGGGATCTTCGATGTTGTTTCGCAAGTGATGCAGCACGCGTCCGGCTTCGCACATTCCCGATGCGGCGAGCACCACCAGCGACCCATGCAGATCGTTCAAGGCTTTCGACTCCGTGGACAAGCGCAAATATTTCAGACGGAAGAAACCGAATGGATCGTCGCCCTGCTGAAGGAATTTGCGCGCTTCTTCGTCGTAGCACTCCGGGTGTTTGCGAAAAGCCTCGGTGGCGTTGATGGCCAGCGGGCTGTCAACGAAAATCGGAATCGAAGGGATTCGCTGGGCGTCCATCAATTGATGCAGCATGAGCACGATCTGCTGCGTGCGGCCCACCGCGAAGCAGGGCACGATCACCTTTCCGCCACGCGCGGCAGTGCGGCTGATCACGTCCGCGAGTTTCTCGGCGGCCTGCGCGAGTTGCTTATGCAGACGGTCTCCGTAGGTGCTTTCCATGATCAGGTAGTCGACTGGATCGAGCGATTGCGGGTCGCGGATGATGGGCAGGTTCTTGCGGCCGACGTCGCCTGAGAAGCCCAGGCGGATGCCGTCCGCTTCGACGATTACGGCGGATGAGCCGAGCATGTGGCCGGCCTCGTAAGGGCGATAAAACAATCCATCGGCGACTTGTTTGCGCTCACCGATGTTCACGGGGCGGAACAATGGATAGGTTTTCTCGGCGTCTTCCGGGGTGTAGAGCGGCGCACATTCGCGGTCATCGCGGCCGATCGCCTTGCGATGCGCGCGCCGCTTGTTGCAAAACTGCGCGTCCATGGACTGGATGTGCGCCGAGTCAGCCAGCATGGCGAGGCACAGATCGATGGTCGCGGGCGTAGTGTAGATGGGTCCGGAAAATCCATTGTGGACCAGCGTGGGGAGATTTCCGCTGTGATCGATGTGAGCGTGCGAGAGAATCACGGCGTCGATGGTTGACGCGTCGAACGGAAAGTGGCTATTACGCTCGAAGGCTTCCTGGCGACGGCCCTGATACATGCCGCAGTCCAGCAGGTAGCGACGACCGCCGGTTTCGATGTGATGCATGGAACCGGTGACGGTTCGTGCCGCGCCCCAGAAGGTGATTTTCATTGGCCTTGAAACGCGGAAACGCAACGTCGGGCGCTGTCCGCTTCGATACAATTCACTATACGATGCGTAAGCTCCTGCTGTTCCTGATTCCCACTGTTCTTGTTGTTGGACAAGAAAAACCCGCGCAGAAGAAACCCGTCACGCTCGAAAACATGGGCGGAGGGCGCGGCGGCCGCGGAGGCGATTTCGCCGCGGCTCCGGTGTGGGCGCCCGACGGAAAGACCTTCGCGTTTCGGCAGGGCCGCAATCTGATGCTCTACAACCCGTCGACGAAATCGTCGAAAGAGCTGCTGTCGCTTGAACCGCTGGATGCGGCGGCGGTGCGTCCGCCGGCCGAGGAGCGATTCAACTGGGACAACCGCCGGCTCCGGCTGGCGGGGATGGAATGGTCGGCGTCGGGTAAAGAACTGCTGTACGTTTCTTCGGGTGATTTGTTTCTGATTCACGCGGACACTGCGAAGTGGGAGCAGCTCTCGAAAACTCCCGTCGCCGAGCAGGACGCGAAGCTATCGCCGGATGGAAAGACGGTCGCGTTTCGGCGCGGTTGGGATTTGTATACGCTCGATATCGCAACCAAGAAAGAGACGCGGCTCACGACCGACGGGTCGGACACATTGCGCAACGGCGCGCCGGATTGGGTGTATCCCGAAGAATTGACGTTGAGCACGGCGTACTGGTGGTCGCCCGATTCCAAATCGATCGTGTACATGCAGTTCGATACCAGCCGCGAGCCGCTGTATCCGCACGCGGATTTCAAGGCGGTGCGCGCGGTAGCGGAGCCGGAGCGGTATCCGCAAGCGGGCGAAAATAACGCGGATATTCATCTGGGTGTGGTGCCGGCGGCGGGAGGGACGACGCGCTGGCTCGAAATCGGCGACACGCGCAATTCGTTCCTGATCGCGCGCGCGGGATGGATGCCGGATTCGAAAAGTGTGTACGCGGTCCGGATGAATCGGGTGCAGAACCGGTTGGAGCTGTTGTCGATCGGCGTCGAATCCGGAAGCGCGACGACGATTCTGCGCGAGGCCGATCCGTATTGGATTAACGAACCCAGCGATCCGCGTTTTCTAAAGGACGGAAAACAGTTTCTGTGGCTGAGCGAACGCGACGGATTCAAGCATGTGTATCTGTATTCGATCGACGGGCGCGACGTGAAGCAACTGACCAAGGGGAATTTCGATGTGCGCGGGATCGCCGCGATCGATGAGACGGGCGGCCGCGTTTTCTATCATTCCAGCGAACCCAGTCCCGTCGAGCGGCATCTGTTCAGCGTTCGGCTGAACGGGCGAGAGAAGAAGCAACTCACGCAGGGCGCGGGCACGCACAATGTTTCGATGGGCCCAGGCGGTTCGTATTATTTGGACACGTATTCAAGTCTGACGTCGCCTTCGCGCGTGACGCTGCATGCGGGTGAAGGCGCGGAACTGGGCTTGTATCGCGAAGCCGACAAGCGACAGATGGAGGAATTCGATCTGCTGCCGGTCGAAATCGTGAACTTCAAAGCGGCGGACGGGACCACTTTATACGCGCGACTCATCAAGCCTAAGGGATTCGAGGCTGGGAAGAAATATCCAGTGATCGTCTCAGTGTACGGCGGGCCGGGGGTTCAGTCGATTCACAATTCGTGGAGCGGCGTGGGTCTGGATCAAGTGTTCGCGCACAAAGGCTACGTGGTGTGGCAGGTGGATAATCGCGGACAGGCGGGTTATGGTCACGCGTTCGAATCGCCGATCTATCGCAATATGGGGCCGACCGAACTGGCGGATCAGGTGGCGGGCGTGAAGCATTTGATCTCGATGGGTATTGCCGATCCGGGGCGGGTGGGCGTACACGGGTGGAGCTACGGCGGATTCATGACGCTTAACTTGATGCTGAATGCCTCGGATGTTTTTCGCTGCGGTGTGGCAGGCGCGCCGGTCACGAGCTGGATGAATTACGACACCATTTACACCGAGCGGTACATGGGTTTGCCGAAAGAGAACGCGGAAGCATACAAATCGACTGCGCTGCCGCCCAAGGCTGCGAATCTCAAAGGCAAACTAATGATCATGCACAACATCGAAGACGATAATGTGCTGTTCCAAAACACGCTGCAGATGGTCGATGCGCTGGAGAACGCGGGCAAGCAATTTGAGTTCGTGCTATACACGCAAAAATCGCACGGCGTGAGTGGTCCACCGGCGCGGCATCGCGATCAGGCGATGGTCGACTTCTTCGATCGCAACCTCAAATAGTCAAAGTGGTCAGATGACCACTTTGGTCGTGATACGCTGGGAGTATGGCACAGCGGACCATCAGCGTGACCGAATTCAAAGCGAAATGCCTTGCGCTGCTGGCGGAAGTGGCCGAGAGCGGCGGCACGATCACGGTAACCAAGCGGGGCCAGCCGCTGGCCACGGTCGGGCCGGCGAAGAAGCGGCGCTGGAGATCTTTGGGCGGAGCTCTCGAAGGCAAGGTCAAATTCGATGATGATCTACTGATGGCCGACACGGCGGATATGTGGGAAGTTGTACGCGAGCGGGAACGAAGGCAGCGAAAGACGGCTTGAATTGCCACCTCGTTTCTTGTTGGACACGCACGTTTTGGTGCGTTGGATCACCGAGCGAAAAAGGCTGTCAGGAGAACAAAGGCGGGTTCTTGAGCACGTGGAGCAACGGCGAGAAGTCGTGGCCATCAGTGCGATGACGCTGATCGAGATTGCAAGTCTGGGGCGCGGTGCGCGACGTTCAGCGCGCGAAACCTTGGAACTCCTTGACGGCCATCCAGGCTTGCATGTGTATCCGATAACCATCGAAATCGCAACTGAACTCGCGGCTCTGATCGGCGGACTGCGTGATCCTGCGGATTGCGCGATCGTGGCGACCGCACGAGTCCACGGCCTTAAGCTCATTACCTCCGATCAGCGCATCATCCAATCGAAGCTGGTTTCGGTCGTGGAGTAAGCAACTAATGAAACGCCTCCACGGTGCGGCTGGATCGCTCGTCAAGCATCTCGAATGATCACGGCGCGATGGGTGACGGCTCTCGTGTTGTGCTCGTCGGCTTTTGCGCAGAGCGAATTGCCGATGGAACAGCGCACCGCGGTTGAATGGGCTGCCGCGCTGGGCGGACGATTCCAACAACTTCGCAATCCGGCGGTGGCGCGATTTGCGCTGGGCCAGTTGGCCTCAGCGGTGTGCGTCGTGGACAAGAGCGCGGGCTCTAATTTGTACCGTCAGGCACTCACGGGACTCGACGGCCTGCGGCTCGCGACTTTCCAGGAAGGCGGGGCGGTGCTGCCTGTCGCGAGCTTCACGGGTCTATGGAAATCGCTCATGCCGGCGGCGGTACAGTGCGATCCCGGGTTCGCGACATTCGCCGGCGACCGTCGCATTCAGGCTGCGATGGACGCGGAGCGGCAACAAGCTCGCGACAACCTCGCACGCGCTTCGGCGATGATCGAATCGCGGCCGGACCGTGCGGCTCAACTGGCAGAATCGGCGATTGAGGCGAGCGATCCAGTGTTGCTGGACGTAACGCAGTCGACATTGTTCCTATCGAGTCTTCGTGATCGTGCGGCGGACCTGGCGGACAATGTTTTTCCCAAGGTGCTGGACGCGATTGCCAACGTTTCGGCGCCGAGCACGGCACGGTTAGCGGAGCTTGGAAAATACCTTTTCATCGATCCGAGGCTTATCGAAAAGCCGGATAAGGAGCAGGCGGAGACGATGATCCAAGCAGGCGGGTCGTCGTTTCCCAACCTGATGGCCGCCCGGTACAGTGCGAATTCCGAGGATATTCAGTTGTACATCGACGCGGTGTTGCGGGTGATTACCACTGAGAATGCGTCTAACGCCGATCCGATCATCGGCTACGCGCTGGGCTACCAGATGTTGCCGAAGGCGCGCGACCTGGGGTTCGATTCGGCCGATAAGCTGGAAAAGGCGATGCAGGCGTTCGAGGCGCAAGCCGCGATTCCGGTCGCGCAGATTCAATCGGCGCTGCGCCAGCAAGCCACGCCGCGCGAAAGTCGCGAAGCTGGCGTACGACGCCATCGGGCTGTGGCGCATGCTCTCGAAGATGCGCGTGGCGGGCGATTTCCACAAGCTCGCGACGCGCTGAGCGGCATGGATAATCCTGGCATTCGTGGGCAGGTAGCAGCGTTGATCGATTTCGCTGAGGCGGCGCGTGCGGTGCAGACCCGCGATTTCGCGCTGGCGCTTCGGCTGGCCAACGGGCAGCGGCCCGGGGTCAAGCGTATTCTGTTGTACGCCGCGATCATGACCGCGAGGCAGGAAAAGATCTCTGATCTGCTTCCGCTGGCAGCAAGGGACGCCGAGAGACTACCGGCTGAAGTGCGGATGCTGACGCTCTCCGCGATCGCGGCGGCGGTGTTTCTCGCGGACGGGGAGCGCGCCCTGGTCACGCTCGGAGAGGTGATCGAGGCTACTAACGACGCGAGTCAACGACCTCGGCGCGAACGTTTCAATCCGAAAATCGTGAGCGCGATCTATAGCGGAGCGGCCGATACGACCACGGACGCCGCGCTGATTCTGTTTGGCCGG
>DASYPO010000079.1:0-11050 GCA_036006545.1 Bryobacteraceae bacterium
CTCCCAACAGAACCTGCAGGGAAGTTTTCACTTCACGCACCATGGAATCGCGCAACGGTTCCAGGTTCACCGTCCAGTTCGTATTAAACGCCGGATATGCGATTTCGAGACGGCGCGCGATCACCTTCATCTGCGCCTGCGCCGCGGCGAACGAGACGCTGGGTTTGAGTCGCCCAATGGCCATGGGCCAACGCCCGAAGTTGGCGCGATAATCGAGCGCCGGATCGAAACCCGCTGGCTCCCATATGTCGGTGTTGCGATTGCGAAAGTGGAAACCGGGCGGCAGGATCCCGATAATCGTGGCCGGTTGCGAGCGCAATTGCACTTTGCGCCCGATCACGCTTTCGTCGCCTGCGAACCAGCTCTGCCACAGTCGGTAACTAATCACCAGCGTCACGGGAGATTTGGGCAAATCCTCCGCCGCCGTGAAGAATCGGCCGCGAAACGGTTGCACGCCAAGCATGGGCAGAAGATCCGCCGTAGCGAAGCGGTTTTCCAATTCCTCCACGCGCTGGCCGTCGCTAAGCACGGCGCGCCGGTCATTGAAAACGGCCATACTTTCGAACACGTCGTTCTGCGCTTTCCAATCGCGATAATTCCCCGGTGAGATGGTGTTGTGCTCCGTGCCTCCGCGCACGTTGTGCTCCCACACCATGACCAGCCGGTCGGGCTCACGAAACGGCAGCGGCCGCAGCAGGAGGCCGTCAACCACTGCAAAAATCGAAAGACTCGCGCCGATTCCAAGCGCCAGCGAAAGAATCGCCGTGACCGCAAACCCGGGATTCCGGCACAGGCCGCGCAAGGCGTAGCGAATATCGCGCCACGTTGTTTCGAGCCATACGTTTGTCGACATCTCTCGCACTGCCTCCTGGGCGGCATTTACACCGCCGAACTTGAGAAGCGCTTCTCGTCGAGCATCCGCCTCGCTCATTCCGGCGCGAAGGTTCTCCTCGATGTGCATTTGAAAATGAGCGTCGAACTCGTCCGCCATCTCCCGCTCGCGCGAGGATCGCCGGAAAAATCCAGCCAGCCGGATCAACGCACCGCGAATCTTTCTCATTGCGTCTGGCGCTTTCCGGGAAAGAAACGCGCGATGATGCCCGTGGTCGCTTCCCATTGCCGCGCTTCTTGGGCGAGCTGTTTTCTGCCGGCGCGCGTCAGTGTGTAGAACTTGGCTTTACGATTGTTCGCCGAGACGCCCCATTCGGAGGCGATATAGCCTTCTTGTTCCAATTTGAGAAGTGCAGGATACAGCGTCCCGTAGTTCAGCAGCAGCCGGTCCCCGCTGGTTTGTTCGATGCGCCGCGCGATTCCGTAGCCATGCAACGGGCCCATCGCCTCCAGGGTTTTCAAGACCATAAGGGCCAGGGTGCCCTGCCATACTTCGGATCTGGGCTTCATATGGTTTCCCCATATGAGTATCCACGGATGCGTCGCCGAACGCAATCCGAAGCAGGTAAGTTTGGCGGCTGGCTTAACGAACCGCCATCATCGCCGGTTTGCTGGACTGGCCGGCGGCTGTCAGAATCAAGGCCACAGCATTGCCTGTCGGCGTTCCCGCCTTGACGGTCGCGTTCACCTGATACAGGCCGACGAACCCCGGCGTCAATCCGGAGAACAACACGTCGGCCGCGACGCCGCCGATGCTTGCGGTTACCTTCTCGACCGAAGAGAACAGCGCGAAGGGCGTAGCCTGACCGGAGGGAACCGGCGGATCGGTCCTACCGAGTCCCGTGCAATAGATCACCAGCGTATCGCCTGCCTTCGCGGGATTGGCTGAGTTGGCGAGCGTCTGCCCGCTCGCATTGGCGACGTAAATGTGGCCCTGCGCGCCGCTTTGCAGGAAAATCCCGGGCGCGGCCGCCGCGACCGTGAAGGGCATCGGCGCGGAGAAATTGTTGCCGCGCAACACCAGCGCCTGCTGCGTTGTGTTTACCGCAGTCTCGTAAGGAAGCTGCGCGTTGATCTGCCCTTCGCTCGCGAAAGTGAGTCCCGCCTGCGATCCGGCGATCAGCACTGAACTGGTCGCGAGCGTGGTGGGCAGTGGCACGGTCGAGAATTGCTCGGTGCCCTGCGTCATCTTCGCCCCGTAAATGCTGATCAAGCTTCCAGGCGCCACCGGCGAATCGAGCGCGTTGCTGGCAGCGTTAAGAATCGCGCCGGTGCCCACTTGGGGCGGCGCATCCGCGGTAACGAATCCAGCCTGCGCCGAAATCGATCCCGTGAGTTTCAGCTCAGGAATTTCGGCCGACGCGGTGAGCGTTACCGTGGTTGCGGGATGCGACGGCGCCCAGGTGGTGGCCCAACCCCCGTCCTTTAGGGAAGTCAAACTCAATGGCAGATCGCCATTGTCGAAATTAACGGTGACCGTTCCGCTGGTCATCGGATTGGCGCAATCGTCCACCACTTTGACCAACACCTGTCCTGGGAATCCTACCGCAGCGGGCGCGCCGCCCAAAATTCCCGCAAAAGTCGGCGCAAGTTTCTTGGGCGCGCAGTTGGACGTCGCACCGCGAATTTCGCTCGAAGTCACGACTGCGCCGGAAGGCAGAACCACTAATAGCAATGCAACGCTGCGCGAGGTTCCGTCGGAGAACGATATGGTGAGCGTTCCGCGATACACATTAGGCGCCAGGCCGCTAACCTGCGGCTGAACCACGATGCGCAGCGGTTGTGTCGGGGTCACGGTTCCTTCGAGCGGAACCGCTTTGCACCAGTTGCCGCCTTCCGTCACGCACGCGGCGCGGAACGTTACGGGAGTCGTGCTGAGGCTCTGCACCGTAACGTTCTGCGATCCCGGATCGCCTGCGCCCGTGACTGCGCTGAAAATAATTCCCGACGGCTGTACCAGGGGGCCCACCCGGCTTCCGGGCGGCAGCACGTTCAGGAAAATCGAGACGAATTGCGGATTATTGTCGGCACCTGGGGCCGTCACCTGCACGGTTCCCGAGTAAATTCCGGGACCCAGCGTTCCGGGATTCACGTCGACGCGAATCGCCGGAACGATCGGCGAATTGACATCGCTGGTTCCATTCGACGGATTCGCGGCCAGCCAATTCCCGCCGCTGGCAGTCGATGCCCGCACCGTAAACGGCATCTGGCCCGCGCCCGTGTTCAGAATGTTGAAGAACTGCGGCAGGGTCTGACCGCCGCCCTGCACTGCGAAAAATGTCAACCCGGTTTGCGGAATCAGAATGGTCTGCTGCACCGCGGAAATGGTCATGGTGACCGCGAACGTCACGCTCTGCGCGGGATTCGTGCTGGTGAGTGTGATCGAACCGCTGTAAACACCCACACTCAGTCGCGCCGGATCGGCGGTTACGTTGATGTTGGTGGATGCGAATGCGGCCACAGTTCCACTGGTCGCAGACACACGCAGCCACGAACCACCCGAGCTGGTGGACGTGGCGAGATTGAAGTTGATCGAGCCCCCGCCCTGATTCAGAACCGTGAGCGGCCGCGTCGCCGCAGCAGCGTTTTGCACGAACGGAAAGACCATCGAGGTTGGCTTCACAGCCAGACTGGGTTGTCCCGCCGCAGTGGTCGTGAGCCGCACCGAAATCGGAATCGAAGTCGGAGTGGTGTTGGCCGCGCTAATGGTGACGGTTCCGGTCTGTGTTCCGGCGCCCAACGCCGCTGGATTCGAGGTGATGCGCAGCGTGGCCGGCATGATTCCGCTGGTGGGCGTTACCGAGAGCCACGGCGAGTTGGATAGCGAGACGTTGAACGGAATGCCGGGAATCGATCCACTGACCGTGATCGTCTGATCGATTGCGACTGAACCCGCGGGCGCGGTAAAGGCCAGCGTATTACCGGAAACCTGGAAAGTCGGCGGATTCACTAGTACCGATCGAATTCGATGGCTGGGCGCGCCTACGATTAGCACGTTGCCGGCAGGGTCAATCGCAACGTCGGTAACCGGACCGAGAAAAGTAGTGTTGGCAGCGACGCCGTCCGCAAAGCTAGTCGCGTCCGGCGAACCAGCGAAAGTGGTGATGATTCCGTTCGGCGCAACCTTGCGGACCAATCCGTTGCCGCGTTCAGCGATATACATGTTTCCCGCCGAATCGAACTTCACCCCTTCCGGGCGGTCGAGCGAGGCCAAGGTCGCCTGACCTCCGTCGCCCGAAAAGCCCTGCTTTCCGTTGCCCGCTACCGTCGAAATCACGAAGGTGCCCGCCGTAATCTTGCGCACCCGATGGTTCAGCGAATCGCAAAAATACGTTGCGCCATTGAAGAACGCGAGGCCCACCGGTTTATTGAGGGTCGAAAGACTATTGAGATAGGAGGTGCCGTCACCGCCGAAACCCGCCGTAAGGTCGCCCGCGAACGTGAAAACCTTGTCGCCCGTGGCCAGAACCAATCGCAGCAAGTGATTCCCCGTGTCCGAGATCAGCATTTCACCCGACGGAGTGAACGCGATTGCACCGGGCCCCGACAAGTTTGTGCTGGTGGGCGCCAACCCTTCCCCGTTGTAATCGGTAAAGCCCGTGCCGGCGAAAGTGCTGATGATCCCGCGCGTGTCGATTTTGCGGATCACGCTATTCACGGTGTCCGCAACGTACAGGTTCCCCTGAGCGTCCAGAGCCACAGAACTGGGATAGCTGAGCGAGGCATTCACAGCCGGTCCGCCGTCGCCCGTATAACCCTGGATGCCGTTCCCCGCAACCACCGAAATGGTCCCGTCGGGCGTGATCTTGCGAACCCGCATTTGGAGCGTCTCGGCGATGTAGATATTGCCCGCCGAATCGGTCGCGATGCCCAGCGGAAAGTTCAGAGAAGCGCTGGTCGCGGGCCCGCCATTCCCGGAGAAGCGATACAGACCATTGCCAGCCACGGTAGCGACTCGCTGATCCGCGGTGATTCGACGCACCCGGCCGTTCTGGTTGTCGCCCACCAGCAGCGCGCCCGTGGAATCGATGGCGAGCGAGGGGTACAAAGTGAAATTAAACTTGGCGCTGAGCGCCGGGCCGCCGTCGCCTGAGAACCCTGACCCCGCACTTCCGGCTATCGTGCGAATCCTTCCGTTGGTATCGATTCGACGGATGCCGCTGGTCAGAAAGTCGGTGATATAAACGATACCCGTCGGGCCAACCGTCACCGCCAAGGGTGCCAGCGCGGCTGTCGCGGCGGGGATATCTTCGCCCTGTCCCGTGCCGTTCCCCGCGATCGTCGTGATCGTGCCATTCACAATCTTGCGAACCAGGTGACTGTTCAAATCGACAATGTACAGCGCATTATTCCCGTCGATCGCCAAACGCGAAGGCTGATCCAATTTGGCAGCCGTCGCCGGACCACCGTCGCCCGAGAAGCCCGCGACACCCGTTCCCGCGACCGTAGTAATAATTCCGCCCGGCGTAATGCGTCGAATGCGGTGATTGTCCAACTCGCTGAAGTACAGGTTTCCCGCTGAGTCGAAAACCATCCCGTACACTTGGCCAATCTGGGCTTGCAACGCGGGCCCGTTGTCCCCCGAGAATCCGTTGACGCCAGTGCCTGCGAAGGTTCGAATAATGCCGTCCGAAGTGACTTTGAGGATGAGGCCGCTATATTCGCCGATGTAGATATTTCCGCTGGCGTCCACCGCCACGCTGATCGGCTGACCGAGCGAGGCATTCACTGCCAGCCCGTTATTACCGGAAAGGCCGAGAAGCCCGTTGCCGGCGACCACGTTGGCGATCCCGTCCGGCCCAACTTTGACGATGATCGCGTTGTCGTCGTCGGCGATGTAGTAGTTCCCGTTTCGATCGGTCGCGATATCCAGGCTGGTGGGCCCGCCCAGCGCGGCTTGCGTCGCGGGCCGGCCGTCGCCGGGGAAAAGCCATTCCGCACCGGCGATGGTGGTGATGACGCGATTCTGCCCAAACAGCGGCGCAACGAGGAGCACAGCAATGGCGAGCCTTACGGAACTACTGGGGGACATATTTACACCTGATAGCGGGAATTACCCTCATATGATAGTACGAGTTCGACGCGGCTTCCAGATTGAGCGTCAGTCCACGCGCCGATAGCTCCGCCCGCCCGAGTGCAGATACTCGATTTTTCCGGAAGCGCCAGCTACTCCCACCAATCGCGGCGCTTGACTTTCGCCGGCCGCGTCCGCGAAGAGAAAATCCTTACCGGCCTTGGTGAAACGCGTCGAGCCGCGCAGCAGCACGCCGCCTTCAGCCACGAGCGAAATTCGCTGCGTCCCATTGGCGTACGTCCCTGCATAGCGCGAGAGATCGGACGCCGTCAGCGCACGCAGTTCACTCTCGTCTTTTTTCTTAGCTTCCAGATCGAGGAACATCTCGACGATCGCGGCCGATGTCTTCGGCAGGCTCGAGCCGGTGCGATTCGCCACAATGATCACTCCGAAATTCTGATCGGGGACCATCACGATTGACGATCCGTAGCCGGCGCGCGATCCGCCGTGCTGCACCCAGCTCACGCCGCGCTCGCGTGACACATTGAGTCCGTATCCGTACCCGCCCGTCGATCCCGGTATGCCGGTGCGGCGAGTCGATAGAGTCGCAACCAATTCGGCGGGGAGCACCTGCTTGCCGTCGAGTTTGCCGCCGTCGAGAAACGCGAGCACGAATCGCGACAGGTCCTGCACGTTTGAGAACATCGATCCGGCCGGCCAGCCGCCGGCGTTATCGGCGGCCGGACGAATCACTGCCGGCTTGCCGGCGACCACCTCGTGTCCCTGCGCGAGAGGCCGTGTCATCGCCATGGTCGGACGATACGTGCTGCGCGCCATGCCCAGCGGTTGGAACAAGCGTTCCTCCACTACATCGGCGTACGGTTTGCCCGCGGCCGTTTCCGCAAGATACCCCGCTAGCCAATATCCGGGATTCGAGTACGAATATATCTTTCCCGGCTCTGCAAACAGAAACGCGGGCGACCATTTGCGAATCCCCTCCCCCAGCGCGGACTCGTCGTGCGACCCGAACATCGGTGCTTCGTCTTTCAGGCCCGCAGTGTGACTCAGCAACTGATGCGCGGTGAGCCGCGCGATCGCCGGATCGAGCCCCTGAATGTAGCGGCCCACCGGCGCCTGCAGCTCGATCTTTTTTTCGAGCGCCAGCGCGACCACCGCCGACGCCGTGAACATTTTCGTCGTCGATCCCAGGCGGAACAACATGTCGGGCGTGACCGGCGCCGGCGATTCGACGCTCGCCACTCCGTATCCGCGCGCGAACAGCATTCGGTTCCCGGCGACAATCGCCAGCGCCGCCCCGGGCGTATTGGTGGCGCGTAATTCCTCGGTCACGACGCGCTCGATCGCCGCAGGGTCGAGCCGCGGCAACTGCGCCACAGCGGCCACCGCGGCAATCGCGGCGCACAGCAGGAGGCGAGCAGAAATTCGCATGAGCGTTATCGTATCATCGGCTCGTCGACGCCAGCAGGAAGCCGAATACCGCGCAGGCGATCACTACGCCGTGCGGAAGTCGCGTCGCCGTGGGAGATTTCACGTCGAGCTCAGGATCAGCGCGATACGGCGCGCGCCCCATCACGAGACTCGAAAGAATCGTCCACACATTGTGCAGCGTCTTTCGCAGCCGCCCTTGAGCCGTCACCAGGATCAGCGCCGCGATTCCCCCTACCAGTGAGGTCAGCAGCATGATCACGATCCAGTTCTTTGGTCCCGCGATCGCGCCCAGCGCGGCCATCAGCTTGAGATCGCCGCCACCGACGCCGCGCAGCAGGTACAGAGGCAGGTAAATCGCGAGCGCGATGCCGAGGCCTTTAAGCGAGGTCCACAATCCCGTGGTCTGCAGGAGGAACGTGTTGAGCGCGACGCCCCCGATCAGACCCGCCAGTGTCAGCCAGTTGGGCACGCGCCGCTCGCGGTAATCGAAGATCGCGGCAGTGATCGCAACGGTAGCCAGCAGTGCGGCAATCGCGGGCGCAAGCGGAGTCACGCGCTCGTCACCGTTTAGCGCTCACGCCACAGCGCCACGCCCGCCTTCACTTTGCTGCTCTCGCCACCCAGGCTTTGATAAGCGATATACAACTTGTCGTTGGCCGCGAAAATCGCCGACGGATTCACGGAGCTCAAATGATCGTCAAGCGCCGACAATCCGCAGGTGCTCCAGCGTGCCAAATCGCTCGACCGTGACAGCATCGGTTGACCGCACTTGCTGTTATCCCGATTTCCGCCGGCGACGTGCGCCGCGATGATCGCATGGCCCTTCGTATTGGTCGCAAGCGAAGTTTCGCTCGACGGTGATTGGCCCCCATCGTTCGGGACCAGCACTCCCGGCGACCATTTCGCGCCATCGTCCGATGAGAACGACCACAACACGTGATTATCGGAATAAAATTTGTCGTCCAGTTTTCCGTAGAACGCGATCCAAGGACGGGTGCCGCGGAAAGAGACGCGTACGCTGGCTTCGTCGCCGCCTGCGGAGGCCGCCGAGACCTGCACGATCGCGCCGCCAGGCCGCCAGAAATGCGGCTCGACTCCATCCCCCGCCGCGTTACGCAACAAGAATCCGATGCCTGGCTTCCCGCTCGAATCGAGCGCCAACCCGATGCCGCCAGACGCCGGCCGACCTTCCGCGACCGGCGCGCGCTCCTTTGCCCAGGTCGCCCCGTCACCGGAGAAATATAAGATATCCGGCGGCTGAAGTACGGCCAGATGTACCTTGCCGCCGCGCATCGCGATCGCAAGATCCTTGAAAGCGTTCTCACCCGCGGTTGCGACCGCTTCGGACTTGGCGGCCCCCTTGCTCCACGTCGCGCCTCCATCGGTCGAGATCACAAACCGAACTTCCGCATCGATGCGAGCCCGATACGCGAGGCCGAATCGGTTCGCCGATGCATCGTAGGCCAAAGCGATCGGAGTGCCGGTGCCATACTCACCCATCTCGCCCACCGAAACTGGGGCGTTCCATTTGTAATGCGCGCGGTCCCACGAAACGAAATGCCAGACCGACGCACTCGCTTTCCCCTGACAGTATGCGATCGCCGGGTCCCCATTCGAATCCGGCGCAATGCTGGGATGTTGTGCGAAATCCGCCGGCTCGACGCCGGCCGGGAGTGGCACCGCAAGGTTGTGTCCTAGCGGAGGCGGCCCGACGGTAACCACGTTCGAGGGCTTGCCCGAATCACCCGGTTTGACTCGGTATTGATAAGTGCCGAAGGGATCGATCTTGTCGTCTTCGAACTCGGCCGTAGCGGAGCTTCCTAGTTTTTGGAACACTCCGGTATCGCCTTTGCGTTCGATAACCCAGGCCGGAGCGGCTCCGATCCAGGCAAGTTTAACTTTGGTCGAAGTCGCCGAAGCGACTGAAATCTGCTGCGCGAAGAGAGGGGATGAGAAAAGAAGAATAGCAAAAGCCCGCTTCATCAATTCGATTATCGACGAAGAAGCGGGCTCCGGTTGAAATTAGCGCGATGGATTAACGTTGCGCAGCGCCCCCGCGAGAAGGCTGCTGCACCTTGGGCGGCTCCGGTCGATCCACCGGCACCGTGTAGTTGAAGAAACCGATCATCATTTCCTCGAATGTCTGATCGCCCCACTTCACTTCCTTGCTGGGATCCGGATTGTACTTGTTGTTCGCCGAATTGTCGTACCACGCAGTGACATCCAGCTTCGATCCCGCAGGAACCTTGCGCGGTTCCGCCAGAATGTAGCTGAGCTGCCAGTTGAAATCGTACTTCGGCACGTTAAGCAGTTCTTCCACCCGGCCGTCCGGATAGGTCATCACGTACTTGAATGCCTTGCCGCGCAAATGCATGTGCGGCGTGAAATCCAGCAGCGTGACGTCCTCGCGGAAAGTATAAGCCGCCTTGACTTCGTAGTTCGGATCGTTAGGCGGGATCGCCAGCCGAAACTGCGTGGCCGATCCGGAAAACGCGCGATACGTCGGCTTGTCCTGGCGAATCTTCAGACCCAGGACCGAGCGATCCACCGCTTCTTTTCCATTGGTGGTGTAGTGCACCTGGAAGCGCAGTTTCGATCCGGCCTTCACCAGGAACGCCGTGTCCGGCTGAAACACGATACTCGGGACGCCCGGCGCGTAGCCGATCAGCATATCGCTGAACTGTTCCCCGGCGCGCGTGAGCCGATCGTTACCATCCATCACGAAGACGATGATGTGATGCACCTGCGCGCGCTGCTGCGGCCGTACTTCGGCAGCCTGAATCCATGTGTCTTTCGTGAAGCCGGGATCCACGACGAAATATTGGTAGCGCACCACGCCCTGCGCCGGAATCGTGAAATCCTTGCCGGTATCGAAGGTCACGTCGGGCTTCCCGATCACCCAGCCTTCCGTGAACTCGGGCAGCTTCGGCAGATCCTTCGGGTTGCCCTCGGGAGCGCCGCCTTCGGCCCACTTCGAAACCGTCGCGATCTCCGCGGCCGATAGGTACCGGCTGTTCTTGAAATGATTCACCTTGGGGTCGGCCATCCACGGCGGCATGGTGCGCGCCGCGACGGCTTCCTTGATCGCCTTGGCCCACGGTCGCGCTTCCTTATAGGTGCGCAGCGGCATGGGTCCGGCTTCGCCCGGACGGTGGCATTCCAGGCAACGGTTGTAGAGAATCGGCGCGACGTCCTTCGAAAAGGTCGGAGCGGTGTCGGCAAGCGCAACGGCGGCGAACACAAAAACAGCTGAAAAAGTGGCGAGGGGCCTCATACCTTGAGGCTAACACAAGACTTCCGAATTCTACCTTAAAGTATTGTATCGACGAGCTTACCTGCACTCTCAACAAGAAGTTGGG
Source organism: Bryobacteraceae bacterium (assembly GCA_036006545.1). Lineage (GTDB taxonomy): Bacteria > Acidobacteriota > Terriglobia > Bryobacterales > Bryobacteraceae > Palsa-187. Next base: position 10,714 of record DASYPO010000079.1, read on the forward strand.
GGGCGGACGCCCTCGTCCGCGCGCGACCCCCTGGTCGCGCTTTTTCGAAGTGCGCGGATGCCTGAAGGCGCATCCATCCTCGATCGGGCATTCGTGGCACTGCGGCTTGCTGTCCCGACAGATCGTCTTCCCGTGGGTGCGCAGCAGCAGATGGGCGCGGGCCAGTCGCTCCGCGCCTTCAGGGAGGTCCGGCGCGATGGCCTCCTGCACGCTGCGATACATCGCGCCGTAATTCTTCAACTCCCCGCGTCCGGACCCGATTCGCGTCAGCACGCGCAGTCCGTTTGACTCGAGCGGCAGTCCCTCCGCAACGCCGCAGAACATGAGGATCTTCTCC
>DASYPO010000080.1:0-6413 GCA_036006545.1 Bryobacteraceae bacterium
CTCCGAAGCGCTGGCGCTTTTCCCATTCACCAGAATCGCGAGCGGAAACTTGTAAGGTTTCGCCAGCTTGGGCACGCGCACTTCGTCGGTTTTGGCGTTGCGGCCCTTCACGGTGAAGATGAGCTGCTCGGGTTGGAGAAACAACGCAGCGATCTCGGCCGCCGATTGCGCCACGCCGCCAGGATTGCCCCGCAGATCCATCACCAGTCCCTTGAGCGAAGCGCCGCCGAGCTTCTCGATGGTCTCTTTCACCAGCTTGCCAGTCGGCCCGTCGAAACTGGTGACCCGCAAATATCCGATGTCGGGCTGCAGCAGGAAGGCGCGATCGACGCTGGGAGAATCGACCAGTTCGGGAGTGAGAGTGACGCGAAACACGCGCGCGTTGCCGGGCTTGCGAACATCGATCTGCACGGTCTGCTGGCGCGCCATGGTGAGAAGCTGTACCAGTTGCTCGAAATCGAGGCGCGCGATTTCGTAATTATTGATCGCCAGAAATTCGTCGCCCGCGGAAAGGCCCGATTTCGCGGAGGGCGTACCCGGCAGGGTCTGTAGCACGATCACGCGGCCGGGCAGAACACTGACGATCGATCCGAAGCCCTTTTGCTCGCTCTTCTCCATTTGCTTGAGCTGCTCAAACTGGCCTGGGTCGAAAAAGATAGAGTGCGGATCGAGCGTGCGCAGCATTCCCGGCAGCGCGCCTTGGAAAAATGCCTGGGCTGGATCTACTTCATCGGCGGCTTCGCGGTCGACGGTGACGAACACGTCGAGCATCTTCTTGAGCTCGCGCACGAGCGTGTCGGAGGTGTCGTCGAAAGCGAGGAAGCAGAGGAGCGCAAGAAGCGGCATACGCGATTAACGGTGGTAGCGCGTGGCGCGCCGCGCAGCGTGACGCTCCAGCGCAAGTTCGATAAGCCGGTCGACCAGTTTCGCGAAAGGCAATCCGGCGGCTTCCCACATTTTCGGATACATGCTGATAGACGTGAAGCCGGGAATGGTGTTGGGCTCGTTGATGAAGAATTTTCCCGTCGCGGATTCCATGAGAAGATCGACGCGCGCCATCCCCTCGCAGTTAACAGCTTTGTAGCAGGCGATCGCCAGGCGGCGGACTTCGGCGGTCTGCTCCGGCGTGAGATCGGCGGGGACCACGGTGCGCGTCGTGTCCTTGATGTACTTTTCGTCGTAATCGTAGAACTCGCCGCCGGGGATAATTTCGCAGGGAACGGCCGCTTCCGGGTTTTCGTTGCCGAGCACGGAGCATTCGAACTCGCGTCCGGTTAGCCCGCGCTCGACGATCACGCGACGGTCGTACTCGGCGGCGGCCTTAAGCGCGGTGCGCAGTTCGTCGCGATTCTTCGCTTTTGAAATGCCGACGGAAGAGCCGAGGTTGACCGGCTTGACGAACATCGGGAAGGGCAGCTTCGCGCAGATGTAATCTTCGTCGAGATTGTCGCGAGTAACGACGACGTACTCGACCACCGGCAATCCGCGCTCGACCAGCAGGCGTTTTGTCACTTCCTTGTCCATGGCTGCCGCGGATCCGAGCACGCCCGCGCCGACGTAAGGCAGATCCGCCAGGTCGAGCAGGCCCTGCATGGTTCCGTCTTCGCCGAAGGTCCCGTGCAGGACTGGAAAAACGACGTCGATTCCGGGGTTCGCGCCGGGCTCGGGCGAAATCGGGCGCGGCGTCCAGCGGCCTTCCTTGTTAATGAAAATGCGTTCGACTTCGTAGCGTTCGGGATCCAATCCGGCGATGATCGCCTCGGCGGAACGCAGCGAAACTTCGTGTTCGCCGCTGCGGCCTCCGTACAAAACAGCGACGCGAAGACGGCCCATCTAGAGAATCCGTTTCCCGAGCGCGGACATCACCAGTTCGACTCCTAACAACGCGGTCCGATTGGCTTCGTCGAGCACCGGATTCACCTCGACGATTTCGAGCGACGTCATGAGTCCACTGTCGCACACGGTTTCCATAACCAGATGCGCCTCGCGATAAGTAAAACCGCCGCGCACGGGCGTGCCCACCCCGGGGGCTTCACGTGGATCGACGGCGTCCATATCGAAGGAAAGATGAAAGCCCGAGGTGCCGCGCGTGGCGTGCTCGATGGCTTCGCGAATCACGCTGCGCAGGCCGCGCTCGTCGATATCGCGCATGGTGAAGGGATGCACGCCGGTGCCGCGCACGTTGAGACGCTCGATTTCGTCGACGCTGCGCAAGCCTACGATCGCGACGTTAGTGGGGTCAACTTTGGGCGCATATCCGCGGAGATGCGTGAGTTCGCGCGCGCCGAGGCCGATCGAACAAGCGAGCGGCATGCCGTGCACGTTGCCGCTGGGGCTAGACTGTGGCGTGTTCATGTCGGCGTGCGCGTCGATCCACAACACGCCGACTTTCTCGCCACGCGCGCGAAAGTGCGCCGACATACCGGCGATGGTGCCGATAGCGATCGAATGATCGCCGCCCAGGACCATCGGCATCGAGCTGCGGCCAGCGGCTTTCTCGACTAGCTCCGCAAGGCGCTCGCAGGTGTGCGCGATCTGCTGTAGGTAGCGAGCGCTTTCGTGACCGATCGGCGCAGTCTCCGGTTGATCGACCGCGATGTTGCCGAGATCCTCCACTTCGTAACCCAGCGCGGCCAGTCGCCCGTTGAGGTCGGCTAGGCGAAGCGCGGAGGGGCCCATATCAACGCCGCGGCGGCCGGCGCCGAGGTCCATGGGTGCTCCAACAATCGAGATGCGGGAATGCGGCATGCGGAGGGACAACTTAATTATCGCCGAGAGATAATGAAGCCCGATGAGTATCGTGGCAGGTGTGGATTTCGGCACGTTGAGCGTGCGGGTTTCGATTTTTGACAGCGAGCGCGGACGCCTCGGCGCGGGCACCGCCGAGTATCCGCTGCATCGCAAGAAGGACGACCCGGATCACGCCACGCAGAGTCACGCGGATCACATGCGCGCGCTGACGGAAGCAATGCGCGCCGCGATCGGGAACGCGGGTGTTAAGGGCGAGGCCATCGCGGCGATTGCGCTGGATACGACTGGATCGAGCGTGATTCCGGTCGACGCGAATCTCGATCCGCTGGACGATTACTACCTGTGGTGCGATCACCGCGCTTGGAAGGAGGCCAGCGAGATCACGGCGGCGGCGCATGCTCGCAACCTACCGGCGATCGACTGGTGCGGTGGTACGTATTCCTCCGAGTGGGGCTTCGCCAAGCTGCTGCACTGGGTGCGCAACAATCCCGACAAACGCGCGCGCATGGCGACCGCGCTGGAGCATTGCGACATGGTCGCGGCGGTGTTGTGCGGAATTCGTGATCCGCAGGCTGTGCCGCGCAGCGTTTGCGCAATGGGACACAAGTGGATGTGGAACGACTCGCTGGGCGGATTGCCGCCGGAAGATTATCTGGCGTCGCTCGATCCGGCATTCGAAGGAGTGCGCGCGAAAATCGGCGGCAGGTACGCGACTTCTGACAAAATCGCAGGCGAGCTGACGCCGGAGTGGGCGGAGAAACTCGGCCTGCGCGCGGGTATTCCGATTCCGGTGGGCGCGTTCGATGCGCATTGGGACGCGATCGGCGCCGGCGTGCGGCTGGGCGACGTAGTGAACGTGATCGGCACGTCGACCTGCATCATCGCCATCAGCGAAGGTACCGGCTTGATTCCCGGTGTGTGCGGCGTCGTGCCGGGATCGGTGCATCCGAAGTACACGGGGATCGAGGCGGGGCTTTCGGCGACCGGCGATATTTTCGATTCCATCGCGCGACGTGCGGGCACGACGGTCGCGGATTTATCAAAGGGCCTTGAGAGCTATCGCGCCGGTCAGACGGGTTTGCTGCGCATGACCTGGGACAACGGTGATCGCACCGTGCTGGTGAATCCGGAACTCGGCGGCGTGACGCTGGGATGGCGGCTGACGCACACGGCGCAGGACGAATTGTTCGCCGCGATCGAAGGCACCGCGTTCCATACGCGCGTGATTCTGGAACGGATGGAAGCGCACGGCGTGCCGGTGCATCGGATCATCAACGGCGGCGGGATTCCGCAACGCAATTCCGTACTGAATCAGATTTACGCGAACGTGCTGGGTAAGCCGATCCTGGTTCCCGACGGCGACGTGACCAGCCTCGGGTCGGCGATCATGGCGTTTCTGGCGGCGGGTGCGTTTCCCACCATCGAGGCGGCTCAAGACAAGCTGTGTCCGAAGTACAAGGTCATCGAGCCGCAGCCGGCGGCGGTCGCGGCGTATTGCGAGTTGTACGCGTTGTATCGCAAAGTGTATTTCGCGATGGGAACGCGAGGGGCGGAAGCGGCTCCGCTCGGTGATGTGCTGCCTGAACTACGACGCATCGCGACGGAAGCTCGGGCTGCGGCCGGGTAATTACTTCTTCACAGAGAATCGAAACTCAGTAGTGGTCTTGTACTGCGCCCCAGGCTTCAGCGTAGTCGTAGGAAACGCCGGTTTGTTGGGCGAATCCGGATAGTGCTGAGTTTCGAGACAAAATCCCGCGCGCTTCGCGTACACTTTTCCGCCCTTACCTTTGATTGTGCCGTCCAGGAAATTGCCGGTGTAAAACTGCACGCCAGGTTCGGTGGTCCATACTTCCATGCGGCGGCCGGTGGTCGGTTCTTCGACCTCCGCGGCGCCTTCCAATCCTGCCGCGCTTTTTCGCGACAGAACCCAGTTGTGGTCGTACCCGTTGCCGATCTTGATCTGTTCGTCATTGGCAGCGATGCGTTCGCCTATGGCGTGCGGGTTATTGAAGTCGAAAGGGGTGCCCGCGACATTGCGCAGCTCACCGGTGGGGATCAGCCCGGCATCCACTGGTGTAAATCGCGAGGCATTGATCGCGACGCGATGACCGAGAATATCGCCGTCGCCCTTCAGGTTGAAGTACGTGTGATTCGTGAGATTGACGATAGTCTCTTTGTCGGTGGTCGCGGCGTAATCAATGCGCAGCGCGTTTGTGTCTGTGAGCGTGAATGTCACGCTGGCTTTCAGATTGCCGGGGAATCCTTCTTCGCCATCCTTGCTTAAGTAGGAGAGCTCGAGCCGTCCATCTGGCAACTCGCGTGCGGTCCACACCACCTTGTTGAATCCCTTGATTCCGCCGTGCAGCGAATTCTCACCGTTGTTCGCCGCGAGCTTGTACTCCTTGCCCGCTAGCGTGAACTTCGCCTTGCCGATCCGATTTCCATAGCGCCCGATGGTCGCGCCGAAGTGCGGCCCGTTCTTCGCGACGTAATCGTCGAGCGTGTCGAATCCGAGCACAACGTCGCCCAGCGCGCCCTTCGAATCGGGAACCTTGATGGACGTGATGATGCCACCGTAGTTGGTGATCTTCACTTCCATGCCGTTCTTGTTGGTGAGCGTGAAGAGCGACACCGCGACGCCATCGGTTTTACCCCAATCGGTTTTGGTCAGTTTCGCGGCGGACATGCTTAGCGTGGCGATTAATAAAACCCCGAGATAGCGCATACGTTGCAGCTCCCTTTACGAATGATGGTAAACGTCCCAGCCCTTATAATTTCCAAGCGCGTCGGCAAGCGCGGGTCCATAGTGGCTCAGGTTCACCGAAACGTGATGCTCGTAACCGTTGCGGCAAATGTAATTCAGCAATTCCTGCAAGCGCGGGATGTGCACCACGCCGTAGCCGCCGAAACTCGCCAGCTTGTCTTTGGTCGCTTCGCCCTGGCCGACGTAGGCGCGGATTTTCCCCGCCAGATCGTCCGTCGAAATTCGGCAGTACGTGATCGGGCCGGACTTGAGGCGGCCGACCACGGTACCGAACGTATTTTCCTTGCCGACCGAGCCCGCGATGATCTCCTGAAAATCCATGCGCACGTCTTCGAAGAAATGCTTCGGCAGATTCGAGCAGTGGAAAATGACGGTCTTGTCGGGATCGTCGCCGTAGTTGTTGTTCCAGTCGACGATCGCGCTGGGGGCTCCAGAAGCCAGTTGTAGCGCGTACATCGCCAGCATCCCGACCATGTCCGTTTCGCACGCGCTGGGAATCAAGTTGTTAGACATCATGCTCATGATGGTGCAGGGCACGACGCCGAAGAATTCCTGCATCGCGGTCCAGCATTGAACCGAGGTGCCGTTGAGCTGGTTCGCCTGCATCCATTCGTCGACCACCACGCCGAACTTCGCCATCTTCGTCAGAGAGACTTGCGGCGTGGGGCCGTTGGGAACATACTTGCCGATGTTCGCGAGTTTTTCTTTCACGGGCGCGGCATCGTCGGTCAGCTTCTGGATGCGACCGAAGACTTCGGAGAGATCGAGTGTTTCGACAGTGATGCCGGAGCGCTCCAAAAGTTTTTCGCTGAAGCGGACGGTATTAAACGCCGCAGGCCGCGCGCCGAGCACGCCCACGCGCGGATTCTTCATTCCTCGAACCACGCGACAAGTCGCC
>DASYPO010000081.1:0-5475 GCA_036006545.1 Bryobacteraceae bacterium
AGCGAATGCTGGGCGACAAGAGCTAGGATCAAGACATATGGCCGCGCTGCCGGACTGGCCCGCCGAACCGGTGATGGAACTTCGCCGCGTAGCAACCGCGCAACTGGAGCCGGTGCTTGCGGAAGAAACCGCGGCGTGGGAGTCCGGTCTCAACTGGGATTTTCGTCCGTCCGCGGATTTGGTGCGGCGCTTCGTCAATCTTCAGGCACTGAGCGGATACGCGCTGGTGATCGGCTCGCAGGTGGCGGGCTATTCGTATTACGTTTGCGAAGACGGCAAGGGTTTGATCGGCGACCTGTACGTTTTGCGCGAATTTCGGACGCGCGAAAACGAGCATGCATTGCTCAACGCGGTGCTGGACGCGATGCGGCACACGACGGGGATTCGTCGTATCGAAGCGCAGTTGATGATGCTGGCGTCGCCGCCGCCGTCGGGGCGGGAATACTCGCGACTTTTTCTCGAAGCGGATCTGGGGGATTTGCGTCGCCTGCCTGCGCGGCGGGTACCGGACGCGACGATCGCGGCGTGGGGCGAGCATCGGCAGGAGGAAACCGCGCGGCTGATCGCAACGACGTATCACGGGCACATCGACAGCCAGATCAACGATCAGTATCGATCGGTGGCGGGGGCGCGGCGATTTTTGATGAACATCGTGCAGTATCCAGGTTGCGGGACATTTTTCGCACCCGCGTCGTTCGCGGCGGCGAACGCGAAGGATCAACTTTTGTGCGGCGTGTCGCTGGCGAGCCGCGTGGCGGGAACCACGGGACACATCACGCAAGTGTGCGTCGCGCCGTCGCATCAAGGCACAGGACTGGGGTACGAATTGGTGCGTCGGTCGCTACTGGCGTTGGCGGCGAACGGGTGCCGGACGGCGAGTCTCACAGTCACTGCGTCGAACGAAAAGGCGATCCGGTTGTACGAGCGGATGGGCTTTCGCACGCGTCGCGAGTTCTCGGCGTATGTGTGGGAGTGAAGAAGAAGCGGCCAGGGGCCAGACGCCAGGGGCCAGGGGCCAAGCCGACGGGGGAAGCCGACGAGGGCGTCGGCTGCGGGTCAGGGGACCCGCCCCCCAAAGAAAAGCCTAGGGGATTCCGAGGCCGGGACCAGTCAGCGTGTCGGTGTGCAGCGTGCCGTCGATGATTTTGAAAATCCCCGGGAATCGGTTGGCCCAAGGTGCGTTCGCGGCGGGAACATACTGGCGCGCGTTAGCTTCGATTCCGGCGACGCCTGGAATGTGCGCGGCGAGACCGGCGGAGTGAATCAGCGCCGCGCCGGGGCAGGTGAGATCCTGCACGCACAAAAACATTTTGTGTTTCTGCGCGGCAGCGGCCATCAGCACCGCTTGAGTCTGACCCTTGCAGGCCTTGAGCGCAACGCCGCTGTAACCCATTTCACGCGCCAATAGCAGGCTCTCGAGGTCGGTCAGCGATTCGTCGATCACCACGGGTTTCAGCTTTGCGGCTTCGTGCATCACGTTGGCGCGATCGGCTTTCAGGTCGCGCGCGGTGGGCTGCTCGATATATAGGATGCGATCGAAAGCGCGCGGGGCACGCTGGCGAATGGTGCGCACAAATTCGAGCACGTACGCCACGTTGGGACAGCGCTCGTTGAAATCGACGCAGTAGGCCTTCGCGGAATCCGCCGCGGCGTCGACCGCGATGACGCGCTCGATGTCCCACTTAAGATCGTCGCCATTCAGCTTGATTTTGACGTGCGTGATGCGATCGCGAGCGATCCATTCGGGCAGCGTTTCGGGGAGTCCGTCGCCGACCCGCTGCTTGATATCGGCGGCGAGAATCGGATCCGACGCGCCGACGGAATGAAAAACGGAGATGCGCGGCTTGGGATCGCGGAGCACGTAGCGATCGAGCCGTTCGCCCTTGTGATCGGCGTTCAAATAGTGCGCGAGGTCGTGTTGCAGAAAATCGGGACCGTAGGTGTGCCACGAACTGCGGCTGTGAAGTTTTCCGTACGCGTCGTGAATCGCGGCGTCGAACGGGCTGGCGGTCACGAGCATGGCCAGCTTGGGCATCGCGGCGTTTATCGCACGTGCGGCGCGAAGGTATTCGGGCTCGAGCGCGACGTTGATGTCGATGGGGTGTCCCCACAATTTTGAATCGCCAGTGACGCGCGCGATCGCACCCGCCAGCTTCTTCATGGCGTCGAGGGTTTCGTCGTACGGTCGCGATGGCCACGCCCAGACGTTGCCCATGGACATCGCGGCAAATCCCTTGGCGCGTTTTCCGTCGCGCGATTCGACCACGCAATCGACGTTGAGTAGCGTGACGCGATCGACTTCTTTGCCGCCGAACTTGTAGGGCGCGCGGTAGCGGAAATCCTCGAAGCGCGGGAGGATCTCGACCACGCGAATTTCGGTAGAGCGCTGTGCGGCGAGAAGCAGACCGGGTGCGCCGGCAATAAGACCACGTCGCGTCATTAAATTCATCATCCGACATCGGGAGGCGCGGCGCGAGCCCGGGAACTCGCGCTGCGTTGGCGGTGTCTACTGCCGCATGTTCGAGCAATCCATCGTCTTGGAACACGCCGGCGCGCGGAGAGCGGGAGCGCTCGCCACATCTTTGATGGCACAAATCGCCGCGGCCGGTGTCTTAATAATTGCGCCGTTGTTGTACAACGAGGTACTGCCGTCGTTGCGGCCAATTTCGGTGTTGCCGCCGTACATCAAGCTGAGGAGTGTTGATGTGGTGCAGGCAGCGTCGGATTCGCGGCCGTCGCAGATTAGTCTGACGCCGGTCAGGCCAATTTTTCAGGCGCCCGCGCGGATGAACGAACTGGATACGTCGCCGACGGTGATTCGCGATGAAGGCGGAATTCCTGTCATTACCGGCGACGGCGGCGTTCCGGGAGGCGTGGACTTATCCGGAATATTCTCGCCAAGAGATCTTGGGAGAGCCGCGCCCGTTTCAATCGCCAAGCCGGTGCCGATCCCGGTGAAGCCCGCGAGCAAACCAGTGCAGGTGGGCGGCGATGTGCAAGCGGCGAAGCTGATCCGCAAAATCGTGCCGGTGTATCCGCGCACGGCGATCATCGCGCGCATTTCGGGTACTGTTCGACTGCAGGGAATCATCGGCAAGGACGGAAGCATTCAGCAGTTACAGGTATTGAGCGGTCCGCCATTGCTGATCAATGCCGCGCTCGATGCGGTTCGCCAGTGGCGTTATCAACCGACCCTGCTCAATGGGGAACCAGTGGAGGTGATTTCGCCGATCGACGTCATTTTTCATCTTTCACAATGACGCGCTTCCACTTTTTGCCGACGCGCACGGTGAGTGCGCCGTTGGTCGCGCGATAGACAAGATCGTTGCAACGCGCGCCGTTGATCTCGACCGCGCCGGATTTTACTAATCGGTCGGCTTCGGTTCGCGAGGCGACCAAGCCAACGCTGACCAGCATTTTCGCCACGCGAATTTCGGGTTCGGAGGCGAACTCGACCGTCTCGATGTCGGTAGGCTCGGCGCCCTGGCGAACTTCGCGGTTGAAATCTTCCTCGGCGTGCTGCGCGTCGGCGGCAGAATGAAAATCGGCGACGATTCGTTTCGCGAGCTCCATCTTCACGCCCATCGGCTCGCGCTGCTTCATCTCGGCGATCTGCGCGACCGTCGCGTCGGTCAGCAGTTCCCAGTAGCGCCACATCAGGTCGTCGCTAATCCCCATCACCTTTCGATAAATATCTTTCGGCGGCTCGGCGATGCCGATGTAGTTGCCCTTCGACTTCGACATTTTCTCGACGCCGTCGGTACCTTCGAGCAGCGGCGTGGTCATGACGATCTGCGGCGGCAGGCCGAAGTCGCGCTGGATTTCGCGGCCGACCAATAGATTGAATTTCTGATCGGTACCGCCCATTTCCACGTCGCACTTGGTCGCGACAGAATCGTACGCCTGGGCGAGTGGGTAGAGAAGTTCATGCATCGAGATCGGCACGTTCTCCTTCATGCGCTTGGTGAAATCGTCCCGCTCCAGAATCCGCGCGACCGTGTATTTCGATGCGAGCCGGACAATATCCTCGAACTTGAGCGGCGCGAGCCAATCGCTGTTGTAGCGCACCACTGTTTTTTCGCGGTCGAGGATCTTGAAAAGCTGAACTTTATACGTTTCCGCGTTCTGCTCAATCGCCTCGCGGGTCATGGGCGGACGGGTGATGTTGCGGCCGGTAGGATCGCCGATCATGGCGGTGGAATCGCCGATCACGAAGATCACGGTGTGGCCCAATTCCTGAAAATGGCGCATCTTGCGCATCAGCACCGTGTGGCCAACATGCAGATCGGGCGCAGTGGGATCGAAGCCGACCTTGATCGTGAGCGGCTTGCCGGTTTTCGCGGATTGCTCCAGCCGCTCCTTCAAATCTTCAAGGCGAATAACTTCGGCGCAGCCTTTTTTCAGGTATTCGAGCTGCTCGGGAACGGGACGGAAGGACACCTCACCATTGTAAATTGGAAGCGTGCGTTACCTTCTCGTCTTCATCATGACAATACTTGCCGGCGCGTCTTCCGCCCAAACTCCCTACGATCGGTTTTTTGACGAATATTATTTTCCGCAGAATCCGACGGGGGCGACCGCGGCGGGAATTCACAAGTACGACGACAAGCTGGAGGATTATTCGAAGGCCGGTGTGACGGCGCGCGTCGCGACGCTGAAGAAGTATGAGGCTGAGTTCGCAAAGCTGCCCGCGGATGCCGATCGCGACCTGGTGTTGGCTTCCATTCGCGGAACGCTGCTGGAACTGGAAACGATTCGGAGCTGGGAGAAAAATCCGGACAACTATTCGAGCGGAATTTCGAACAGCGCCTTCGTGATCATGAGCAGGACTTTTGCGCCGCCGGAGCAACGATTGCGCTCGTTGATTGCGCGCGAACGGAAGATGCCGCAGGTGCTGATCGAGGCTCGTGCGAATCTCAACAATCCGCCGAAGGTCTACACGGAGATCGCGCTCGAACAATTGCCGGGCATCACCGGATTTTTTGCCGACGACGTGCCGAAGGCATTCAATAAGGTCACCGATGCGAAGCTGCTCGCGGAGTTCAAGCAAGTAAACGCAGCGGTGATCGCCGCGCTGAAGGATTACGAAAAGTGGCTGCGCGCGGATCTGCTGCCGCGCTCGAAGGGCGATTTCAAGATCGGCGCGGAGAATTATCTAAAGAAGCTGCTGTACGACGAGATGGTCGATATACCGCTCGAACGGCTGCTGGCGGTGGGCTATGAAAATCTGCACGCGAACCAGAAAGCGTTCCGCGATGTCGCGGCGAAGATCGATCCGAAGAAGACTCCGCAACAGATTTTGGAAGAGCTGGAGAAGGAACATCCTCCAGCGGATAAGCTCCTCGATTCGTTTCGCGACGTGACCACGAAGCTGCGCGCATTCATTCTGGCGCGGAAGATCATCACGATTCCGTCGCCGGTGCCGCCGATTCTGGAGGAGACGCCGCCGTTCATGCGCGCGCTGACCACTGCGTC
>DASYPO010000082.1:0-3366 GCA_036006545.1 Bryobacteraceae bacterium
GCCTTAACGCATTAGCCGAGTTGATTCGGCGACGGGAACGCTCCGCGCGCTTCCTCCAATCGCACGCCAAGCTCCAGCAGTGTTTCTTCGTCCCACGGACGACCGACAATCTGAATCGCGACGGGAAGCCCGTCCTCGCTCACACCGAACGGAATCGCGAGCCCCGGCAATCCCAGCAGATTGAAAGTCGTCGCCGGCATCATCGCCTGAAACAATCCGACCGGTTTTGTTTCCGTGTCGAAGCGCCGATTGCGATGCTGGAACGCCGCGATCGAAGACACCGGCAGCAACAGCACCGGAAATTTGCGCATCTGCTCCAGCAGCCGCCGACGCATCGCGTCACGTGCCGAAAGCATCTCCATCACCTGCCAGCCCGACGCCGGAGGGCGCTCCAGCAGCTTGTCGAGATTTTCCGTCGAGGTCCAATGCGCCTCCGCTTCGCGCCCCGCGATCCGATCTTTCATTCCGCGCGCGGGTAGTTCGCTAAATAGAAAACTCCACAGGTTGGGCGCGCGCTCCAATCCCTCCGGTCGAAATTCTTCCACCGCGAATCCGAGCCCCGCCAGTGCTTCCGCGGCAGCCCGCAGCGCGCGGCGAACCGCGGGTTGTACCGGCGTGTCGTACCACTGCTCCATAAAGCCAATGCGCAGCCCTTCCAAATTTGCCGGCTGCAGCGGCACCGGCGCGGAGAACGGATCGCGATCGTCGTACCCTGCCAAAACTTCAAACAACAGCCGAGCGTCGGAGACACTGCGCGCCAGCGGCCCCATCACCCCCAGCCCGGTGGGCGATTCCTCCGGTCGATGTCCCACCCGCGACACACGCCCCGGCGTAGTCTTGAGCCCCACGATCCCGCAGAAATGCGCGGGCACGCGAATCGATCCGCCGCCATCGCTTCCCACGCCGCCCGGCGAACAGAACGACGCAATCGCCGCCGCTTCGCCCCCGCTCGAACCGCCCGGAGTGCGCTCCACGTCCCACGGATTATTGGTGCGGCCGGTGACGAAATTATCGGTCTCGTAGCTGGCCAGAAATTCGGGCGTATTGGTCTTTCCGAGAATGATCGCGCCCGCGCGACGCAGTCTCGCGACCACCGCGGAATCCTCTGCCGCCGGCTGCTCAGACGTGAAATAGCTGCCGATGCGCGTGGGAAATCCCGCGATGTCGAAGCTGTCTTTTACCGTCACCGGGACACCGTGCAGCGCGCCCGTCTTCAATCCCTGATCGGCCCGTCGCGCCGCGGCCTTAGCCTGATCGGCGAACAGCATCGTAAATGCATTGAGGTACGGATTCACGCGGTCGATCTGATCGAGATGCGCCATCACCAGTTCGAGCGACGATATGCTTCCCGCGCGAACCATCGACGCCATCTCCGTTAACGGCAACCTGGGCAGCATAGAATAACGTCTAGTGTAACGGCCTGCTTGGCGGCCGGTACTTAACCAAGCAGGTTGATTTTTCGGCAAACGCAGAGCGCCAGTCGGCGTCTATCATCTTGATGGTGGCCATCTATAGATTCGGGATCTTCGCGGCGTGCCTCATTACGCTTTCGGCGCAGCCGCCGGTGGCCGTTCGAACGCCCATCCCAGCTCCGCCCACTACGCAGAACACCTCGGCGCCGGGGACCGGCCGGATCGAAGGTCGCGTGATCAGCATTGCCGGCGACCCGCTTCGCAAAGCCACCGTTCGCCTGCAAATGCTCAACACGCCGCGCCCCGCCGCCGCACCTGCCGCGCCCGCGACGCCCGGTATGCCCATGCAAATGCCGATGCAGGTCACGATGTCGAGCTACTCCTGCACCACCGATAACGATGGCGGTTTCGTTTTCGAAGACGTCGATGCGGCGCGCTACACGCTCTCCGCCGAGCGCAACGGATTCGTTCGCGCCACGTACGGCGCCAAGGGTCAGGATTCGCAATCGTCACAGCTGGTGCTCTCGGCGGGCCAGAGCATGACCGGCGTGGTCCTCAAGATGACGCCCCAGGCGATGATCGGCGGCAAGGTGACGGACGAAGATGGCGACCCGCTTCCCAACGCGCAAGTCCAGCTCTACCGCATGGCTTGGAGCCAGGGTCGCCGGCAATTGCAGCCCATCAACAATTCCAGCACGCTGCCCGACGGGAGTTTCCTGATGGCGAATCTAGTCGCCGGGAAGTACTATCTGGGTGCCACGAACACGCAGGCAATGCGCATGGGCGGCCGCGATCGCCCCGGCCGCAAAGGTCCACAGGAAGATTACGTGACCACCTACTATCCGAGCGCGATCGATTCGGCGCAGGCTGCGCCTATCGAAGTCACCGCGGGGATCGACGTGCGCGGAATCGAAATCCGCATGCGTAAGACGCGCGTGTTCCGAATCGTCGGACGCGCGGTGCATTCGAGTGGCGCGTCCACTCAGGGTGCGCAGTTGACGCTCCAACCCCTGGCCGGGGGAAATATGTTTGGGATGGGCCGGGCGCAAGCCATGGTGCGCGACCAGGGCGGTCTGTTCGAATTCAACAACGTTCTTCCCGGGGCTTACGTGCTCCAAACGCAGCCCGGCGCGGTGTTTCGCGGACCCGGAGCGATGAACACCGCGCCCGTTCCCATGCTGGGACGGATGCATGTCAGCGTCGGCGGGCAGGATCTGAATGACGTCATCATCACGCTCGGACCCGGGGCCGATCTCAGCGGCCAGTTCGTCCTCGAAGGTGCCGGTCCGCTCAATGCGGATGCTCGCGCGAAGCTGACGGGGGCGGCGGCGACTTCGACCCCGACGAATAATTCTCCTGCGAACCGCGTCGGACCCGGGGGCGGAGGGCGGCTCCCCATGATCCAGCTTATGGTCGCCGAGGGAGCGAATTTCGGCCAGTCCAACAACCAGGCGAAAGACGATGGATCGTTCGTGATGAAGAATATTCAGCCGGACCGTTATCGCCTAAGCGCTACCGGCCTTCCCGAAGGCTGCTACGCGAAACAGATTCGCTTCGGCGGGCAGGACGTCACGCGGAGCGTTGTCGATCTTACTTCGGGCGCGGGCGGACAAATCGAAATCGTCGTGTCGCCCAAGGCCGCGCAGGTCAACGGTGTGGTTCGCAATGCGAAGGGTGAAACCGCGAAAGATACCATGCTGACGCTGTGGCAATCGGTCGACGAAACTGGTGCGCCCGAGTTTATCCGCAGTTTCCGCACCGACGAAAATGGCAGCTTCCGCTTCACCAGCCTGGCTCCGGGTGAATATCGGATCGCCGCGTGGGAGCAAGTGGACGGCGGCCTGGTCAGTAACCCCGATTTTCGCAAGCAATTCGAATCCAGCGCGGTTACCGTGAAACTCCAGGAAAATTCCCGCGAAAACGTCGAAGTAAAAGTCATTCCATTCGACGCGAT
>DASYPO010000083.1:0-19421 GCA_036006545.1 Bryobacteraceae bacterium
GCACGTTCAGCCAGCGGCACGCCGTGTTTCACGATTCCGAGAACGGCCTGCCCTACGTTCCGCTGCAGCATCTAGCGAAGGAGCAGGCGCGCTTGGAGGTGTATAACAGTCCCCTTAGCGAATACGCGGTGATGGGTTTCGAATTTGGCTATAGCGTGGGGGATCCGCTCACGTTGGTTGTGTGGGAGGCGCAGTTCGGCGATTTCGCCAATGGGGCTCAGATCGTAATCGATCAGTTCCTGGCCGCCGCGCAATCCAAGTGGGGCCAGCCGAGCGGGCTGGTGCTGCTGCTGCCGCACGGGCAGGAAGGCCAAGGTCCGGAGCATTCCAGCGCGCGCGTGGAACGGTTTTTGAATTTGTGCGCCGAAGAGAACATGCAAGTGGCGTACTGCACCTCCCCTGCGCAGCATTTCCACCTGTTACGTCGCCAAATGCACGGCGGACCGGATCGTCGCGGATTGCGCAGACCGCTGATAGTCCTGACGCCCAAGAGCCTGCTCCGTCATCCCAAGGTGGTTTCGACGGTCGATGAGTTCACTAGCGGTGGATTCGTTCCGGTGCTGGATGATCCGGCGGTGACGAACCCCGCAGCGGTTAAGCGAATTCTGGTCACAAGCGGAAAGGTGTACTACGAGCTGACGGCGGCGCGTGACGCGCGAAACGCGACGGACACGGCGGTGGTACGAATTGAACAGCTCTATCCATTTCCTGAGGTGGAGTTCGGGAAGGTGCTGGCGCGTTATCCGAACGCGGCGCACGTGGTATGGGTGCAGGAGGAGCCGCGCAACATGGGTGCGTGGGCCTTCATGCGCGGGCACATCCAGCCGCTGCTTGAAGCGCTGAATCGGCGGATTGGCTACGCGGGTCGGCCGGAGAGTGCGAGCACGGCGCCGGGATCGCTAAAGCGGCATCAGCAGGAGCAGGCCGATCTGATCGAGGAAGCGTTCGCGCCGCCGACGGTAGAGCGGAAGCGGCGGAAACGTTTGGTGCGGAAGCGAAAGAGTCGTTGATGGCAGGCGACAAGATCGCCTGCCCAACAAGCAAACCTGCGTTACTCTTCTAATCCTTCGAGTCGATCGGCCTCTGCTGCATATCGCTTGAGCACGCGAATCGAGTTGCCCGAGCTAAATCCGCCCAGCCGCAATTTCCGATAGGCCGAGGCGAGATGTTTTTCCTCCGCTAGCAAGGCGCCGAGATTCTTTCCGCGATATTTGCGCTCGAGAAACTGCTCGATCAGTGCGATTTCGTCGGAACCTTGAAACGCGGCTTCCGCCGCCTGGCCCGCCACGGCTGGCGCAACTCGCCGGGCCAGAAGATCGCGCAGGACGCGGGATTTTCCGAAACCCTGATTCTCGCGCCGCCAGGAGGCGAAGGAATTCGCGAATTTGCGGTCGTCCAGGTACCCGGAGGTTTTAAGGCGGGACAGCACGCCATCCACGTCCTCGGTCTGGCTGGCGCGGCGCCGCAACTTCTCCCGCAGCTCCGAGACGGAAAGTGCACGCGCGCTCAGCAGCCGCGCTGCATAGTTCATCAACGCATTTGCGTCCAGAGGTTTTGAAACACGACCGCGCACGCGGGCATCCTACCATTACGCACGAGTGCGCTGCTATGCTGTGAAAAGGCAGTGCACGGAAGGAGTGACGGAAATGGAAGACGACAGCAGATTGTCCTATTTTTTCCTCGGGCTGGGACTCGGCGTGGCGGCGGGGGTGCTATTCGCGCCCAAATCCGGAGCCGAGACGCGCGAATTGATCCGCAATAAGGCGGAAGAAGGCACCGAGTACGTCAAACGCCGCGGAACCGAGATCAAAGAAACCGCTGCGGAAGCGATTGAACGCGGCAAATCGACCGTTCTGAAGCAGAAGGAGAATCTGACGGCGGCTGTAGAGGCCGGCAAACAGGCGTACCGCGAGGCGGTGAACACACCCACCGATTAGTCCGCGCGCCGCGGCCCGACGAGTAAACCGACAGAGCCAACAAATGGACCAGACTACGTTGCTGACGATATTTGTGAGCGTATCCGCCGTCGCCTTGCTTATTCAGGCCGGCCTGCTGTTCGGGATCTATAAGTCGTCGCGGTCGCTGTCGGACAACCTCCAGCGGTTAATGCCCAAACTGGATTCGTTGATCGAGACGTCGCGCACGACCGTAGAGGAAAGCCGCAGACAGATCACCGAAATCAGTACGAAGACCACCGACATTCTGGACGTCGCACGTCGCCAGATGGCTCGCCTGGACGAACTGTTGGAGGACGCCACGACGCGCGCTCGGGTGCAGTTCGATCGCGCGGAGATGGTCCTGGACGACACCATGGGTCGCGTTCAGGATACGGTGGCGATGGTCCACAATGGAGTCCTTAAGCCGCTAAAGGAAGTTCAGGGAGTAGCCTCCGGCCTGCGCGCTGCGTTCTTCTTCCTCCTGCGCGGCCGGCGGCCGAATCCATCCAGCGCTACCGTCGACGAGGAAATGTTCATCTAGCCACATCCTTGGCCCCTGCGTTGAGGCGCTAGACTGAAAGTCAACGTGTCTCGCATTCTGGCCCTGCTTTTCCTCCTCCCGGCATTTCTGCCGGCAGCGGCGCCAACCGCCGCCGAACTAACCCGCTCTCTGCGTGAAGCCGGATTTGAGCCCGACGAATGCTACCGGGTTCGCGATCTTACCTTTCAGAAGGAAGACATCCGCGTTTATTTCACCGACGGCTACCTGATTTTCACTAAGCCGGTGGCGGGGGAGCGAGTGGCGGCGCTGTTCAGCGCAGACGTCGAGGGTGGCGATGCCGAGGTGCTGCTGTTCCCTCCGGATCGCGGCGAGCGCATGTCCATGGTGCGCTTCACGCAAGCGCCTAATCTCAACGAGCATCTCCTCACCGCGCTCCTGATCGCGACGGACGGATCGGTGGATGCATTGCGCGCCAATGTCCTCCAGCAGGAAACGCGACGGAAAGATCCCGAGATCGGAGCGATGCTGGCGGACAAATGGGCGTCCACGCTACGCAATGTACGTACCGGATTCGAGCTGCGGCTGGTGCAGGAGTTGCTGACACCCCCGACAGGCCGCGCGTCCATGACCTTTTTCGCGATGAATGGCAAGCAGCTTGGCAGTTTCGATGTGCTGCACGATCTGCGGCTGCGCGAGGAAGTGCTGGCCGGCCAATTGATGGAGCATGAAGGCCGCTACAAGTACAACGTCTGGACCAGCTTTCCGAGCAGAGACGCGCGCAGCGGCGCGCGCAAGGAGCCGGTGCCCGGATTTACGCTTTCGCGCTATCGCATCGACGCAACTTTGGACGCTGATCTGCGCATGAAGGTCACCACGCGAGCGACCGTACGCATGGGACCAACTGCGTTACGCACTTTCGGCTTCGACCTGGCGCACGCCATGCGTGTCACCTCCGTGCGGATTGACGGGCAGCCCGCGGAACTGCTGTTCCAGGACTCCATTCGAGCACGGGCATTGCGCGGCAGCGATAACGACGCGTTCCTGGCTACGCTAGCGGAACCGCTTGCGGCGGGCAGCGAGCATGAATTCGAGTTCGAGCACGAAGGTGCAGTGATCACTCGCGCGGGCAATGGGGTTTACTATGTGGGAGCTCGATCTAATTGGTATCCGCGTGCGGGCGCAAATTTCGCGACCTACGAGCTGGCTTTTCGCTACCCCAAGCGGCTCACTCTCGTGACACCGGGCGACCTGGTGGAGGATCGCGTGGAGGGAGAGCAGCGCGTGACGATTCGCCGCATCGCGACGCCGATTCGAATCGCCGGGTTCAATCTGGGCGAGTACGAAAGGGTTGCGGGAAACGCCGTCGGTTTCGCGATCGACGTCTATGGGAACAGGAATCTGGAGAATGCGCTTATTCCCAAGTCGGTTATCGTGCCGCCGGTGCCGACGACGGTCCCGCGCTCGCCACGGCGCGATTCCGTAATTCCGGCCTTGGCGCCTACGCCCGACCCGCTCGCGCGGCTGCGCTCGGTGGCGGCGGATGTCTCTAGCTCACTCGAGTTCTACTCCAGTCTGTTCGGCCCGCCGGCGCTCAAAACGCTTACCGTGGCTCCGATTCCAGGAACGTTCGGGCAGGGATTCCCAGGCCTGGTCTATCTATCTACGCTCGCCTATATGAATCCCGGGGAACGACCAGCCGCATTACGGGAGAAAAATTTGACGCTGTTTTTTTCCGAGTTGCTGCTGGCCCACGAGGTGGCGCATCAATGGTGGGGCAACGTGGTGCTGTCCGCCAGCTATCGCGATGAATGGCTTTCCGAATCGCTCGCGAGTTACTCAGCGCTACTCTGGCTCGAAAAAAAGAAGGGGATTAAAGCGGTCGAGAGTGTGCTCGACGAATATCGCAACCTGCTGGTGCAGAAAGGCGCCGATGGACGCACCGTGGAATCGGCCGGCCCGATCATGTGGGGCGGGCGTCTCGAAACGACCGGAGTGGCCGAAGCATGGCGGGCCATCACATACGACAAGGGCGCGTGGATTCTGCACATGCTACGACGCCGCATCGGCGACGATCGATTTCTGAAAATGCTGGCTGAGTTGCGTCGTCGCCACGAGCTGCGTCCCGTGACGACGGAGGAGTTTGCTGCGATTGCCAAGCAGTTTCTGCCGCCGCGCACCTCCGGAGAAGTTATCGACTCGCTGTTCGACAACTGGGTGTATTCGACCGGCATTCCCACGTTGAAGCTGAAGTTTTCGAGCAAAGGCGCGGCTCCCGCGATAAAGCTGACGGGAACCGTGACGCACGCGGAGGTGGACGACGATTTCGGCGCCGACGTTCCGGTCGAGATTCAGTTCCCCAAGGGCCCGTCGCAGGTTGTGTGGGTGCGCAGTTCAAGCGAAGGAACGCCCTTTTCGCTGACGCTCAAGCAGGCACCCAAGGCAGTCGTGATCGGCAATCTCAGTGTGCTGGCAAAACGCTAAAACCTGATACCAATTCTGGAACGCTTCGTCAGATATGGATCAAGTATCCATATAGGTTCGTCCGGGAGGCCGTTCCATGCGCTTCGTTGAACAACTTTTGCAGGATGTCCGCTTCAGCCTGCGCACCATGCGCAAGACGCCACTGGTGACGGCGGTCGCGATTTTTTCGCTGGCGTTGGGCATCGGCGCCAACACTGCGATTTTCACGGTCCTCGACGCATTACTGCTGAAATCGCTGCCGGTGAAGGATCCGGAGCGAGTCCTGTTCCTGTCCTGGTCGGCGAAGGAATTTCCGCGAGAGCTGATCTCGTTCCATGGGCGCGCCAAGCAAGGAGCTGACGGCGCGGTGAGCAGCTCGGCATTGTCATATCCATTTTTCGAGGAGATCGGTCGACGCACACCGGCGATTTCGGGGGCAGCTGGATTTGTCAGCATCTTGCAGCTACCGGTGGTCGCAGACGGGAAGGCGACGAACGCGAGCGGTCAAGCAGTCTCAGGCGGCTACTATTCGACCCTCGGTATTTCGCCCGCGATAGGACGGCGGATCGAGGAGAGTGACGATCGTTCCGGTGCGGCACCGGTGGCGATGCTCAGCTACCGTTTCTGGCAGAGCCAATTCGGCGGCGATGCGGGCGTGCTGGGGAAGTCCATCACGGTTCGGAGTGTCCCCTGCACGATCATCGGAGTCGAACCGAGCTCGTTTCTCGGGCTGACTGCAGGCGAGAATCCGGACGTCATCGTGCCGCTGCATCGCTTGGCGGATCTCGGCAAGGAGTGGAACGATCCGGATTCCCCGATTTTCACCGCCACCGATTACTGGTGGTTGCGGATCGCTGTGCGGCTGAACGCCGGCGTGAGCCAGGAGCGCGCCCGAACCGAATTGGGCGCGCTGTTTCAGCAAGGTCTTCCGAAAGTAGAAACGCCGCCGGTTCTGGAATTGCATCACGGAGCGCAGGGTGCGGACGACCTGCGCGATCGCTTCCAGGAACCGTTGATGATTCTGATGGGCGTGGTTGGCGTGGTGCTGCTGATCGCCTGCGCCAATGTCGGGAATCTGCTGCTGGCGCGGTCCCACGCTCGTCAAAAAGAAACGGCGATGCGGATGGCGCTGGGCGCGAGTCGCTCGCGACTCATCCGTCAATACCTAACCGAGAGCGTGCTCCTATCGGGAATTGGCGGGGCGATCGGACTGGCGCTGGCTTATCGGGCAAGCAGCGCTCTGGTAGCCGCGCTGCCGGTGTTCGGGAATGCCCTGGTGTTCGACCTGCAACCCGACCTTCGCATTCTTGCGTTCACCGCGGGTGTTTCCCTGCTCACCGGACTGCTGTACGGGCTCGCACCCGCGCTGCAGGCGATCCGCGCGAATGTTCAACCGGCGCTGCAAGGCTCGCGACGATTTCGGCGGGCCGGTGTCGCGCAGATTCTGGTGGTCGCGCAACTCGCGGCGTCGGTGGTCGTGCTGGTGGGCGCGGGACTGTATGTTCGCACGCTGCAGAACCTGCGCGGTATGGATACGGGGATGAGCACAAACAACCTGCTTGCGTTCAAAGTGCAGCCGGTATCAGCGGCGGGCTACACGAAGCGCCGCGCGACTGAATTCTACGGCCGCTTGCTGGAACGCCTTCCCGCGATTCCCGGGGTGCGCGGCGTGACGCTGGCGCGTCAGATTCCACTGTCCGGCGAATTCCATCGAGTGCCCGTTTCGGTTCCGGGCGTTCCTGAGCCGACTGAGTTTGAGGATCGCGTCGCCGGCATGAATGTGGTGGGGCCGCGCTTCTTCGAAACCATGGGCATTCCGATCCGCATCGGTCGGGGGATCGATGATCGCGACCGCGAAGGTGGCCCACGCGTCGCCGTGATCAATGAGACACTGGCGCGCACCTTCTTTCCGAATCAATCCCCGATCGGGCGGCGCTTTCGAACGGTGATGGGACCGGATTCGGGAGGCGCGCAGGAGTACGAAGTGATCGGCGTCGCCGCCAACACCAAGTTCCACGCACTGCGGCGCAAATTCGGACCGGGATTCTTTGTGGTGTGGTCGCAGCACGTCGCGCTGCTAGACAGCATGTCTTTCGAACTGCGCACTGCGGGCGAGCCGTCAGCCATCGCCGCCGCGGTACGCCAAGCCGTCGCCGAAATCGACGCGGCGGTTCCGGTGCTGAGTTTGCTCACGCTCGAACAACAGATCGACGACCAATTGAAGCAGGAGCGATTATTCGCGCGTTTGTCGACCGCATTTGGATTGCTCGCGCTGGTGCTGGCATCGGTGGGGCTCTATAGCGTCCGATCCTATAGCGTGTCGCGACGGACTTCGGAAATTGGCGTGAGAATGGCGCTGGGCGCGACGCGCGGGGAAATCGTCGCTTTAGTTATGCGCGAGACTGCGGCTCTCACAGCGGTGGGAATCGTGCTTGGGGTGGGTGCCGGCTACGCGGTCACGGGATTGATCCGCAGCATGTTGTTCGGATTGGAGCCACACGATCCAGCGACGTTTGCGGGCGCTGCGGTGGTGCTGGCTGCTGTTTCCGCGGCAGCGGGATACTTGCCGGCGCGGAGAGCGTCGCGAGTTGATCCGATGGTGGCGCTGCGGCAGGATTAAACCGCCGGCTAAAGCCGACGCTGCGGGCTGAAGCCCGCGCCACATTCCTAGGTTAGCTTCGCGCGCACGCGATCGCTCATCGCTTTTCCGTCGATGCGCTTGCCCGCCAGTTTAGCCTGCGCGGCCTTCATCACCAGGCCCATCTGCTTAGCCGAGGTCGCACCGGTCTCGGCCAGGGCAGCCGCGATCGCGTCGTCCATTTCCGCTTCGGTTGGGGCCGACGGCAAGTAGGATTCGATCAGCTTCAACTCGGCCTCTTCTTTATCCGCCAGCTCCGGGCGATTTCCCTTGCGGAAAATATCGGCGGACTCGCGACGCTGCTTCACCAGCGTCTGCATGATCTGCATTTCCGTAGCTTCGTCCAGCGGCTTCATGCTGTCAATTTCGTGCTTCTTCAGCGCGGATTTGATCATCCGCAACGCATCGAGGCGCGATTGCTCGCTGGCCTTCATCGCGGCCACCATGTCTTTCTGAATCTGGTCGAGAAGCGCCATTTCCTGATGATATCCTGAAGCTTCCTCGACCCCCGTGCACATAAAAAAGCAGCGCCTTCTCACACCGGGCCCGACCCCTCTCTATCCGCCGGCACTCGCCGCGATGATGGGCGCGGACATGCACCACCGCACTGAAGATTTTCGCGTCATCTATCGCTCCGTGCTGGCGGATTTGAAAGAAGTGAGGGGCACCGCGAATGACGTGCTGCTATTAGTCGCCTCCGGGACCGGCGCGATGGAAGCATCGGTGACGAACTTCTTCTCGGCGGGCGATGCAGTGATCGTGTGCTCTGCAGGTCGATTCGGAGAGCGCTGGTTGGAGATGACACGCGCTTTCGGGTTGAATCCGATCGTGCTCGAAGCTCCGTACGGCGGCGCGGTGCAGCCGGAGGCGCTCCAGAAAGCACTGGCGGCCAATTCCGCGGTGAAAGGTGTGTTTGTACAGGCGTCCGAATCGTCGACTGGCGCCGCGCATGATGTGCGA
Source organism: Bryobacteraceae bacterium (assembly GCA_036006545.1). Taxonomy (GTDB): domain Bacteria; phylum Acidobacteriota; class Terriglobia; order Bryobacterales; family Bryobacteraceae; genus Palsa-187. The sequence goes on from DASYPO010000083.1 coordinate 8,498, forward strand.
GCGATGGGGGAACTCATTGCAGCGACTCCAGCGATTTTCGTGCTCGACGCGATCACGGGGTTGGGAACAATGCCGCTCGAGATCGATCGTTGGGGGCTGGACATTGTCATCGGGGGATCGCAGAAGGCATTCATGGTGCCGCCGGGTCTCGCGTTTCTTTCGGTGAGTCCCAAGGCGTGGGCGCTCGCGGAAACAGCGACGCTACCGCACTACTACTTCAATTTGAAAAAGGAAAAGAAGAACGCTGCGAATGGCGAGTCAACGTGGACGCCCGCCACTGCGCTGATTCTCGCCTTCGCCGTCGCGCTGAAATACATCAGGTCGCTGGGCATGGACAAACTAGTGGACAATGCGCAGCAACTCGCGCGTGCTACTCGGGCCGCCTGCTCAGGGCTCGGCCTGGAACTGTTCGCGCCGGATTCGCCTAGTCCCGCGGTCACTGCGGTGAGGGCGCCGAACGGTCTCGATTCCGGCGTAATCGTCAAAGAATTCAAGTCGCGCTTCGGCTCGATCATCGCCAACGGGCAGGGCGAGATGAAGGGCCGCATCTTTCGGATCGCACACCTCGGGTATTTCGATTTTCCGGATTTGTTCGCGATCATCGCGGAGTTGGAACTGATCCTGCAATCGAATGGTGTGCCCGTCGAACTCGGTGCGGGCGTCGCGGCAGTGCAACGCTGCTACGCTGAATCCGCGCCCGGCATGCGTCCGAAGTAGCGGCTCATTAATTCGCGCGTCCACGCCGCCTGCCGCACTTCGGTTCGTGGCCCGAATTCCGGCAGGTATGGTTTTAGATCGAGAACCGGAGTTCCGTCGATCGCATCCAACTCCTTCACCCACAGCCGCGTGTCATCCACTCGCACGATGGGGCACGTCGTCACGCCGAGGTGATTAGGTCTCGCTTTGGCCGGCTGCGCGAAGATGCCCACGTTCGGCCAATCCTTACGCCCGCGTGGATAGCGCAGACCGGTGGTCACATCATCCGGCGCGATCAGGTGAAAATGAAAAACCACCACGACATGCGAGAACTCATCGAGCCCCCGCAAACTATCCGCGCTAAATTGAGTCTCATCCAGTTCGACGCAGGACTCGACCCCACCCCAGCAATCGTCCAGCACTTCGCGGATCGGAGAACGCACCCAGCCAATCGGACGCATCGTGAATAACTGCACTGCGCGTCATTATATACTTCGTCATTACCTATGCGTCGTAACTTAGCCCTGCTAGTATTCGTTGCAACCTGCGCTGCGCAACAGCGACCCGCAGTTCCCACGCAGGTCCCGCCGAAACGTTCGTCGCAAGTAAAGAACGGATTCGGCATTAACTCCGATCTTCCACGCGAGCCTTACCTGCCGTGGAATCGCTGGTGGTGGACTCGAATGTTCGACATCGGCGTGAACTGGATCCGCATCGGCCAGTATGAAAACAGCTCCGAGCCGACAAGTTGGGATTGGGTGGAGCAGCGCCGGGGCGTGTACTCGATTTCGCCCGAGGTCGACGACTACGTCGATTCGCTGGTCGAGAATCACGTCTCAATTCAAGTGCAACTCCTGTACGGGAATCCAATGTACACAGGGCCCGCCGGACGCAAACCCGACCAGATCACCCCTGAGCCGGGCAGCTTCCACAACGACGATCGCAGTGTCAATTCGATTTTCTGGGCACCCAAGACGCCCGAGCAGATCGAGGCGTTCATCAAGTACGTAAAGTGGATCGTGAATCACTACAAGGGCAAGATCAAGTATTGGGCGTTGTGGAATGAGCAGGACATCGGGTATTGGAACGATGCGAATCCGGAAGATTACGGACGCCTTCTCGCCGCGTTCGCGCCTGCGGTGCACGCGACCGATCCGGAGGCGAAAGTGATTTACGGCGGTCAGGCAGATCCCACGCGAGACTTCACAAAACGCGCACTAGATACCTGCAAGTGCGCTTCGCAAATCGATATCTACGCGTATCACACCTATCCTGGGTACGGCACGAACACGCATCCGGAATCGATGGACACTGGAACCTACAAAGAGGAATCGCCCGCGAAGCTACGCGAACTGGTGCGTAACTATCCGGGGATTCGTAAGGACATCGAATTCTGGGACGACGAGTTCAATTCGATTCCCGCGTGGGATGGCTCGGACGAAACCGTGCAAGCGAAATATGTTCCGCGCGGCGTACTCTACAACCACGCAGCCGGAGTGCGGACGTTCGTGTGGCTGCTGGCGGCGGGTGTCGACGGTAACGAGGGCGACGATTTCGGATTCCTGCATGGCAAGCGGGACTTACCTGACGATTTTTCGCCGCGTCCCGTGTGGGGCGCGCTGCAGAATACCTACGCGCTATTTTCGGATACAAAGCTCGATCCTTCCATCGGGATCGAAACATCTGCGGTCCCAGATCTGCGCCGCTGGGGGCGCATACCGTTCCTGCATTACGGTTTCCGCAACACGAATGGGAAGTCAATCGTTGCGTTTTGGGTGGCCGCGCACAGCGTACCCGGCGGCGGGTTTCACGAAATGACGTTCACGCTGACATTGAAGAACTCCGGCATTCGAAATCCGGTGTTGATCGACGTGGTCTCAGGCGCAATTGTTCCACTCACGTGGAAGCGCGGCACCACCGACACGCTCGAGGCTCTGCGATTGACCGATTCGATCATGGCGGTCGCGGACGCGAGCTATTTCGATTGGCCCGTGCTGCCGGAGGCTCCCAGCGGGCTCACCGCGCAATCGTCGGCGTCGGGTGTCGCGCTGAGATTTGAGTTGCACGCGCTCGCGACGAAATTCGCGATCGAGCGGCGCGCGGGCGACGGCCGCTGGGAACGCATCGCAACGCAGGCTGCCGGAGCGACTTACACAGACGCTGCCGCGCCACGGGGGTTGGTGCGCTATCGCGTGCGCGCGCTAAACGACGCCGGTGAATCCGCGTTTTCGAACATCGTACGAGTGGAGCGCTAGTTGGCCGATTCCTCCGCTCCGCGGTTGAGGCGCGCGCTGACGCTGCGCGACCTGATTTTCTACGGCATCGTTTGCATCCAGCCGACAGCGCCCATGCCGCCGTTCGGCGCGGTGGCGGTGGAAGCGCGCGGGCATGTCGTCACCACGATTCTGATCGCTCTGGTAGCGATGCTATTCACCGCAGTGAGCTATGGCCGCATGTCGCGCGTGTACCCGAGCGCGGGATCGTCCTACAGTTACATCGCGGGCGAATTCGGGGCCACCGCCGGATTTGTCACCGGCTGGAGCATTCTGCTGGATTATCTGTTGAACCCGCTGATCTGCGTGATCTGGTCAGCCTCGGCCGCGGCGAATCTACTCCCGCAGGTTCCATCGTTCGCATGGAAAGTATTTTTCGCGCTGCTATTCACGTTGCTTAACCTGCGAGGGATCGAGGCGTCGGCGCGCACCACTCGCTGGCTGGCGATCGGGATGAGCGCGGTGGTCGCGTACATGCTGGCGATGATGGCGCGCTACATCTACATCAAAGGCAACCTGGAGCTGATTCGTCCGTTCTACGATCCGGAGACATTCTCTTGGGCCGCTGTTTCGACAGGGACATCGATCGCCGCCCTTACATACATCGGGTTTGATACGATTTCGACTCTTTCCGAAGAAGCCGTGAATCCGAAACGCGACATCCTGCGCGCGACGGTCTTGGTGTGCTTCCTCATCGGCGTTATTTCGGCGATCGAAGTGTATTTCGGCCAGCTTGTGTATCCCGACTACAGTCATTTTCCCGACGTCGACACCGCCTACGTCTTCGTTGCGGGCCGAGCGGGAGGCCCTTTTCTTTTTCACCTTGTAAACGTGACGCTGCTTGTCGCGACCGTCGGTTCGGGAATGAGCGCACAACTCGGCGGAGCCCGTCTGATGTACGGAATGGGCAGCCAGGGCGCACTCCCAAGATTCTTCACACACATCGACCCGAGAACTTCGATTCCCGCGCGCAATGTGATCCTGTGCGGAGCTATCTCGCTGGCCGGAGCATGGACCATGAATTATCAACTCGGAGCGGAGCTGCTCAACTTCGGCGCGTTTCTCGCGTTCATTGGCGTGAATCTGGCGGCATTCTGGCACTACTGGGTGAAAAAAAACGACCGCTCCTGGAGCCAGGCTGTGTTGCCTCTCCTGGGCGCGGCGGTGTGCCTCTACATCTGGGCCAGCTTGCGATGGCAAGCGAAGGCCGTCGGCGGGGTGTGGGTGTTGCTTGGGCTTACCTACTTGTTGGTACAACGCGCACGCCAGAACCGCACTCCCACGCTAAGCTAGTTCCATGCGAACTGGATTTCTTTTAATGTGCGGCGCGCTGGCACTGCTCGCGCAATCCCCTGCCGGCGGATTGAAATGGACCGCGCCCGCGGGGTGGCAGGCGCTGCCGGGCGATGGCCAGATGCGCGCGGCGACGTACAAGGTGCCACCGGCACCCGGCGATTCACAAGGCGCGGACTGCGTCGTTTATTTTTTTGGACAGGGACAGGGTGGCACCGTCGAAGCGAACATCGATCGCTGGAAGGCGCAGTTCAGCTCCGCCGGAAAACCGGCGCAGGGCGTGGTCGCGAAGAAAACCGTGCATAACTTGAAGGTCACAACAGTGGATGTTTCCGGAGAATACTCAGGCATGGGCGGGCCGATGTCCAAGGGCAAGGCGGCACCCGGCTACCGCATGCTGGGCGCGATCATCGAGGGTCCGCGCGACAACAATCTTTTCGTGAAATTCACCGGACCGGCGAAGACCATCGCCGCGAATCAGGCGAAGTTCGAGTCCTTGGTCTCTTCGTTCGATAAGCAATAGTCGCGAGCTAAGTCACGATGTTCGGAGCGGAGCGATCTAATCGTTCCCGGATTTCTAGCAGCGCCTGTGCCGCGCGCGCCAGCGGCGCGAGAGTCGCCTCCAGATCCGCTTCGACGTCGTCGCGACGGTAGCGTTCCAGGTAGACCCGCAGCGTAGCTCCTTCGGTCCCCGTTCCCGAGAGGCGGCATACAATGCGCGACCCGTCCGAAAAGGCAATTCGAATCCCGGCGTGCGGTGTTTCGCCCCCGTCCACGGGATCCGTGTAGCGAAAATCGTCCGCGTGCGCGACCGTGAACCCTTCGAGTGACGAGCCGACGAGCCCAGCGAGGCGCGCACGCAGCGCATCCAGCATGGAACCGGCCTTTTGCGCGTCGAGTGCCTCGTAATCGTGGCGTTGGAAATAACTGCGGCCGAATCGGCGCCAATGCGCGCGAACCAGATCCCCCACGGATTGGTTGGCTGCAGCGATCAGTGAGAGCCAGCACAGCACTGCCCAGACGCCGTCCTTTTCGCGAATGTGATTCGATCCGGTGCCGAAACTTTCTTCACCGCACAGCGTGCAGAGGCCCGCATCCATCAAATTGCCGAAATACTTCCAGCCTGTGGGTGTTTCGTAATACCTGATACCCAACGACTCGGCAACTCTATCCGCCGCGGTGCTGGTGGGAAGTGAACGCGCGATGCCCGCAAGTCCACCGCGATACGCCGGGATCTCCCGCGCGTGTTCGGCGATCAGCGCCAGCGAGTCGCCGGGGGTGACGAAGAACCCGCCGCCCAGAATCATATTTCGATCGCCGTCCGCATCGCAGGCGGCGCCGAAGTCGGGTGCGTCGCGTGCATTGAGACGCGTAACGAGATCCGCGGCATAGACTTGGTTGGGATCGGGATGCCCGCCACCGAAGTCTTCGAGTGGCACGCCATTCAAGACCGTTCCCGACGGCGCGGCCAGCAACTCCTCGAAGATCCGCCGGGCGTACGGCCCGGTCGATCCGTGCATCGCATCGAAAAACATTCGGAATCCGCCGCGAAACAACGACCGCAGCGCATCGAAATCGAACAATTCCTGCATGAGCGCGACGTAGTCGGTCAACGGGTCGATGACCGCGATCTCGGTCGCGTCGATGCGGGTTGTCGCTTCGCGGGCGAGGTCGAGGTCAGGTGCGTCGATCCACAGGTAGCGATTGATCTCCTTCGTTTTGCCGTAGATCCTCTCCGTGAGCGACTCAGGTGCGGGGCCGCCGTTCGTTGCGTTGTACTTGATCCCAAAGTCGGCATCGATGCCGCCGGGATTGTGGCTGGCGGAGAGAACCAAGCCGCCCAGAGTACTGCGGCGGCGGATCACGGCTGACATGGCAGGGGTGGAGAGAATTCCGTCGCGAGCGACTAGAACGCGCGCGAATCCGTTGGCTGCGGCGATCCGCAGGATTGTCTGAATCGCGGCGCGATTGTGGTAACGGCCGTCGCCGCCAACGACAAGCGTCGCGCGGGTGAAATCCACTGCTGGATCGTCGCGCAGTGCGTCGAACACCGATTGGACGAAATTCTCCAGATACCGTGGCTGAAGAAAAACGCGCGTCTTTTTGCGCAGACCGGAGGTGCCGGGACGTTGATCGTCGAAGGGAGTGGTAGAGATCTGCGTCATTACGGGTGAAGGATCAGCTTCTGCACGCGCCAGTTCAGCAGTTCGGCGACGTAAATCTCATTTTCCGCCGGACACGCGATCTCATGAATCCAGCCAAACTGTTTCGGCTGCCGCCCGGTCTTACCGAACCAGCCGAGAATCTGTCCCTCCAGCGTGAGCTTATACACACGGCCGGGAAATCCGTCGGAAGCGTAAAGGACCTGGCGAGGCCCGGGCGTGATGCAGATCGCCCAGGGCGCGCCGGGCTGTTGCGCGGCGGCGCTGGTAGCGGTCGGAGTCGCTCCCATCCAGGGGCGCGCATCCGGGGGAGCAGGGATGTTGATTGTGATCTCGCGCTTGAAATTCCCGTCGCCATTGAAGACTTGAATGCGTCGATTCCCGCGATCGGCAACATATATATTTCCGGCCGCGTCGGCCGCGATGCTGTGCGGCGTGTTGAACTCACCGGGCTGTGCACCGGGACCGCCCCACTGCTTTACCCAATCGCCGTTCTTGTCGTACTTGGCGATGCGCGAATTGATGTAGCCGTCGCTGATGAAGATGTTGCCCTGCGGGTCCCAGGTCACGTCGGTCGGCTGGCGAAACTGGCCGTCTACTGCGGCACGCGGCGGATTCACTCGGGTCCACGGCGCGGCTTCGTCGGAAGCTTCCTTCTTGCGGCCGAAGACCATGGTCACGCGGCCTTCGCGATTGAACCTCACGATCATATCGGAGCCCTTATCGATGGCCCAGATGTTGTCGTCAGCATCGATTCGCACCGCGTGCGCGTACGACCAGGCGTAGAGGTTCTTACCGATCTCGCGTAGAAATCGGCCGTCCGGCAAGAATTCGAGCAGCTGCGCGGCGGACGCGCCGTAGGCGGGGCCATTGGTATTGCCACGCGAAAAAACAAAGATATGCTTACGCGAGTTGACCGCGACGCCGGCGACCTCGCCGAAGTGCACATCGGCCGGCGGCTTCAGAAAGTTGGGCACGGAATCGAATGCAATTTCGGGCGGATAATTCTGCGCGGTTGCAGAAACCGCGAAGCAGATCGATGCAAGGAGCGTGAGGCGTTTCACAGCTTCTCAGATTACACGGCTCAAGCCAGTCCCGGGTAGGTGACGCGGATGCCTTCGATCTGCGCAAAAGGCGTGTAGCGATGCGGCTCGCGCTTGGCCGGCGTGAAGATGTGTTCGACCGCAACTCCCCGCGCTGCGAGTGCATCGGAAATGAGCGAGCGGTGACATCTCCAGGGTACGGCTTCGGCACACATGATGACAGTGCGATGGGGTGCCGCGGCCTCAATCAGATCGTCTAGCGCCCCGGCGAACTCAGTCGTCTGCATATGGTCGGCATAACCGCGAAAAGCGGCGTTCTGCCAGGCGGTGTTGGTCGAATCCGGCCGCGGCTTGCGCAATCCGCCGAGCGCGGGCATGTGCGTGTATGTGATTTCGGCTTGAGTTAGCGATGCGGCTAGTGCCTCGCGATTGAACTGCGGGTTACGTCGGGACCGGGGGATGCTGCGCACATCCACCAGGTGCTCCACCGCGTGTGCGCGAAGCATCTCGACCAGCTTGTCGATGGGGTGCGTCGAATGGCCGACAGTGAAGATCGTGATCACGGGCGAATGTACGTCAGGGTGTGATGAGTGAGTAGCTTGCCTTCCCGCGTGGCGCACTCCGCCGTTCCATACACGATCCGTTTCCCGAGCTTGAGCACGCGCGCGGTGCACCGAAATTCTTCGCGTGCTGCACTGAGGAAGTTGGTCTTCATTTCGACCGTGACGCAGTCTTCTTCGGTTCCGATTCGCGTCGCGATGGCGAGCCACATCGCGACGTCGGCCGCCGCCATGAAAATCGGTCCACCGACGATTCCGCCCGGCCGCAGGAACTCCGGTCGAAACGGCACCGCAAGCGTGCACTCGCCGTCGCCATGCGAATGAAGCGAGAGTCCGTAGCCTTGATTGAAAACTGCTTTGGAGAGGAGTTGCTCGAGGTCGGATCGAGTGACAGGGGAGGCCATCTCGACACATTGTTTCATGGCGCGTTTCGCGAAGAACGCCGACGGGGCGTGGGCTGCGGACCCGAGGGTTCCGCCCTCCACCAGAATTGTGGCCACAATGGAGAAGACACTGATTGTGAACAACAACTGCGGACCAATGTTTTGAAAATCAAGCCGATCAGAAACGAGCGGGATCACTGCGGCGCTCTTCTCGAGATTGAGCGGCTTTTGGGGGGCGAAGCCTGGGACGGCGCGGGGCGACCGGCTAGACGTCTTCCTGACGTTGGTTGAAGCCTACGAGCGAGTGCACCTTCCGATTGATCCGCCGGATCCGTTGGATGCCATCCGTTTTCGGCTGGAGCAACAGGGCCTGGATCTGATAGGTGTGATCGGCAGCCGGACCCGAGTATATGAAGTCCTGCGCGGAGATCGCGATCTTTCACTGGCAATGATCCGACGATTGCACGCGAGACTCGGAATCCCAACGGATGTGCTCATCGGCGCCGCATCAAAGCGGCGATCGCGGGCCGCCTAGCATGGAAAAAGGCCGCCCGTTTCCAGGCGGCCATTCTTCGATTGCAACTGAAAGCCACTGCGCCACAGGCGCGAAGGCCGCCACGCAAGTGGCCGCGATGGCGGCCACGCGAGTGGCTAGTATTCCATTCCCGGTCCGTGCTCGCCGCCACCGGGCATGGGGGCGGACTTCTTCTCGGGAATTTCGGCGATCATGGCTTCGGTGGTCAACATCAGTGCGCTGATCGACGCCGCGTTCTGCAGAGCCGAACGAGTCACCTTGGTCGGATCGATGACGCCCGACTTCACCAGGTCCTCGTACACCGACGAAGAGGCGTTGAACCCGAAGTTGGTGTCCTTGTTAGCGCGGATCTTCTCGATGACGATCGCGCCCTCGTAACCGGCGTTGCCCACGATCTGGCGAACCGGCTCTTCACAGGCGCGCTTGATGATGTTGACACCGATCTGCTCATCGTGTTCGGCCTTCATGCCGTCCAACGCGGTCGCGGCGCGCAGGAGCGCCACACCGCCGCCGGGGACGATGCCTTCTTCGACCGCCGCGCGGGTCGCATGCAGAGCATCTTCCACGCGGGCTTTCTTCTCTTTCATTTCCGTCTCGGTCGCCGCGCCAACTTTGATGATGGCGACGCCACCAGCGAGTTTCGCCAGCCGCTCCTGCAGCTTCTCGCGATCGTAATCCGAGGTAGTTTCCTCGATCTGCGCGCGCAGCTGCTTGATGCGGCCTTCGATTTCCTTCTGCTTGCCGGCGCCGTCGATCAAGGTGGTATTGTCCTTGTCCACGGTCACGCGCTTGGCGCGGCCCAGATCCTCGAGACGAACGCCTTCCAGCTTAATGCCAGTCTCTTCCATCAGCGCCTTGCCGCCGGTCAGGATGCCGATGTCTTCGAGCATCGCCTTGCGGCGATCGCCGAAGCCGGGAGCCTTCACCGCGCAGGCATTCAACGTGCCGCGCAGCTTGTTGACTACGAGAGTTGCGAGTGCTTCGCCTTCCACTTCCTCGGCGATCACCAGCAGTGGCTTGCCCGAACGCGCGATCTGCTCCAGTACCGGCAGCAGATCCTTCATGTTGCTGATCTTCTTTTCGTGGATCAGGATGTAGGGATCTTCGAGGACGCACTCCATGCGATCGGGATCGCTGATGAAGTAGGGCGAAAGATAACCGCGGTCGAACTGCATGCCTTCCACGGTCGCCAGCTCGGTCTGCATCGTGCGCGATTCTTCCACCGTGATGACGCCGTCCTTGCCGACTTTCTTCATCGCGTCGGCGATGATGTTCCCTATCGTCGAATCGTTGTTGGCTGAAATCGCCGCGACCTGAGCGATCATTTCGCCGCTGACCGGCTTCGAAAGCTTCTTGATCTCTTCGACAGCCGCTTGAACGGCGCGTTCGATGCCGCGCTTGACAGCCATCGGGTTCGCACCGGCGGCGACTGTTTTGACGCCCTCGCGGAAGATGGCTTGTGCCAGCACCGTTGCGGTGGTGGTGCCGTCTCCCGCCACATCGCTCGTTTTCGATGCGACTTCCTTAACCATCTGCGCACCCATGTTTTCCATGGAATCTTTCAACTCAATTTCTTTTGCAACAGTCACGCCGTCTTTCGTAATCAACGGAGAGCCAAATTTCTTATCGAGAACCACGTTGCGGCCTCTGGGCCCGAGAGTAATCTTGACTGCATCGGCAAGCGTATTTACGCCACGCAACATCGCCTGCCTGGAATCTTCACCGTGAACAATCTGTTTCGCCATTTGTGTCCTTATTTCTTTCCGGCCGCTTTGCCGGTCTGAGTCAACGTTCCCATGATCTCGTCTTCGCGCAAGATCAAGTAGTCCTGATCCGCGAGCCGGATCTCGGTTCCCGAATACTTTCCAAAAAGTATCCGATCACCTTCTTTCACTTGGAGCGGCAGGATGGAGCCAGTTTCGAGAATCTTTCCGGGCCCCAGGGCCACCACTTCACCTTCCTGTGATTTTTCTTTGGCG
>DASYPO010000084.1:0-4754 GCA_036006545.1 Bryobacteraceae bacterium
TGATGGTGGATATCGCCAGGCTCCCGCACGCCGATAGCAAGGCGAAGAAGGAGATGTCGGGCGCGTACAACATGCCGGTGGGCGAGTTAAAGAAGGGTCTGCCTACTCTGCTCAAGCGCGTCGAAGAATTGCACGAGTTCAATCCGATGCTGGGACATCGCGGGTGCCGGCTTGGAATTACCTATCCCGAGATCACCGAAATGCAGGCGCGTGCCATTTTCGAGGCTGCCGCGCAGGTGGCGAAGAAGGGCATCAAGGTGATTCCCGAGGTCATGATTCCGCTGATCGGGAGCGCGCGCGAGTTAGAGCACCAGAAGGAAATCGTGGTGCGCGTCGCGAAGGAAGTGCTGGCGAAGGCGGGCGTGCCGGACCTGCATTACATGGTCGGGACGATGATTGAAATTCCGCGCGCGGCGTTGACAGCAGACAAAGTCGCGGAGCATGCCGAGTTCTTCAGTTTCGGCACGAACGACCTGACGCAGACCACCATGGGGCTCTCGCGCGATGACTACACGAAGTTCTCGAAGCACTACGAAGATGTGAAGGTCTTCAAAGCCGATCCGTTCGCAACAATCGATCAGGAAGGCGTCGGCAAGATCATCGAGATGGCGATCAAGCTCGGGCGCAGCACGCGGCCCGATCTCGAAATCGGGATCTGCGGCGAACATGGCGGCGAACCCGCGTCGGTCGAGTATTGTTACCGAGTGGGGATGAACTACGTATCCTGTTCGCCGTATCGCGTGCCGATCGCGCGACTGGCAGCGGCGCAGGCAGCGATCTCAGGCGGCGATAAGTCGGAAACGATGCGTACGGCATAATTGACCGTCGCGCTATTTCAATTGGATTAATTTCCCGTTATCAAAGCCGAATATTGAATCGTATTTATCTTGTTCCTCGAGGGGAACCGGGTCTTTCCGGGCCAGCCGAATGTATATATCGCGCCGGTGCGCCCATAATCGCGCGATAAAAAACATGTCGTAGTCGTCGAAAGGGTCGTTTAGGAATAGCCACCGGGCTCTCTGGCGAACCGGGGGACGAATCAGGTCAAGTTGAGCGATGACGGTTGCGGTCAGGTTGCCTTGGTTCGCCATGTCCGGTTTGTAGCGTTCCTGCACCGAGTCGCGGGCATTGATCGCGAAAGGTATCACTGCAAGCAGTACCAATCCGGTTGCCAACGGGATTCGCACGGGTGGCTTGACCCACTGGGAGATGCGATGGATGACTCCTGCCACTAGCCCAGCGGCAAAAATTGTCCAGCCTGCCAGCGGAATATACAAAGCCGGGCCCAGGCGGTAGACGAACTGGATGGGCAGGGGCGTAAGCACCATCCACCACCAGCAAAACCGCAGCAACCGATCTTTCGACCACCAAGCGATCAGCGTGACGATCGACCACACGATTACGATATCGAGGAGTTCTAGTGGGCGGGGAAAATCCAGGATGTCGGTGAGCGCTCCGGTTTGAAACTGAAGGATGCGGGCAAACGTGAAGGTCGGGTGATAGGCAGACTGGGAGGCGAGCGCCTGCGGCCCCACCGTTTTTCCGTAAACGTACGCGGCCGTAAGCGGGACAGCGATCATCGCCAGCCGTCCTTCGCGGAGCAGCCATGCGAGCAACGCGCGGGGTTTCCAACTCGTCGGCCGGTGGTATACCCATTCGTACGCCAACAGAATCATCGGAAATGTCGGCGCGATTTCTTTGGAATTAAGCGCGCATAGATATAACGCTAATATTCCGAGCGAGGCTGTGAGACCGGGGAATTGATCTTGCGCACGAGCGCGCAGATATACGATGAGCGCGCTTAGATAGAAAAAGAAGCACAATACGTCATAGACAAAGGCGGTGCTGTAATACAAAAGTCCCATCGCCGGGTGGAAACACATGACGAAGACCGCCAGGCCGGCTGCCAATTCAGTCGCCCCAAGCAAGCGTGTCATCCGGTACACGAGGTACACGTTGATCAGCAGAAGTATCAGAACCACAATGCGGAAGGCGCGCACGTGCAATCCGAACAATTCGTAGAGCGGCAGGTAGAACGCAGCGCCCATGGGTCGGTAAAAGTTGTCCCACACGGCGAATTGCGACAGCACAACTTTCGCTGATCCCAGGCGATAGTACATATCGAGGTTCATCATGTCGTCGGGCGCGAAGCGTGCGCGCAGGCCAAACCAGGCGCTCCACAGGAAATAAGCGATCAGGCAGGCGGCGATGAAGTATTTCCAGCGCGGATGGACGAAGCGATCGTTCATCGCAAACGGATTCGGCCGCGGGCGCTCAATACACGCCCTCGACGACGGTGCTTTCGAAGCGCCGGAAGGGTCGCACATTGCGCACGCCGTCCCAGGGATACGGCCCACAGGGAGGCTCGCGCTCGCACTCATCGCGTTCGAGAAAACGCGGCATGAAAAACTCTTTGGTGAGCGTGGTCAGGCGGACGCGGCCGGTGGCGCCGTAGTCGACGATGCGATTCGGCTCGTCGGGGTCGACAACTTCCATCATGGCGCGTGGGCTGGGCGCGTAATAAATGATGGCGTAGTTGTCGGCGGGATCGAACGGCTTGTGCACCGCGAGGCCCATCAACGTGTTGCCGTAGGTGGGCGCGAAATAAATATCCTTCACCAATTCTTCGCGAGCGAGGCGATGGAATTGCGGCGTCATTTCCGTGCCGCCGCAGAATACGCCAGTGATTCCGGCCTTTCGCAGATTCACGCGATCGCACAGGGCTTCGAGCAGCTTGGGCGTGGTGAACATGCACTGGATATCGTGGGCCTTGAGAATGGTGAGCGCCTGATCGATGACATGCTGCTTGTAACGATCGGCTTCGGCTGCGTCGCCGCGCTTCAAGAGCTTGATCACCCAGCGCGGGTCGAGGTCGACGGAAAAACAAATTCCGCCGCGATGCTGCGCAAGATGCTCGACCGCGAGACGGAGGCGTCGCGGGCCGCTGGGACCGACGTGCACCCAATCGGCACCGCGCGGGAAGAATTCGTCGGGCAGCGTGTCCGAAAACATCTCGTAGTCGATCCGAAAATCGGCATGGGCGATGCGCGACTTGGGCACGCCGGTCGATCCTCCGGTTTCAAACGTGAAGATCGGCTTGCCGGCGTAGCCGCGCGGAACCCAGCGATTTACGGGTCCGCCGCGCAGCCATTCGTCCTGGAAAAAACCAAAACGATCCAGATCGGCGTACGTCTGTATTTCGCGGCGCGGATCGAAGCCCAGGGTCTTGGCGCGCTCCAGCCAAAAAGGTGTTCCGGTGTCCGGATTGAAGTGCCACTCAATTACTTCACGGGTCCATGCGTCGAGCGCGGCGCGCGCTGCTGTCACGGCTTCAGGTGTAGGTTTGGCGGAGATTCGGTCTTGTATAGTGGGAGTCACTTCGAATGTTTCCTAGTTTACAAGTTTTAACTCAAGTCCTAGTCGTCACGCTTGCGTTGGGGCAGGCCGCTCGCGCCGATAACGACTGGACGCAGTTTCGCGGGCCAAACGGCGCGGGCGTTAATGAGACGGATCGGCTACCTGCTGAGTTCGGGCCGTGGAAGAATCTAGTCTGGAAAACGGAGTTGCCGCCGGGGCATTCGTCGCCGGTGTTGGCGGGCGACCGCGTATTCCTCACGGCGTTCGAAGGCGATCGGCTGCTGACGATCGCACTGGATCGCGCGACGGGAAAAATTCAATGGCGCCGCGAAGCTCCGCGCGTTCGCAAGGAAAAACTGGATGCGCGGAACAGTCCAGCGTCGCCCACGCCGGTCACTGACGGCAAGAATCTTTTCGTTTTTTTCGGCGACTACGGCCTGGTCTCTTACGGCGTCGACGGAAACGAGCGCTGGCGCGTGCCGCTAGGGCCGTTTCAGAACACGTACGGCATGGGCGCGTCGCCGGTGCTGGCGGATGGAAAAGTCGTACTGGTGTGCGATCAGTCTATCGGGTCATTTATCGTAGCGTTCAATCAGTCGGACGGAAAGCAAGTTTGGAAGGTCGCGCGGCCGGAAGCGTTGAGTGGTCATTCGACCCCGGTGGTGGTTCGGGAAGCATCGGGTCGGGCGCTGATCGTCGCGCCCGCGTCGTTCCGCATGGATGCGTACGCGGCGGGGACCGGCGAGATCGTGTGGTCGCTGCATGGACTTGCGTCGGAGATGAAGAGCATCCCCATCGTGGCCGGCGACACGCTGTACATCAACGGCTATAACACGCCGGAGAACGATCCGGGAAAGCAGGTCGCGATCATGCCATTCGCCGACGCACTAAAGTGCTGCGATGCGAATCACGACGGGAAGATCTCGAGAGATGAATCGCCGGATCAAAAGACCAAGACTTATTTTCCATTTATCGACCTGAATCAGGACGGCGTAATGGACGCCGCCGAATGGAAAACGTTCGCGGCGATCATGGCCGCGGAGAACGCGCTGCTGGCAGTGCGGCTGGGGGGGCACGGCGATATTACCCAGACCAACATCGAGTGGAAGTTTCACAAATCGATCCCGCAGCTTCCGTCGACGCTGCTGTATCGCGGCGTGTTGTACATGATTAACGACGCGGGCGTGCTCACCACGCTCGATCCAGCGACGGGCATGGCGCACAAGCAGGCGAGGCTGCGCGGTGTACCGGACCGCTACTACGCGTCGCCCGTCGCCGCCGACGGAAAAGTCTTCATCGCGGCGCACAGCGGGACGGTCGCGGTACTCAAGGCAGGCGCTGAACAGGAACTGCTCGCGGCGAATTCACTGGGCGAAGAGATTTTTGCGACGCCCGCG
>DASYPO010000085.1:0-9361 GCA_036006545.1 Bryobacteraceae bacterium
ATAATCGCGGCCATCGAAGTGGCCCGAATTGCAACGCCCACCATATGAGGAATGCGCGACGTGACGAACTGCCCCGCACGCGTCCAGAGCGTGCCCCAATACAGCGACCATCCGATCATCGGTATGTACAGCATGAACCCGTTGCGAAAAATCGGAATGATGCAGACTGGCGCCAGGCTAATCACCAGGAACCAGAAACCGAACTTCATCGGCCGCGATCGCAGCGCGTGCGCCAGCGCGAGCATTGCCGCACAGATCGCCAGCAGTCCCACCGGCGTAAGGAAAGACTCCCGATAAATCAGCGCATCGAAGTATCGGCACAGCGCTTCGATCACCCCGCTGACAGAAACAATGATGTGATAGCGCGGATCGCGGCTCAACGGATTGTAGGTCGCGAGCTTTACCGCCATGACGATGGTGGTCAACAGAGCGGTCGCGAGCACTGCCCGGCCCTGTCGCAGGATGCTTTGCCAGGTCCATCGCTCCGGCCAGCAGTAAGTCAACTCGAACAACGCCAGTGCCACCGGAAGAGTCACCGCCATCTCTTTTGAATTCAAAGCTAAAGCGGTTAGTTCCAACACACCTGCAGTCCGAGCCCACGATAGAATGCCTTGTCGACGCCAATGTACATACCAAGCCAGCGCCGCGAAGTAGAACAAAAAACAGCAGATTTCGTAGATTGTGCCCGTATTGAAGAGGAGTTGGAACAAGGCTGGATGATGGGCCCACAGCAGCGTTCCCAGAAACGCGGTCTCGATCGACCCCGAAAGTCGATTTAGCAAAACGAACCCAATTACGACGTTCGCCAGCATCAAGGCCAAGCAGACCGCACGGAACGGGAGCGGATGGAATCCAGCTATCTTATAGATTGCAAGGTAGAAAATCCCGCCAACTGGTCGATACGCACCGGTCGCGACCCGCAGTACCGATCCGGCCATCTCGCCCGGCGAATTCTCCCAGTAGCCGTGGGCATTGAGCAGGTTTCCGCCGTCGTCGAGCGTAAAGTAGGCGCCCAACCCGACCGCCGCGAAGACGGCGAAGTACAGTGCGGCCGCAATCAGGGCGGCTGCCGTCAGCACGCGACCGCTTTGCCAAGGGCCGTCTAAAGACACCTAGAGTAGAATAATCGAAGAAGGGGCGCGTAGCTCAGTTGGTTAGAGCACCTCGTTTACACCGAGGGGGTCCGGGGTTCGAGTCCCTGCGCGCCCACCATTGAACGCCGCGCGCGATCAGAATACATCCAGATCGTTTCCGTACGCGACTTTTCCGCTGTACGTCGCCTGCAATTCCTGTAGCAGCACTTCTTTCGAAGAGCTCCATAAGAGTTGATGGTAGAGAATCAGCAATCCCGGCTTGGCTTGATTTGCGATCGCGGCCAACGCACTTGCCGACGTGTGATAGCGCGAATGATAGCTCTGCCAATCTGCCGTGCGCTTGGCCAACCCAGCGTCGGAATACACCTCGTGAATCAGCACGTCGCACCCTTTGCAGTTGTCGACGATCGCGGAAGTCGCCGTCGTATCTCCTGAAATAACGATGCTCCGATCCGCGGTTTCGAAGCGATAGCCGAAGGCCTGTTCCCACGCGCCATGCTTCACCAGGAACGCCTTCACGGTGACATTTGAATCACGATAGACCGTTCCCGGCTGGATCTCATGCGCGTTCACGACGTAGCCTTTCGGCTGCGAGGGCTCACCTCCGTGAAAGCGGATGCGCATGTCTTCGGAGTACGCCTTCAGAATGTGATTCGTCATGTCGCGCAGCCCCTTCGGTCCGTAAACTTCCAGCGGCGCGTTGCGTTCCAGCACGGCGGGCGTGAAGATCAAGTCCGAATACCCCGCCGTGTGATCGGTATGCAGGTGCGTGACGAAAGCCACCTTGAGGTTCTTCGCTGCGAGCGCCGTGACTCCTCGGCGAGCCGCCTCCGCGGCACGACGCACCACGCCTGGTCCGAAGTCGACCAGGTACGCTGCGCCATTGACAACGATCGCGGTCGCGGGACCAAACCGATCCGGATCCGCATTGGGAGTGCCCGTCCCCAGGAGGACGATCTGCGTGGCCCCGGGCGCGAGCCCGATACTTAGCATCGCCAATACCGCCCCGGGCAAGAGTCGAATATGCATCCTCTTCAGTATTGTTCAGGAGCGTGCGCGAAACTCAGGGATATCGTACTCATCGGCTCAATCGACCAGAGACTTTAGCCCGGTCGTTTAGACGGATCAAAACTCGGGAAAGTACTGAGGGGAATACTCGATGGTGCTGTAGGTAATTCACGGTTACACTGATCCTGACCTCGCCGAAGAGATAGACAGTATGATGAAATGCCCCAGTTGTCACGGAACCATGCGACGGGAAGAAACCGTCTGCTTCCGTTGCGACACGAAAATACCAGAGAAGAAGTCGCATGTCTCGTGGAACGATCGCTGCCGGACCGGCCTCAAAATCGCCTTCATCTTCTTCGCGGTCTTGACCGTGGCGTCGCTGTTTACCGACATGCTCCCATCTTTTATCAAGTGCCTGTCGGTGACGTTCATCCTGATGCTGGTTAAGAGCTCCGCCGATCACATGGCCTGAGCGTTCAGTGGGCCGGGCGATCATTTTCTTAACTCGCAAGCGGGTGGCCTGCCATTCCCGGGATGTTATAACCATCGTGTGGCCACCCCCGGTGCACAGCTCCGTGTCGATCGCCCCCCGCGATTTCGCGAACGCAACAAGCCGCACTACCGCCTGGCGCACTGGCCCATTTGGATCTTCGTATTCTTCATCGCACCCGGCCCGCTGACTTTCGATCTGTTCGAGCGCGGATTCGACGCGCGCATCGCTGCCTGGCTCGGTGTCGTATTGTTGGGCACCGGCATTGCGGGCTGGTTCGGACAGCTTCCCGGCGTCGAACCCAAGCCGTACATCTTGCGCTTTACCGAGGACAAACCGAACCCGCTCTACCGCCGAATTTGTTACACCGCCGCGTGGGCCGACCTCTTGTGCTTCGTCCTTCTTAACTCTGCCGGTCTGATCTACGCCGTCGCGACGGGAGCTTGGCGCCTCCGCCAAATTTACGATTACGCCTATTTCCCGCTGGCCGGCGCGATCTGGATCGCAGGTTTGATGGGCTGGCTTCCGCGTGTAAAAGCGTCGACCAAAGGCGAAGGACATGAGCGGCGCTACTTCTACGGTGCCGTGTGGGCAGTTTGCGCCGCGCAGCCGGTGTTGTTCGTGCTCTGGAAAACTCTGCCGCGATCCACGGCCGCGGACGTCGCTAAACTCGCCGTGTTCGTCGGAATTCTCGCTGGAATGGGTTGGCTCGCGCGACAGGGCCGTCTGCCCCGCACGCGACCCATCGTGCCCGGCGAATGGGCGGTCTCAGACTGATTTGACGGCGCTACTGGTCATCGCCGCGATAGTTGTGCTGCTGATCGGCGGTGGCATGCTCTACCAATACCTTTCCATGGGTCGCGATGCGCGACGCCTCCCGCCGCCGGGCCGCGTGATCGATATCGGCACGACGAAGCTGCATGTGGACGAGCGCGGTACAGGCTGGCCCGTTGTGATTTTCGATGCCGGGATCACCGCCACCGGCCTGAGCTGGCGGCGGGTGCAACCCGAAGTCGCGAAGCTCACCCGAACCCTCAGTTACGATCGTGCCGGTCTCGGTTGGAGCGGACCTGCGCAGGGACCGCGCAATCTCGCGGCGATCACCGGCGAGTTCGAGGGCATGCTTGAGCGCGCCGCACCGGAGGGTCCGTATATTCTCGTCGGCCACTCCTACGGCACACTGATCGCACGCGAATTCGCCGCACGCCATCCAGAGAGAATCGCTGGCTTGGTCCTGATCGATCCGGTCTCGACCAGCGAATGGGGCCGGCCGTCAGAAACCTACGCGCGCAATCTCCGCCGTGGAATTTCGCTTTCGCGACGAGGCGCGATGTTGGCCCGGCTCGGCGTGGTGCGCTTCGCGCTCAACCTGGTCAACACCGGCGCGCGTCGCATGCCGCGATTCATCGCGCGCGTGTCCGGCGGCAACAGCGGCGGCTTTACCGATCGCATGGCCGGCGAGATTCGTAAGCTGCCGCGCGAAGTTTGGCCGGCCGTGCAAGCCCACTGGTCCGATCCGATGTGCTTCGAAACCATGGCGCGATATCTCGAATCGCTGTCCGAGAGTTGCATCGCGCTCGGCGACGATCGCTCGCTCGGCGATCTCCCGCTCGTCGTTTTTTCCGCAGGCACCGTCAGTGCCGCGCAGCGCGCCGAGCACGAACGACTCGCGCGACTTTCCACGCGCGGCCGTATCGAAATTCTTCCCGACTGCGGTCACTGGATTCAACTCGACCGGCCCGAGCTGATCATCGAAACGATTCGCGAAATGGCTCTGGCTGCGCGCGAGCGCGTGTCTCGCTGAACGCGTCATGCCCCGCGAAACGCTGCTCGATTTCTTCGCCGACTTCGATCGGCTGTCCGGCGATTTCCTGGTCTACGACGACGGCTACCGCACCTGGACGCGCAGCTATGCGGACACCGCCCGCGCCGCCCGCGCTTTCGCCGCCCGCCTCCGCTTGCATGCCATTCGCAAAGGCGAAAAGGTCGTGATCTGGTCGGAAAATCGGCCTGAATGGATCGCGGCGTTTTGGGGTTGCCTGCTTGAAGGCGTCGTAGTCGTCCCGGTCGATTACCGCAGTTCGCTGGATCTGCTGCACCGCATCGCCGCGATCGTCGCGGCCCGCGCGATTCTCACCGGTGACGCCGTGCCGCCCGAAGTGTTCGCCGCCCCCGCGCTGCATTGGAAGCTGGACGAATTTGAATGGCCGGCTTACGATCCGATCGTTCCAGCGCCCTCAATTTCACCGCCGATTGAAGGCATCGACATTGCCCAGATCGTCTTCACTTCCGGCGCGACGGCCGAGCCGAAGGGCGTTATCATCACCCATCGCAACCTGCTTTCGAACATCGTTCCGGTCGAAAAGGAAGTTCAGAAGTATCGCCGCTACAGCCGTCCGTTTTCTCCCATCCGATTCTTGAACCTGCTTCCGCTGAGCCATCTCTTCGGGCAATCGCTCGCGACTTTCATTCCGCCGATGATCGCGGGCACGGTGGTATTCCAGCGCAGCTACCATCCCGCCGAAATCGTCAGCCAGATTCGCGCGCGACGCATCTCCGTGCTCGTTTCCGTCCCGAAAATCCTCGAAGTGCTGCGCGACTGGATCCTGCGCGAGTATCCCGAAACCGCCATCGCTCCGCCTCCCGGCATGCGTTGGTGGCGACGCTGGTGGCGATTCCGCCGCGTCCACAGCCGCTTCGGTTGGAAATTCTGGGCGATGATTGCGGGCGCGGCGCCGCTCGATCCCGCGCTCGAAGAGTTCTGGAATCGTCTCGGCTTCGTCGTGATTCAAGGTTACGGACTCACCGAAACCGCGCCCATCGTAACGCTGAATCATCCCTTCCATGCACGCAAGGGCACGGTCGGAACGCCCATTGGTGGGACCGAAGTTCGCCTGGCCGACGACGGCGAAGTGCTGGTGCGCGGCGCCAACGTCTCGCAAGGTTATTACGATCCGACCGGCGCTGCGACATCCGAAAGCACGCAACTGATCGACGGCTGGCTGCACACCGGCGACATCGGCGAGATCGATTCCGAAAAGCGCCTGGTGATTCGCGGCCGCAAGAAGGACATGATCGTCCATCCCGACGGCCGCAAGGTTTTTCCCGAAGACGTCGAGGCCGTCCTCAAAGAGATTCCCGGGGTCCGCGATTGCGCCGTCGTCGGACCCGACCAGGTTCGCGCTGTGCTGCTGCTTGCGCCCGGCACAAGCCCGGAGCAGATCGTCGAAATCGCCAACGCCCGCCTGGAAGACTCGCAGAAGATTCGCGCCGTCTCGCTCTGGCCGGGCGACGAGCTTCCGCGCACGCCCGGTACCAACAAACTGAAGCGTGCCGAAATTCGCCGCCAGATCGCCGAAGGCAGTGGCGCGGGCGGCCGCAGTTCGGCGCCTGCCTACGGTTCCGTTCTCGACCTGCTCCAGCGTTACGCCCCCGATCGCGTCATCACGCCAGAAACCACGCTCGATCAGCTCGGCCTCAGCTCGCTCGATCGCGTCCAGCTCCTCATCGAGCTCGAACAGCGCAGCGAATCGACCATCGACGAAGCGACCTTCACCGCCGCGCGCACTGTCGCCGACCTTTCGCGTCCGTCTCCACCAACTACCGCCAAGGAAGAACCACTCCAGTTCCCATCGTGGAATCGATCGCGACTGGTCCGCTGGATTCGTGCAGCCGCGCAGACCATCGTGCTGTTGCCGCTCACGCGCATCTTCGCGCGAATTGCGGTTACAGGCCTGGAAAATCTCGACGGCATTCAAGTCCCGGTGGTCTTCGCGCCGAATCACCAAAGCCATTTCGACGTGCCCGCGATTCTCAGCGCGCTGCCCTGGCGATGGCGCAGTCGCGTCGCACCCGCCATGGCGAAGGAATTCTTCGACGCGCATTTCCACCCCGAACGCCACACGTTTGGGAAGCGCTTCACCAGTGGCCTGCAGTATTACCTCGCCACTTTTTTCTTCAACGCGTTTCCGCTGCCGCAACGCGAAGCCGGAACGCGCGCCGCACTGCGCTACATGGGCGACCTGGCCGCGCACGGCTACTCCGTGCTGATCTTTCCCGAGGGCGATCGTACATATGAAGGCGAGCTGCACCGCTTCCGTCCCGGCGTCGCGATGCTGGCCGCGCGCGCGCGATTGCCCGTGGTTCCCGTGCGGATCGAAGGCCTGGAGCGAGTGCTCCATCGCACAGCTCGCTGGCCCACTCGCGGACCCGTGCGCATCGCATTCGGGCCGCCTCTCCATCTGGACGGCGACGATCCCGCGTCCGATGCCCAACGTCTCGAAAACGCCGTGAGAGCGCTAGGCGCTGAGTGGGGCAGGTGATCTTGTCACCTGCCAGGACTAGCCAACTCCTGCGGATCCTCAGCCATCAGATACATCGACCCGGCGATTAACAAGAGCATCACGGCATCCGTGATCTCCGCCGATCTTCCCGGCAGGTATACCTGCAGCCAGCGGAGCCCCAACACCAAAACGCCGCCCGTGAACGCAGCTACAAGGGTGCTGAGTCCCGTCCGCGCGATCAACCAGACCAGTGCGCCGTACGTAAAGACTTTCTCGAGGAATGTCCGCACTCCGGTTTCGGCGGGCGCTTCAATGAAACTTCGGAACGGAACCATCCCAAACGCTCTCGCGGGCGTCTGAAAAGTGAACGGCTCAAGCGCCTGAATCGCTACCGCGATCGCGAACATGGCGACCACCAGCACCGCTCGAAGCCGCAGCCGCGACACGATCGCGATCCACAGCAGCACGCCCAGCGCGCCGCCCCACACTTCCGCCGGCGACAGTGCGACTCCCACGAGCACGGTTCGGCTCAGTATAACGATCGCGAAGAGCAGTATCGGCGTACTTTTCGTGCGCCCCCTCCCGAACGTTCCTTCACACAGGAAGGCGATCGCGAGCCAGATCGCTGCGTGGCGGAAGAGATCGAGCGGCGCCGGCGCGGGTGACTGCAGGAGCGTTTTCCAAACCGCCGGATACTTGTCCCAGTGGAACACCGGAACCAGCGGGGAGAACCGGAATCCCAGCCAACACAGCAGCAGCAACAGTACAAATGGACGCGGAGCATTTCCGCTCCGGGACACGCGCGCCACCCGGTGCGCAATAAATGTGCCGGTTAGCGCACCCAGGAAAGTCCCCAGCAGGTTCGCGTACACATCCGCCAGCTCCGAGTCTCGTTCCCCTGCGAAATACTGCGCCCATTCGATCGCGAACGAAAGCGCCAAGCCGGCCAAGCACACCTGCGCAATGCGACGTGCAATATTCTGGCGCGGAAGCGATAGTGTGGCGAAGAAACCCAGTGGGATGTACATCACCACGTTCATGGTGAAGTGGGCTCGTCCGGGCCAAGCCCACCAGGTCGCGAGCAGGTCGCGAAGAGAATCTTCCGGATGGGGTCGCTCGAAATACTTGAACGGGAAAAACGATCCGTAAATCAGCATCGCTACCACGCCTGCGGTAATTCCGGCGTAGTTCGGTTTCCTCCGCTCTCTAGCCGGATCCATCAGTACATGCGCCGTCGCGTGGCCATTCGAGCCGGATGGTAACATGCCTCCAATTCCGCGGCAGTCCTTGATCGTGGCTTCGTGAAGACTACCCTCTTCCGATGAACGGCATCTTCGTCGCCATCACTGTCATGAACTGAACGTTGGCGTCCAACGGAAGATTCGCCATGTAGACGATCGCGTCCGCGACATGTTGTACATTCATCCGCGGCTCGACTAGCATGGTCCCATTCGCCTGCGCGATTCCCGCCGCCATTCGCTCCGTCATCTCGGTCGCCGCGTTGCCGACGTCGATCTGGCTGCACGCGATGTCGTGGTCGCGTCCATCCAGGGAAATGCTCCGCGTCAATCCGGTGATCGCGTGTTTGGTCGACGTGTAGGGCGCCGATCGCGGCCGGGGCACGTGCGCTGAAATGGATCCGTTGTTGATGATCCGCCCGCCGCGCGGCTGTTGCGACTTCATGATGCGCATCGCTGCTTGCGCGCACAAAAACGCGCCGGTAAGATTCACAGCCACTACCGACGTCCACTGCTCGTATGTGAGCTCTTCGAATGGGACCGCGGGCGCTCCCTTGCCTGCGTTGTTGAACAGCACGTCCACGCGTCCGAACTTCTCCTTCGTCGCTGCGAACAAAGCCTCGACCGACGCGGGATCGGTCACGTCCGTCGGCAGCGCCAGCGTCCGCGTTCCCGCCTGAGAAGCGGTGCGCTCTAACTCTTCAGCTCGTCGCCCCGCCAGCACCACCGAATATCCCGCGGCATGCAACGCGACCGCCGACGCCCGTCCGATTCCGCTTCCCGCGCCCGTCACCACCGCGACCTTTTCCGTCATCTCATCACTCTATCGAAGCCGGTATTCTTAGGAGCGTGCCCACCCATTTCGACGCCATCATTATTGGAACCGGCCAGGCCGGCCCCTACGTTACGCGACGGCTCGCCGCCTCGGGAATGAAGGTCGCGATCATCGAGCGCAAGCTCTTCGGCGGCACCTGCGTCAACACCGGTTGCATTCCCACCAAAGCGCTGGTGGCCAGCGCGTACGCGGCGCACGTCGCACGGCGCGGTGCCGATTACGGCTTTGAATGCGGCGCTGTGAAAATCGACATGAAGCGCGTCAAAGCGCGCAAGGATGACATTTCCGCGCAGTCCCGAACCGGTCTCGAAGGCTCTCTGAAAAAGCTGGAAAACTGCACCGTCTTCGAAGGCCACGCGCGTTTCGAATCCCCGCGCGAGGTGAGCGTCGGGGATCAACGCCTCACCGCGGAC
>DASYPO010000086.1:0-3309 GCA_036006545.1 Bryobacteraceae bacterium
ACTCGTTTGCGATTCACGGGATCGAACCAGAATGTCGCACCGACGGCGTCGTCGTCCGGGACATTGGCTGCCTTGTCTCCCAGGAACGGAGACGTAGGGTCCTCGGCTGCATCGTTGCGCTGGAAATGGCGAAGGCCCCAAAACGGCGCGCGGGTGTTGACATGCTTCCACTCGGGAAGCGATTCCGGAAGCGCCCGCGCGGTGCCCGGCGCGCGCATACGTGCCAGCACTTCACGCAGATAACTTCGGTCGGTTGCGACCAGCACTATACTGCTCCGGGGGAAGGCCACGAGAAAAGTCCAGGTGTCGCTTTCCTTCTGCTCTTGGAACACCGCCACTTTGACACCCTCGACGGTTTCGATTCGTTCTGAAGACCCCGCAACATCTCGCACCAAGGAGTCGCGGTCAATGGGCGCGCCTTCAAGCACTGCAATCGCGCAGCCCTGAAAGAGCGTCGATCCCGAGCCCGTCGGCGATCGAAAACGGCGAGAGCCTTCCAATGCGAGGAGAACTCGCGAGCCTTTCAGCGCCTTGCGCAAACGATCGTTGTCAGAAGCAAACCCGCCCAGGGGAAGCCCTCGCATCCGCAGATTCAGTTCGGCCAGCGGCAGTGGTTGATCCTCGGGCTCGTCGCCCGACAACGAATCGAAATCGGGAAATGGAAAAGGGCCGTTCGCTGCCAGAACGGTTTCCGTGTCAACTGGCAGCCACGACAAGACCTCGTTCAAGCTCGGTGGGCGTGAATTCGGTCGAGGCGGCTGTTTCGCGGCCTGACCGAAGCTCAGGAAGGCCGCAGAGACATACAACAGCCCGATTGTGAAGAAGGTCCGCATCAGATCGGTATCCCCAGTCGCCACAGCCCATAGGCGAACGCTTGGCGTACGTACAACCACTGATCGCGCCAGTCATCGCGCGGTTCGGCCGGTCGCGGCGATCCGTACACGCTCATTCCGCTCGATTCGAGCATCTTCTTCACGCGATAAATATGATACCCGTCACTCACCACGATGCACGAAGTGAGGTTCATCCGGCGCATGATCTCGGACGTCGCCGCGATCGAGTGCACCGTGCTCTCGCCTTCGGCCTCGACCACAATTGCCTCCGATGGAACGCCGCGCTTGCTCAGATACGCGCGCCCTACCTCTGCCTCAGTGAAGACCGGATCGCCGCCACGCCCGCCTGTCGTTAAAATGCGCGGAGCCATGCGCTGCAGGTACAAAAACAGCGCGTGATTCAAGCGAGCTTCGAGCACCGGCGACGGCCGCCCTCGATATTCCGCTGCGCCCAAAACCACGATCACGTCCGCTGGACGCGCTTCGTCCACAGTCGACTGCCTGCGGATTTCGCCGGCAATCGAAAATATGGCAGCCGCCCCCAGTGCCGCTCCCATCAGCAGCACTACCACCGCGATTCTGATCAACCGGCGTCTCATGTGGGGTATGCTGGGCGTTCAGACCACCATTCTAGTGGACGAGCACGCGCATGACGGGGGCCCTCCTTAGTGATAAAAATCCGCTCGTGAAACAGGTGCGCCGAGCGGTCGCCCGCGGCGGTCTGACCGACGATGGCTACGCGGTGGCCGAGAGTTTCAACCTGCTCGAAGAAGCGTTGCGCTCGGATTGCGAGATTCACGCGATCCTCTCCGCGGAATCGGTGCGCTCGACGGTCGCGACACATGTGCGCGGGTTGAAGACCACGCGCTTGGTTTCGCTGGCGGACGGAGTGTTTCGCGAACTCGCTTCAACTGAATCGCCGCAAGGCGTGATCGCGTTGGTTCGTCCGCCGGAGTGGACGCTTGATCAGCTCTTGCGCGGGCGCGCACTGGTGGTGGTGCTCGACGGTGTGCAGGACCCCGGGAATGCGGGCGCGATCGTACGTGCGGCAGAAGCATTCGGAGCGACCGGTGCCGTGTTTCTCAAGGGTTCGGTGAGCCCCTACAATCCGAAGTGTCTGCGCGCGTCCGCCGGGTCGATATTTCGGCTCCCGGTGGTGTCCGCCTTCGATCCGCACTTGCTGCTGGCCGCTCTCGACCAAAAGCGCGTCGCGATATTCGCAGCGCTGCCGCGCGCCGACGCGACCGCTGCACAATCGGATCTATCCGGCCGCACCGCGCTGGTCATCGGCAGCGAAGGGCACGGCGTCAGCGCGCTGCTGTCGGCCCGCGCGCGCGGCGTGCGGATTCCGACCCACGGCGTCGAATCGCTCAATGCGGCGGTAGCCGCGGGTATTTTGTTGTACGAAGCCGCGCGGCAACGGACGAAAGAGTAAAGCGATCCATGGGCCTCTTCGATTCACAGCTTTCCCTGGCCGACGATTCCAAGCGCCCGCTCGCGGAGCGAATGCGGCCCGAGCGACTCGAAGATTTCGTCGGGCAGCAGCACATTCTTGGCCCGGGCAAGCCGCTGCGCGTCCAGATCGAGAGCGACCAACTGACCTCCTTGATTTTGTGGGGGCCGCCCGGCGTGGGCAAGACGACACTGGCGCGGGTGATCGCACGCATGACCAAATGCGATTTCATTCCGTTCAGCGCAGTGATGAGCGGCATCAAGGAAATAAAAGCGGTGATGGCCGACGCGGAGCGCGCACGCCGCATGGGCCGGCGCACGGTGTTGTTCGTCGACGAGATCCATCGCTTCAACAAAGCGCAGCAGGATGCGTTTCTGCCTTACGTCGAGAAAGGCGACATCATTCTAATCGGCGCGACCACCGAAAACCCGTCGTTCGAAGTGGTCTCGGCTCTGCTCTCGCGCGCCAAGGTGTTCGCATTGCAGGCCCTCAGTGTCGAAGAAATCGTGACGTTGCTGGAGCGGGCGCTTGCGGTTCTGAGCCTCACCGCGCCTCGCGATCTTCTCGAGCAAATCGCGATTTATTCCAATGGCGATGCGCGCGTTGCCTACAACATTCTGGAACTCGCGTCCGGCGTCGCGAAGGAAGGCGTCCTCGATCGCGAATCCATCGAAGCGGTGATTCAGCGCAAGACGGTGCTTTACGACAAGTCCGGCGAAGAGCACTTCAATATCATCTCCGCGCTGCATAAAAGCATCCGCTCTTCCGATCCCGATGCCGCACTGTACTGGCTGGCGCGAATGCTGGAGGGCGGGGAAGACCGGCTGTACATCGCTCGCAGGCTGGTGCGCATGGCGATCGAAGACATTGGTCTGGCAGATCCACGCGCGCTCGAGCAGACCATCGCGGCGCAGCAGGCCGTGCATTTTCTGGGCTCGCCCGAAGGCGACCTGGCGCTGGGGCAGGCTGCGATTTATCTCGCGGTCGCTCCCAAGTCGGACGCCTCTTACAAAGCGCTCGGGG
>DASYPO010000087.1:0-11715 GCA_036006545.1 Bryobacteraceae bacterium
CCAGCGCCTTCCAGCGCGCCATATCCACCAGCGCCGGCAGCGCGCGATCGCGCAACTGATCCAGCACCAGAGGATCGCGCTTGTCTGTCAGGATCTGCAGAATTGCCGAGCTCTTATTGCGATCCGTCCACGCCAACGAATTCAACATCTCGATAAACCACGTCGCCTGCACCTTGATTCCCGAACGCGGATCAAGCTGTTGCAGCACCGCCAGCGCCAGCAGACTGCGCATCGCATGGTTGCGGACCGAGCTATCCGGGTCGCGCAGCGCATACTGCAAATCGCCAACGATCTCGGCCTTCTGGGGCGCATACCCGATCACGTACGCCGCGGCCGAACGATGCTCTTCGTCCGAGGAGTTACGAAGTACCTCGCGCAGTTCGCGCAGATGATCGCGCGCCAGCGGAATCAACCCCTGCTGCGCCTCCCGCGCGTCCGGATCTGCCATCAGAGAATGGCCGTGCGTTAGGTCGTCGGCCACGCTACCCCGGAGCACCGCCTTCTGGATCGCATCGAAGGTGTGATCGAACGCCTCTTTTATCTCCGGCGAAAGGCGGACATCGCCCTCCGGCGTTTCGTGTAGATCGAAATGCACCGCGCCCTTCTCTTCGATTCCCACGTAGAGAATCATCTTGCCTTCGTCGCAGCACACTGCTTCGAGATGCGACTCCACCACGCCCGGGACGCGATCCAGATGCTCCTCGGTGTTTCCTTTCGAAGCCGGCAGCGGATCGCCTTCCTTCACGCCCAGGACTTTGCGGATGCGTTCTTCGGAAACTTTTCGCAGGCCGTAGAAATCAATGATGCCGATGCGCGGAACCTGCGCCGCGGCGACCACCGACAACAACAGGAATGGAACGATTCGCACGCAGATTGGACGCGTGCGACTTGGAATTGGGTTCACTAATCCAGGCTACCGCTGTTTCTGAGCCATTTCGACCTAGTGGTCTGCGTTTCACGCTCGACTGCGCAAAAGGGGGCAAAAGGGGGACTGGCTCGAATTTCGCCGCTCTTGCGAAACTTCGTGCCTGTACCCTTTTTGCCCATTGCAAATCACACTGTTCGAAATCAACGACGCAGTACACTAGCGCTGTTTCTGCGCCATTTCGCCAATAACCGGCATGACCCAACGTTCATTGTTGTAGGCCTTATACAGCAGCACGATCCAGCCGACCAGGATCGCAGCGTCGTACACGCGCCAAATGAATCGCCACAGATCGTACGAAAGAAGACTAGTGAAAATGCTCAGCGCGATTCCCGCTAGAAAGGCAGCGCCCCAGTAGAAGTTCGATTGCCACGCGTGGAAACGGATGTTCGGATTCCGATTGTACGGCTCCAGCGCCAGGAACAGGACCCCGCCCAGCGGGATGTAGCACAGCGCGCTCGCGACGTTTTCCGCGAGATCCCCCGCGGCCGGCGGACCCGCGGGGGGAGGCGGTGGAGGCACAGGAGCGCCGGGCCCTGGAGCCGGCGGTGCCGCACTCATTGCTGCCCCGCATCGCGGGCAGAAGTTTCCTTCAGCTTGCGTACCGCAACTCGGGCAGAATGCCATGGATCCTCCTTCGCTCAACTCTACTCTGCCACAACCGTCGCGCGGCCTTGGTTTGCCGCGGCCGTTTGTGTCAACATGCCGCTATGCGTTCTGTTGCGATCTTCCTGCTCACTTCCGTGCTCGCCTCGGCCGCCGAGCATCAACTTAAGGCCAAGCCCGAAAACATCGCCTGGGGTTATTACTGGTCCGACGCCAAACCCGTGCTGAGGGTGAAATCCGGCGACGTGGTCGAAATTCAGACCGTCTCCGGTAATCCCATGAACCTCGAACGCGCCGGACTTAAGCTCGACGATATCCAGCCAGAGCTGCGCGCCGTCAACAACGGCGTGCCTCGCGACGCCCGCGGACCCGGCGGTCACATCCTTACTGGTCCCGTTTTTATCGAAGGCGCCATGCCCGGCGACGTTCTCGAGGTCCGCATCCTCGAAATCAAAATGGACGTGCCGTACGCCTACAATTCGTTTCGGCCCGGCGCAGGATTTCTCCCCGAAGATTTCAAGGAGGCGCGCACCAAAATTATTCCTCTTGATCGCGAACGCAAGCTCGGCCGCTTCGGTCCCGGGCTCGACATCCCACTGAAGCCCTTCTTCGGCAGCATGGGCGTGGCGCCACCGGAATCGATGGGCAAGGTCAACAGCGCGCCTCCAGGAATCCACGCCGGGAATCTCGATAACAAGGAACTGGTAGCCGGCACGACGCTGTTCATCCCGGTGCACGCCGCCGGTGCATTGTTCGAAGTTGGCGACGGCCACGCCGGGCAGGGCAACGGCGAGGTCGACATCACTGCCATGGAAACCTCCCTCACTGGCACATTTCAATTCGTCGTGCGCAAGGACATGAAATTGAAATGGCCGCGTGCGGAAACGCCGACGCACTACATCACCATGGGTCTCGATCCTGACCTTACGGAGGCCACCAAAATCGCCGTCCGCGAGACCCTCGATTTCCTCGTAACCGAGAAAAAGTTTACCCGCGAGGACGCCTACATGTTCACCAGTGTCGCCATCGATTTCGCGATCACGCAGCTCGTTGACGGCACCAAAGGCGTACACGCGATGATCGCCAAGAGCCTGTTCGGACGAAGGTGAACCTCAATCGGCCAAATGCCCCTCATAGCCGACCACGGGAGCCAACGTGCGAAGCGTCACGCTGTTCGGCGTCAATCTCATCATGAGATCGCGCAGCCCGCACACAATTGGTGAGTCGATCTGGCTCATCGCCCCTAATCTGCGAGAAGCCGACACGATCGAATCCGTGCGCTTGATTCGCCGCGACTCATAATTCTTTAAAGCCGTCTCGACGTTTCGTTCGACCGCCAGACACGCGGCCAGTTGCATCGCGTCTTCGATTGCCTGACAGCCGCCCTGTCCGAGGTTCGGTGTCATCGGATGGGCAGCATCGCCGAGCAGCGTCACCCGCCCGCGCCCCCACGCCGCCAGCGTGTCTCGATCGTAGATGTCATTCCGCAGAATCGTAGAATCGTCGCCCGCACGGATAAGAGCTTCAATCGGCTCGTGCCATCCCTTGAAAAGCGAAAGCAGCCGCGCTTTCGGTCCCGCCGACGAATCATGCTCTCCTTCGGGCGCGTTGCTGGTAGCGAACCAATACACGCGGTTGCCTTTCACCGGCAGTAGACCGAAACGACATCCGCGCCCCCAGGTCTCTCCAGGAACAACGGACGACGTATCGAACGGAACGATCGCGCGCCACGCCGTGTAACCCGAATATCGCAGAGGCGCGTTGTGACCCAACCACGCCCGTACCACTGAATGCAGGCCATCTGCCCCAATCAGCACATCCCCGCGCGCGGTCGCGCCATTTGCGAAGGTCGCCGTCACTCCGTCGGAATCCTGGTCGATCGACGTACAAACATGCCCCAAATGGATGTTGGCCGCACCCACTCCTTGCGCCAACACATTGAGCAGCTCGGAGCGATGCAACACAATCACGCCGCCCCCAAAACGCCGCTCTAGTTCGCGCGTCGGAGTGCGCGAAAGAATCGTCCCGTTCCAGCGCCGCACAGCGCCGTCCTGATTCACCAGGCTGATCGCGTCCAGCGCATCACCGAGCCCCAGCTTGCGAAGTGCCTTTACGGCGTTCGGCCACAGCGAAATACCCGCGCCGACTTCGCGAAGCTCGGGACTCTTCTCATACACCTCGGCGTCGATGCCCTTTTTACGCAGCGCGACCGCTCCCGTGAGTCCGCCGATTCCGCCACCAATGATAATTGCTCGCATAACGCTGAACGCCATTATCAGGTACAACGTCGGGAGGAAAATAGGAGTTTCGGAACTTGCCGACTATTAACGTCTGGACGGTTTACCACAATCCGGGCGCGGCGCAGTTCGCAGCACTAACGAACAACGAGGTTCACCGGCGGGCTTGGGTTCCCGCCCTGCGTCAGCACCAGTGCCACCGAACTACCCGGCGTCACCCCAGCCGGCACTACAGCGTTCACCTGG
The DNA here is from genome assembly GCA_036006545.1 of Bryobacteraceae bacterium. Classification (GTDB taxonomy): domain Bacteria; phylum Acidobacteriota; class Terriglobia; order Bryobacterales; family Bryobacteraceae; genus Palsa-187. The sequence goes on from DASYPO010000087.1 coordinate 4,015, forward strand.
TAGAGTCCCGTGAACCCGGGCGTCAGTCCTGCGAAGACGACCGAGGCGGGCACTCCGCCGATTGTCGCGGTTACCGGGTCAATCGTTGTCGAGAGCGGACTGACCGGAGCCGGCGCACCGGCGATCACGCGTGGATCGACGTCCCCCAGACCAGTCGCATAGATTACGATCACGTCGCCCGCCCTTACAGGGTGCGTCGCATCCACCAGTGTCTGCGAGCCATCGCTGAACACGCCCACCACGATACCCGCGCCCGTGCCCGAGTTATCGCGCGTGAAGACCCCGCCCCGCTCGGTGAAAATCGACACGGGTTCAGGTAAGGAGATAGACCCGCCGCGCGTGACCACCAACGGGTGCGTCGCGTTTACCGGAAGATCGTAGGGAATCATGGCATTGATCTGGGTCTCCGAAACGAACACCAGCGGCAGGTTGCGACCGGCCGCAATCACTTCCGTCCCGTTGAGATCGATCGGCAGCGGTAACGCCGTCGCCTGCGCCAGTTGAGTGGCTAAGTGCGTCCCGAAAATCGAAACCAGGCTTCCGGGCGCGACCGGAGAGTTCAAGGTGTAGCTGGCGGCGTTCAGCACGCCCCCCGTCGCGACATCCGGTGGAGGATCCTGATTGGCCCCCAGGCCGCCGCTGATTTGGGTAGTTCCTTTGATGGGTGGCGTTCCCTGGCTGGCGTCGATGGTGATCTGCGCCTGGGTCGAGACGATGCGCGATTGCCAGGTGGCGCCCCAGCCTCCGTTCTGCAAGCTGCGCAGCGCGAGCGGCGCGTCGCCGGTGGAAAAACTGGCGACGACACTTCCCGTCGTGACGGGATTTCCGCAATCGTCGGCAACCAGCACATCCAGCGGAATGGGCCAGGAGGCGGTAACGTTGAAACCGGCGGCGAGCGACGTGAGAATCGGCACCAGCCGTGTTGGCGCGCAGCCCGCCGCGCGTGTTCCGCTGCCGCCTTCGGGCGCGGCAGACGAAGAACCCGCGGAAACGATCAGGTGCAGGCTCACCTGTCGCGTGGGAGCGCGATCGGAAGTGACCGTAAGCGTCGCCGTGTAGACGCCCGCGGAAAGTCCGGCGGTGGTGGGTTGGATCGCAATCGTCACTGGTTTTCCGGCGGTTACTGTTCCGGCGCGCGTCGCCAGCGTAAACCAGGTCACGCTGCCGGAAAAACTGGTGGCGATCGTGTAATTGAGCGTTTGCGAAGAGAGTGTGGAGAGCGTCAGCGATTGCGGGGCGGGCGCCGGCTTTCCGATGGCCGCGGTAAAGATCAGGCCGCCCGGAGCGAGGGAAAGGTTCAGAGGAACCGTACCGGCGGCACCCACGTTCAGAACCACCGTGACGCTTTGCGGTGAATTGGGCACGCCTGGCGCGGTGATCGTGATCTGTCCGTAATACGTCCCAGTAGCGAGTTTCGAAATGTCAACGCCAACCGTCTCCACAGCTCCTGGCGCGCCCGCTGCCACCATGCCTTGCGCGGGAGAAACCGCCAGCCAATTCCCGCCGGACGAAGTTGTCGCGGTCACGCCGTAATTAATGGAGCCCAGCGCCGCGTTTACGATCGCGAACGTCTGCGAGGCGGGCGTGCTTCCGGAAGCCGCGAAAAACGTCAGGCCTTTTTGCGAAATTCCGATCAAGGGAACCTGTCCGGAGAGAATCTCACGCACGCGCGTGTTCTGATAATCGATCGCCAGCAGATTGTTCTGCGCATCGAACACCATTCCCCCGACGATTTCGAAAGCCGCCGCCGTAGCCAGTCCGCCGTCTCCGCCATAAGCGAACCGGCCCGTACCTGCGATGGTCGAAATCGTTCCGTCCGGCGCCACCTTCCGAATGCGCGTGCTGGCCGCGAAAAAAACGTTGCCGGCCCCGTCGGTGAGGATGCCGCCCACTCCCCCGGCGAAATCGATCGAGGCGTTTTTCGCAGGCCCCCCGTCGCCGGAGAAGCCATTGGTACCGTTGCCCGCGAATGTCGTGATGGTGCCGCTGGTGTCGACCTTTCGCACGCGGAACGAACCGAAATCGCCCAGATAGACATTGCCCGTGCGATCGACAGTCATGCCGATAATCTCGCCGATGCCTGCGTTCTTAGCGGGTCCGCCATCGCCCGAGTAATTGGTCGTACCGTTGCCGGCCACCAGATTGATGCGGCCATCGGTGGTAATTACTCGTACCTGATTTCCGCCATCTTTGAAATACAGGTTTCCGTTGCCGTCATAGCGCAGGTATTGGGGATTGGATACGGTGGCCTGCGTCGCGAACCCGCCGTCTCCTGTGGTTCCGTTAGTTCCGTTGCCTGCGATGGTCTGCAGCGTGCCGTCCGCCTTCACGCGGCGGATGCGCTGATTGCCGTTATCGGTGAACACAACGTTGCCCTGCGGATCGATTGCTACGGAAAAAGGCGTGCCGAGTTGAGCATTGAGGGCCAGCGTTCCGTCCGGAACGAAGCCTTCGTGCCCATAGCCCGCCACAGTGGTGATCACGCCATCCGGGGTCACCTTGCGAATCCGCTGGTTGCCGCCGTCGGCAATGTATAGGTTTCCTTTGGCGTCGATGGCGATATCGGGAGCGAAGCTCAGCCGCGCCGCGGCAGCCAGTCCGCCATCGCCAATGGATGCGCCGTTCCCCGACACGGTTGCGATATTGCCTCCATAGGTGAATTTGCGAACCCGCTGGTTGTCGCGGTCGGCGACAAAAATATTTCCCTGCGAATCGATCGCCATGGCGACCGGCGATGAGAATTGCGCCTGCGCCGAATTCCCGCCGTCCCCACTGAAACCGTCGGTGCCGACGCCCGCAGTGGTAGTGATGATTCCATTCGGATCCAAGCGGCGGATTCGATTCCCAATCTTTTCGGAAATATAGAGAAACCCCTGCGCATCCATCACCAGTCCGGCTGGCTGATTCAACTGCGCTCTTGTCGCAGGCGCATTGTCGCCGCTGTCGTTGCAAACTCCCGTGCCGGCGATGGTGGTGATGATTCCCGTCGTGTCGATCTTGCGAACGCGGCACTGCAGCAATTCGGCGATATAAAGATTACCCTGCCGATCCGCGAGCAGCCCGCCCGCACCTGACACTTGGGCCGCGCTGGCGGGTCCTCCGTCGCCACTTACGCCGCCCACACCGGTCCCGGCGACCGTCGTGATCTTCCCCGACGGGTCAATCTTGCGGATCCGGAGATTTGTGCTATCGCGCAAATAAAGATTGCCGGCGGAGTCTACCGTAAGTGCTGTGGGATTTCGAAAACTGGCTTGCAGGGCCGATCCGCCGTCTCCACTGAATCCGAAGCCGTTCCCGCCGGCGATCGTGTCGATGATTCCCGCGGGCGTAATCTTGCGAATACGATTTCCGAAGGATTCACTTATGTAAATGTTCCCGCCGGCATCGACTGCTACTCCCTGTGGATTCTGCAGAAGTGCGGCGTTCGCCGGACCACCATCGCCCGCGCTGCGGCGCAGCCCATTGCCCGCCACAATCGACATCACTCCCGAAGTACTAAGCTTCAGGACCGAGTTCATGAACGGATCGACGATGTACAGGTTGCCTTTGCTGTCGGTGGCGACCGCGACCGGTTGCGCCAGGCTGGCGTTCACACCGGTCTTGCCTTCGTCGGTGAAGACCCAGTCGGTTCCAGCGAAGGTGGTGATCACCTGCTGTGCGGCCGCTGAGAGTGAGCAAAAGAGCAGGAGCGACGCCCGCATCCCTTGAATTTACCGCATGCAGCTCAGCTTGGCGGAGTGGAGATTTTTTTTCGAGTTTTGGCTTGGGGCGGCTGGTGGGATTTGAACCCACGACATCCAGAACCACAATCTGGCGCTACTACCAACTGAGCTACAGCCGCCGTGAGCTTCTATTTTAACAGACCCGCGCGCTTCCACATCTCGTCGACCCGCTTGCGGACATCGTCGCTCATCCGAATCACGCCCGGCCACGGCCGCGTGAAGCCTTCCTGCGGCCACTTTTTAGTCGCATCCACGCCCATCTTCGACCCGTAATTTGGCAAGCGACTCGCATGATCCAGCGAATCCACCGGCCCCATCACGAACTGAATGTCGCGCTCCGGATCGATATTGTTCAGCGCCTTCCACGCCACTTCGCTGAAGTTCTGCACGTCCACGTCCTCGTCCACCACCACGATTACCTTCGAAAACATGGCCTGGCCAAGCCCCCAAATCGCGTGCATCACTTTCCGCGCGTGCCCCGGATACGATTTGCGAATCGACACCAGAATCAGGTTGTGAAAAATCCCCTCCGCCGGCATCGCCACGTCGCGAATCTCGGGCAGTTGCAGGCGCATCAGCGGTAGAAAAATCCGCTCGATCGCGCGGCCCATGTAGAAATCTTCCATCGGTGGCGGGCCGACGATCGTCGTCGCATAAATCGGATCCTTGCGATGGGTCACGCACGTCACGTGAAACACCGGATACTCGTCTTCGAGTGAATAAAACCCGGTGTGATCGCCGAAGGGCCCCTCTGTGCGCAGCTCGCCCAACTCGACGTAGCCCTCCAGCACGATTTCCGAATTCGCGGGAACCTCAATATCCGAGGTCTCGCACTTCACCATCTCGACCGGCTTGCCGCGAATGAATCCCGCGATCATCATCTCGTCCAGATCCGGCGGTAGCGGCAGGATCGCCGAATACATGGTCGCCGGATCCGCGCCGATCGCGACCGCGACCTCCATCCGCTTAGTTTCTCCTCGCGCCCGCATGCGACGAAAGTGTTCCGCGCCCTGCTTGTGGGTCTGCCAGTGCATGCCCGTCGTGCGTTCGTCGTACACCTGAAGGCGATAACATCCGCAGTTGCGCTTGCCCGTGTCCGGGTTTTTCGAAAACACCATCGGCAGCGTGATGAATCGTCCGCCGTCTTCCGGCCAGCACTTCAGCACCGGAATATGGTCCAGCGAAAATCCCTCGCGATGGATTTTCTCCTTGCACGGTCCGCTCGAAACGATCTTCGGAAACACCGCGCCCAGATCGGCCAGCTTCGGCAGCATTTTAAGCTTGCCGAGAAATCCCTCCGGCGCGCGCATCTCCAGCAGCTCAGTGATTCGCCCCGCGATTTCGCTGATCGAATCCACCTCCAGCGCGATCTGCATCCGCTTTTCACTCGCGAATGCGTTGATCAGCACCGGCATCTCCGAGCCTTTGGTTTTCTCGAACAGCAGCGCCGGCCCGCCGGTCTTCACGCTGCGGTCCGCGAACTCAGTGATCTCAAGAACAGGGTCGACTTCAAAGGGGATGCGCTTCAGCTCGCCGCGCTCTTCTAAGGCGCGAATGAAGGCGCGCAGGTCGCTATAGGCCATATTTTGACTATCATTGTGATCGTATGACAAATCGGACCGCACTTGTTACCGGTGCGAGCCGCGGAATCGGCCGCGCATGCGCGAAAGCGCTGGCCGATGCGGGTGCGCGAGTGATTCTCGCCGCGCGCGACGCGGCAAAACTCGAAGAAGCTTCGCGCGAAATTCCCAACTCCACCTTCGTCACGCTCGATCTTGCATCGCCCGAATCGATCAAGGAAGCGTTCGCGAAAGCCGGCAAGATCGACATTCTGGTGAATAACGGCGGCATCACGCGCGACGGCCTTGCGCTGCGAATGAAGAAGGACGATTGGGACGCTGTGATCTCGACCAATCTCACCGGCGCATTTCTCTGCATCCAAAGCGTGCTGCAGGGAATGATGAAGGAGCGCTGGGGCCGCATCATTAATATCTCTTCGCTGGTCGCCGAGGCGGGCAATCCCGGCCAGGCGAATTATGTCGCCTCGAAAGCTGGATTGATCGGCCTTACGAAGTCCATCGCGCAGGAAATGGGCAGTCGCAACATCACCTGCAACGCCGTCGCGCCCGGGTTCATCGACACCGATATGACCGCGAAACTTTCCGATCAGCTCAAGGAAAATATGCTCGCGCAGATTCCCTTGAAGCGTTTCGGCAAAGTGGAGGACGTCGCCGCGGCCGTGCGATTCCTCGCCAGCGAGGAATCCGCCTACATCACCGGTCACGTCCTGGACGTCAACGGTGGAATGTATATGTGAACGTCGCGCGCTTCGCCGTCGACCACGGTTCCGGTCGGTCGCCAGCGCGCTGCCATCCGCGGGCTGACGAATCCTTTCGCGACGCTGATCAGCGGCACGTTGCAAGCCGACGCCACGTGTCCGCCCGCCGAATCGTACCCGATGAATAATTTCGATCGCGCGATCTGCGCTGCGAACGGCGCGAATGCTCCGTCGTGCGTCCGCATTCCCGCCGGCAGCGCCCGCTCCACGCGCTCGCGCTCCTCGGGAGTTCCGCCTTTGTCGACCAACACCGTCGCGCCGGTGGCCGCCACCCTGCGCAACAAGTCGCGTTCGAATTTGTCGCTGACGCGCTTCGCTGGATTCTCCCCGACACCTAGACTCACCGTGATGTCGATCGGTGGGCCCGTCGCGGGAAGTGGAGCGATGAACGACTGTGCGTCTTCCACTTCGAAAACTTCCTGTGCCCACCGCGCCGCGAGCACCGGCAGCGATTCATCAGAATCGCCCCCATACGCCCGGCTTTCGAAGAAGAAATAGTTTTTCTCGTCGCACACCGAAATCACGCCGAGTTGTGTCAATCGCGAATCCGGATCGATTACGATCCCGTCGTCGAATTTCAGCGCTGCCGACGCCTCAAGCCGCTCGCGCAAACTCCCGCCGCGCTCGTACGGGGCGGGGAAGTGTCGAACTCGCGGGTCCGCTTCGAACAGCTCGTAGGCTTTCTTGGGCCCCACGAAAAAGATCTTTGCGCCGGGATATCTCTGTTTCGCGGCGTCGATCAACACGCTGGTCACCGCGACATCCGCCCCCAACGTGACGCGCGACAATACGTAGATCTTCTGGCACGTCTTTGGTGCGACCGCGTCCGCCTCCGGTTCGCGCAATCGTGGCACCAGTTCGGGCGCCACGCGCGCGATCACCTCACGAAATAGTCGCTCGTAGACTTCGCACAGGCGTGGTTCGAACAGATCGCCCAAGCGTTCGACCACCACTGTCAAGAGTGCGCGGCCCTCATCCACCGCGATCGCACGGTCCAGCAGCTCGGAAGGCCAATCCTCTCCGCGCAGGCAGTAATCCAACAGTTCGCTACAGGTATTTTCCAACTAGAATTTCCAATTTCTTGCGTGTGGCATCGGGGATGGTGGTGCGATCGGTAAGCAGTGCGTGCGCGAGTGCCGATCCGCACTTGCACTCTCGCGTGGCAGGCATCGCGCGCACCGCTGCGGAAACAACCTTCGCGGCGTTCTCGGCATTCTTCGTCAGATTCGCGATGATGTCTTGCACCGTGACCGCATCGTGATCCGGATGCCAACAATCGTAATCCGTGACCATCGCGATGGTGACGTAGCAGATCTCGGCCTCGCGCGCGAGCTTGGCCTCCTGCAGATTGGTCATGCCGATAATGTCCATGCCCCAACTGCGATACAGATTCGATTCAGCCAGCGTCGAAAACGCCGGACCCTCCATGCACAGATACGTCCCGCCCAGCGTCGCGCGCACGTGCGACGATTCGCACGCCGCAAGCGCGACCTTCGCCAGATGTCCGCACACCGGATGCGCGAAGCTGATGTGCGCCACCAGTCCGTCGCCGAAGAAAGTCGACACTCTTCCGCGTGTTCGATCCACGAACTGATCGGGAATCACGAAATCGAGCGGCTTATGTTCCACCTTCAGCGACCC
>DASYPO010000088.1:0-20844 GCA_036006545.1 Bryobacteraceae bacterium
ATGCGCGCAAGCGAAGCTACGTTACCGATGCCCGCTATCGAGGGCAAGTCCACTGCGTACGTTTGTGAGAATTTCGCGTGCAATCTTCCGGTAACGGACGAGTCGCACCTCGGCGACTTGCTAAAATAGCTCGCATATGGAACGACCTGGAGCAACAACTCTAAAAGGAAATCCCAAGACGCTGCTTGGGCCGGAACTAAAGGCGGGCGATGCCGCGCCCGATTTTGAAGCTGTGGACAGCAAGCTGGGTGCGGTCAATCTAGCCGCCACCGGAAATGGCGTGCGGATTTTCAGCGTGATCCCGTCGCTCGACACGCCGGTATGCGACGCACAGACCAAGCGCTTCAACGAGGAAGCCGCAAAGCTTCCGGACGTCAGCATTTATACCGTAAGCATGGATCTTCCGTTCGCGCAGAGCCGCTGGTGCGGAGCCTATGGCGTGGACAAAGTCAAAATGATTTCCGACCATCGCAGCGGGTCGTTCGGCGAGCACTACGGAACGATGATCAAAGATCTGCGCATCGAAAGCCGCGCGATTTTCGTGCTGGATAAAGACAACGTGATCCGCCACGCCGAATACGTGAAGGAAGTGGGCGAACATCCGAACTACGAATCCGCCCTGGGCGTCGCAACCAAACTCGCGGGTGCCGCTCAAGGCGCCGGAACGTAATCCGGCGGCCAAGTGTCGACCACGCAACCCGCGGCCACGGCCGTTCGCTGGACCGCTTGGCCACGCAAAATTCTGGCCGGGCGTCACAGCGCATGGCTGGACGCGGCGTTGCTGTTTGTACTGACGGCGCTGCTGATCAAGCCGCTGTTCAAGCTGGATTATCTGGACAACTGGTCGTCCATTGAGGGGACGTTCGTTTCCGATTCGCGGTTCTTGCGCGACCATCTTCCGCACCCCGGCTGGCAGCCGCTGTGGTATTGCGGCACACGCTTCGATTACATTTATCCGCCGGCGATTCGCTATGGTCCGGCGTTAATTTCACGCTACGCGCATGTTTCGGTGGCGCGCGGACATCACTTCTACACAGCGCTGCTTTACGCCTTGGGAATCGTGGCGGTGTACTGGTTGTTTCGCGCCGGCAGTGGATCGCGCGGAGGCGCGCTGCTGGCCGCGGCGGGAGTTGCGCTGGTGTCACCTTCTTTTCTGCTGATGAAGGAGGTGCGGCTGGATAGCATCTTCTGGGTTCCGCAGCGATTGCACACGCTCATGGCGTACGGCGAGGGTCCGCACATTTCGGCAGTCTGCATTCTTCCGGCGGTGCTCGCCGCGGCCTGGAAAGCGCTGCACCGCTGGCATCCGGGATGGTTCGCGCTGGCCGGGCTGCTGGCGGCGGCGCTGGTCTCGCACAATTTTTACGGAGCGACGGCGCTGGCGATCTTCTTCCCGATTCTGGTCTGGTCGGTATGGACCGCCGCGTGCGATCACACAGTGTGGCTGCGCGCCGGCGGGATCGCCGCGCTGGCGTATGGATTGTGTGCGGTGTGGCTCACGCCGTCCTATGTGAAGATCACTCTGATCGATTTGAAATGGGTGGCGACGCCGGGAAATAAATGGTCGCGAATCACGCTCGCAGTAGTAGTGTGGATTTTCTGCGAGCTGAGTTATCGCTTCGCGGCGCGGCGGCCGGAGCGCACTTGGACGGTATTCGTCGCGGGCTGCGGGATCATTGTCGGATTGTGGGTACTGGCGCACGTCCACCTTGGCTTTCGCGTGAGCGGAGAACACGGGCGCTTAATCCCCGAGTTGGACATCGTACTGATCCTGGTTTTCGTCGAAGCCATGCGGCGATTATGGGGGAAAAAGCGGTTCCGGTTTGCCGCGGTCGCTTTCGTGATTCTGTTTTTTGTGCCGGCGCGGATTTACGTGAAAAACAAGTACACGCAATTTCCATCGTCCGGACCTCTCGAAGAGCAATACGAGTACGGCATCACCAAATGGATCGCGGAAAATCTGCCGGGCGAGCGCGTTTTTTCCGTCGGAACGGTACGCTTCTGGTATGATGCATGGTTCGATAACGCGGAGCAGGACGGCGGTTCCTTGCAAGGCATGTTGAACCAGAACCTGGTGCTGGCTTACTGGCAGATCACCGCCGACCTGAATCCCGATCTGCCGCGGTTGTGGCTGCAAGCCCTGGGTACCGACGCCGTGGTGGTGGCGGGGCCGAAATCCCGGGAAGCCTTTCACGACATGCAGCATCCGGAGCAGTTTCGAGGCCGGTACACTCCGCTCTACGATGACGGACAAGACACCATCGTGTATCGCGTGCCGCGGCGTTCGACGGGCATCGGGCGAGTGATCGATCCTCGACCGCTGGACGCCATCGGCAAGATCACAGCTCAGAACTCCGTCGAGAAACTCCCGCAATACATCGCCGTGGTGGAAGATCCCAAACCCGCTGCGGCGAGCGTCACGTGGCGCGGCACGGATGCGTTCGATGTGCAGGCGGAGGTCGCGAGCGGCGAAGCGATTCTGATCCAGGAGACGTTCGATCCATCTTGGCGGGCTTACGAGAACGGCCGGCCGGTTCCGATCCGCGAGGATCCGGTGATGAACTTCATGATTCTCGACGTTCCATCGGGATCCCACAATATCCAGGCGCGTTTTGAAACACCGCTCGAGAATCGGATTGGCGGGGTGCTGACCGCGTCCTCCTTAATGCTGGCTGTGGCGCTGCTTATCCGCAGCCGCAAAAGGCGGACGTGACCATCGCGACCAGCAAGTCAGCGCCTGCGCATTACCGGCTGAACCCAAGCCGCTATGGGTCCCATATGCGCCTGCTCGAAGCGCTTCCGATAGACGGAGAGGGTCGGCGAATATTAGACGTGGGGTGCAGCGGGGGCTACTTCGCTAGTCTTCTGGCGGAGCGCGGTTTCGAAGTCACCGGTATCGAACGGGCCGATGGACACGGCGGTGACTTTCCGCACAACGTGCGCCTGGTGGAGCACGACCTGGAACAGGGACTGCCCGCTTTGGACGGACGGTTCGCGTTCATCATTTGCGCGGATGTTCTGGAGCATCTTCGCGATCCTGGCGCGCTGCTGCGCAATCTCAACGGCGTGCTCGAACCGGACGGACGTATCGTGGCATCGCTGCCCAACAGCGGCAATCTGTATTTCCGCTTGGTGGTGCTTTCGGGCCGCTTTCCGAAACACGAGCGCGGGTTGTTCGATCGAACGCATGTGCAGTTTATGGTGTGGAACGACTGGGTGAGACTGTTTGAACGAGCGGGATATTCCATCGAGTCGGTGCGGTTGACTCCGCTCCCGTTTTCGCTCGCGCTGCCTGGGTTGAAGGGGTTCGCGGAAGCGTTCGAGTGGATTTGGATTGGATTTGCGCGACTGTGGAAAAGATTATTCGCGTATCAATTCGTGATAAGTGTCGTCAGGAATTCTGAGGGCGCGCGACCGAGCGACTTAGCGAGAGAATCAAGCTTTGACTGAGCGGCTCAAGATCGTGGTGGTGATGCCGGCATACAATGCCGCGCAGACGCTCGAGCAAACCTGGACGGATCTGCCGCATCACGTGATCGATCGGGTGATTCTGGTGGACGATGCATCCTCCGACGAAACTGTGCGCGTCGCCCGCGAGCTAGGCCTCGAACTTTTTGTTCACGATCGTAATTACGGCTACGGCGCGAACCAGAAAACATGCTACGCCGAGGCGCTGCGGACCGACGCGCAGGTGATCGTCATGGTCCACCCGGATTACCAGTACGATCCGAGCCTGCTCCCCGAAATAGTGCGCCCAATCGAGGAAGGACGCGCGGACGTGGTCCTTGGATCGCGGCTGATGGGGCTGAATCCGGTAAAGCAGGGCATGCCCTGGTGGAAATATATCGCCAACCGTTTTCTCACGAAAGTGGAAAATCTGGTTTTTGGGCTGAACCTTTCCGAGTATCACACCGGATATCGCGCATATAAAGCGGAAGCACTGCGCGCCGTGAATTTTTCGATGAATTCGGACGGCTTTATCTTCGACCAGCAGGTAATGGCGCAGTTCGTGGCGCTCGACATGGCGATCGCGGAGGTGCCGGTACCGACGCGCTACTTCCCGCTGGCGTCGTCGGCATCATTTGTCCAAAGCACCATCTACGGGACGCGAATTCTATATGTGGTGTGGCGATATTGGCTGCACAAACACGGCCTGCTACGCGACCGCCGCCTGGAGAGCCTCTCGCGCCGTTATCGCAGCGTCTCGGGTTCGTCGGCCTCGTGAACGCGCCCCTGCCTGTTGTGCCGAAGCGACAACTGCTGCTCGACTGCGCGCTCCTGTTCTTACTAACTGCGGTCCTGATCGCTCCGCTATTTCGCATCGAGTACCTGAATAACTGGGAATCGACCGACGGCGCGCTCATCACCAATGCCCGCTATGTTCAGGAGCATTTCCCGCATCCCAAGTGGCAGGCATTGTGGTACGGAGGGGCGCGCTTCGATCACCTGCAATCGCCGGCTACGGTATTTGGAACGGCGATCCTCGCGAAATTCCTGCGCGTTGTTCCCGCGCAGGGTTATCACATCCTGATCGGAGCGTTCTATTGCGTGGGAGTGGCGGGCGTGTACTTTATGGTTCGCGTCTGGAGCGGACGGCGATTCACTGGCTGGCTCGCCGCGGGAGCGTACGCGATTCTCTCGCCGGTCTTCGCGATGTTCCCCGCCTATTTTGACGACTCGCTGCTGGGCATGCCGCTGCGCCTGAACTACCTGTTGAAATGGGGCGACGGGCCGCACATCAGCGCGCTGTCGATTATCCCGTTCGCGCTCGGTTGGCTGTGGATCGCGCTGCGGAGCCGATCTATGGCGGCCTTATTGGCCTGCGCGGCCGCCTCCGCCGCAGTGGTTTCGGCCAGTGTTTATGGGGGGGCGGCGTTGCTGGTTCTTTCGGCGATTGCGGTGTGGGCCATCGCGCTCGATCAAACCGACCGGTCGATCTGGAAGCACTGCGCATTAATCGTCGCGCTGACTTATGGATTGTGCGCGTGGTGGCTCACACCGACCTTCCTGCTGCGCAATCTGGCGAATCTGCGGCTGATCACACCGCCCGGTAACTCGGGATCGCGATGGTTCGGTATCGTGATTCTGGTCGTGATGCTGGTGGTGCTGTGGAGATTCGCCGGACGGTGGAGTGGCCGCGCGTGGCCGATATTTCTGGGCACTGCGATTGTCCTTTTTCTGATCAGCACAGTTGGGGCCAAATTGTACGGATTCCGCATCGTTGGCGAGCCGATGCGATTCCTCCCCGAGCTGGATCTGCTTTTGATTCTGCCGCTCGCCGAGGCGGTCCGCATGCTCGCGTCGATTCGTCGACGCTTTGCGGTCGCGGCGGTGCTGCTGGTCCTTTGTGTTGTGCCTGATTATTTATGGCATCCCTGGTCGGTTTACAACTCCGAATCCAACGTTAACGGGCGCGTCGAACACCGGTTACCGGAATGGATCGCCCAGAATATGCCGGGGGCGCGCGTGTTCACCAGCGGATCGATGCGAGTCTGGTCCTCGGCGTGGCGCGACGTCGCCGAAATCACCGGCGGGTCCGACCAGGGCTCGCCGCATCGGCTGCGCGCGCTGGAGCAGTGGCAGGTAAATATTGGCGACGACCTGGATCGCGAGATCGATTGGCTGATCGCGAGCGGCAACGACGCGGTGATCGCGCACGAAGATCCTTCGCAAGAGCCAAAAAGACAAATGCCGAAGCCGCGAAAATTCGCCGGACGCCTTCCGGTGATCTACGATCAGGGCGGCGATATTGTGTATCGCGTGCCGCGGCGATTTCGAGGACTAGCTCGCGTAGTGAATGAGGCGAGGATGGAATCGCTCGCGCCGGTTCCTTGGAGCAACGAGAACGCCGCGCAGCTTCGTGCTTACGCGGCGGCGGCGGAAGAATCCGCGACCGAAGTTGGCTATCAGCGCGTGAGCAATATCAAAATGCGCTTACGGGTGCGGACCGAGCGCGGAGAATCGATCCTGGTGCAGGAAACCTGGGACGCCGGTTGGACCGCTTACGAAGATTCCGCGAAGCTACCGGTCGTGAAAGACGTGCTGTACTTCATGCGAATCCAGGTCCCGCCCGGCGAGCATGATATCCGACTAGTGTATGAATGGCCGGCCGAAAGCCGGATCGGCCAGGGCGTGACGCTGCTGTCGATTGTGGGATGGCTCGGAGTGGCCGTTAGAATACGACGCCGAAGCCGCCCGAAATCTCCGTCTGACGAACCCATCCGCTCTTGAGAGCGAGATCGAACGGCTTGGGGTTGTTATATTCGCGCAGGTCGAAACGGATCGCATACTTCGGTCCAACGCGCACCTTAACGCCGCCGCCGTAATTGATTCCGAATTTAGTATTGCTGGATCCGCCGACGCTGTAATTATTGAAACCCACGCCGCCTGTGAAAAAGGGCCGGAGCTTGGAGCCCTCCGGCGTGGCGTACAGCAAATAGTTCACGGTGCCTTGATGTTCGCCGAACCCGACATCCGCGCTGCTACCGTCGCGGAAATGGAGAGCCGAGCGATTGTAACCGTAGCCCACTTCATAGCCACTGAACTTTTGGGTGTTCAAAGCCATCCGCAATGAAAACCGGAAGCCGTCGTTGAGCTTCACATCGTCTTTGGTGCCTCCGGAAGTGGCGGTGGTTCCCAGGCCGCTATTCGACAGGAGCGATTGCCCGGCGCTGAACCAGGCCTCAAAGCCCTGGCCCCAAGCGGCGGTTCCCGCCGTAAATGCCATCAAGGCAAGAAGTTTTCTCATATCCGGTGTGATGCACCGCACGCGCATCCAGTTACATTCTCTGCGAGTTAATCCTCAAGAATCACGACGTGAATTTCGCCGGGTCCGTGTACGCCGCGCACCAGCAGCATCTCGATATCGGCGGTGCGGCTGGGTCCGGTGATAATCACCATCGCGCTGGAGTTGGCCGTGGGTTCGGGCAGGAGAGTTAGTAACTGTTCCAGGTTTTCCACAATTCGCGAGCGAGCAACCACGGCGATATGACACGGCGGAAGCAGCGAAAGCAAGCGCGATTCGCTGGATTCCGTCAGAACCACGAGCGATCCGGTTTCGGCAAGGGCGTAATCGGCCGAGGTTATTCCGACGTCGACTTTTGCGTAGTCCTCGCGCGAAAAACTGGACGCGGCGATGCCGCACTGGGCGAGCAGTGGCGCGTGGGAGGCAGCGAACGTGCGCCCGGCGACGGCGGCGCGAACGTAATCGCCTGCTTCGGCCGGCGTACGCGCAACCGAGACCTTTCCAGCCAGGGCTTCAAGTGCCAATCGAAATGTTTCGACCCGTTCGGCTGGGGAACTGGTGATGAACGCGAGCGCGGGCGGCGGCGGGTCGGGTACGGGATCGCTGGCCTGGCGACCTAAGGCCGATCGAACGCGCGAGAGGATTTCGTCGCGAGCGCTCATTTCCGATCCTTCCATAACTCCCGAAAACTTTGTTTCGGCGTCGCCGGCATTTCGCGCTGCGACAGCCACGCCTTGACCGGACCAATCGCCAACAATCCCGGAAACGCGCGAGCAAATCCGGATCCCACCACCGACATTTTTTCGTACAGACGCGGATGGCGCATCACCCAGGCCCACATGCGGAACGCGGTGCGCTCGCTACGATTCGAGCCTTCGCGCGTGCGCATCTCGGTGACTTCCTGGCGGAGCGTCAGCAGGATTTTTGGAAGGTCGATCTTCACCGGGCAAACTTCGGCGCACGCCCCGCACAGGCTCGACGCAAAGGGCAGCCACGGGTCTTTCTGGACGCCCATGAACTGCGGCGTGATGATTTTCCCGATGGGTCCCGAGTAGACCCACGGATACGAATGCCCGCCGATTTTTCGATACACGGGGCAGTGATTCAGGCACGCGCCACAGCGGATGCAATACAACGATTCGCGCTTTGCGGCGTCGGCCAGCAACTTAGTGCGGCCGTTATCGAGCAGCACCAGGTAGAATTCGTCGGGTCCATCGGGCTCGCCGGCGCGGCGCGGTCCGGCCAGCAACGACGTGTACACACTCAACGGCTGCCCGGTTGCGCTTCGATCCAGCAATTTCAGAAACGCTGCCAAGTCCTGCGCGCGCGGAACCAATTTCTCGATCCCCGCGACGGCGACATGAATCTTCGGCGCGGAACTGCTCAAGCGCGCATTGCCTTCGTTCTCGACGACGATGATCGCGCCCGAATCGGCTACCAGAAAATTCGCGCCGGTGATACCCATCCCGGCTTCGAGAAATTTCTCGCGCAGCGCGACGCGGGCGATCGCGGTCTGCTTCTCGACCACAGTTTCGCGCGCGACGTGAAGGTGTTTTGTGAACAGATCAGCAACGTCCTCGCGGGTCTTATGCAACGCGGGCGCGATAATGTGGAACGGCTTTTCTCCGGCGAGCTGCATGATGTACTCGCCGAGATCGGTTTCGACGGGTTCGATTCCGGCGGCCTCGGAATGATCGTTGAAGTGAATTTCTTCCGAGGTCATGGACTTCGATTTGACGATGATTTTCACGCCGCGCTCACGGGCCAGCCCCAGGATGAATTCGTTGGCGTCTTTGCCGTCGCGCGCCCAGATCACTTTTCCGCCACGCTTGGTTACGTTGCGCTCCAGTTGCTCCAGGTAGTAATCGAGATGATCCAGCGTGTGTTTCTTGACGTTGTGCGCCCACTGCCGGAGCTGCTGATAATCGGGCAAGGCTTCGTGAGAAACGGTCTCGCGGCGGCGATCTGCAAGTCGGGCCGTGGCCGAATAGGTCGCGCCCTGAATCTTCAAAGTGGCCGGGTGTGGGAAAGTCTCCGGCATGGTTAGCGGGAAGCGAGCACCTCGGCCAGGTGCATGGTCCGCACCGGCGATTTCGCCCGCGACAGCGCGCCTTGAAGCTGCATCAGGCAACTCGAATCGATGGAGACGACGATTCCAGCGCCGGTACGCTCGATGGAATCGATCTTGGTCCGCGCCATGCCCCCGGAAATATCGGCGAACTTTACTGAGAAGGTCCCGCCGAATCCGCAGCACTCTTCGGCGGCGTCCATTTCGGCGATCTTCAGACCCTGAACGTGCGACAGCAGCAGCCGTGGCGCGTCTTTGATCTTCAGCTCGCGCAGCGCGTGGCAGCTATCGTGATAGGTCGCTATTCCGTCAAGTTTCGCGCCCACGTCCTCGACGCCCAGCACGTCGACCAGGAAACTCGAAAACTCAAATACACGATGTTCCAGGTCCGCCACGCGCGGATCGCCCGGCTCGAACACATCCGCAAAATGATGCGTGATCATCGAGCAACAAGAGCCCGATGGTACGACGATATGCGTCGCACCCTCGAAGGTCTTCAGAAAATGCTCGGCGACGGAACGCGCTTCGGCGCGAAAGCCGCTATTGAACGCAGGCTGCCCACAGCAAGTCTGGTCGCGGCGAAATTCTACCGTGCAGCCGAGCCGTTCAAGTACGTCGGCCATGGCGATTCCCACGGCGGGAAACACCTGGTCGACGACGCACGTGACAAACAGCGAGACGTGCGGCCGTTCAGCAGCGGCCGACAGTTTCGAAATTGGACGCGCCTGCGGTGGCTGCATCTGGGTAGTTGGTCCCGATTTCGATCGAGCCCTCCAGATACTGTAGCGCGCGGCCCGCGATCTTGACGCGATCGCCGCGCAATTCGCACCACAGTTCGCCGCCACGTTTCGAAAGCTGCCGCGCGTGTAGCTTGGTTTTTCCGAGGCGCTCCGCCCAGTAGGGAATCAGGGTGGTGTGCGCCGATCCGGTCACGGGATCTTCCGGCACGCCTTTGGAGGGTGCGAAGAATCGCGAGACAAAATCGCAGTCGTTCCCAGGCGCCGTTGCGATCACGGCGAACCGGTCGACCTGGGCGAGCATATCCATATTCGGGGCCAGTGCGCGAACCTGTGCTTCGGTTTCGTACACACACAAGTAGTCGCGTGCGCCGATGATCTTCGCCGGGGGAGCGCCCAGCGCGTCGACCAGTCGCGCGTCCACGTCACAAGCCGCAGGCGGTCGGGAAGGGAAGTCCAGGGCCAGCAAATCGCCTTCACGGGCCACGCGCAATTCGCCGCTCTTCGAATCGAAAGCTACGGCGTTTCCGGTAACTTCACGACGAATTTCGAAGATCACGTGGGCGGTGCCGAGCGTGGCGTGCCCGCAGAGATCCACTTCGACCAGAGGCGTGAACCAGCGCAGCCCGAATCGATCCTTACCCGCGGGAACGTAAAACGCGGTCTCGGCGAGATTATTCTCCGCCGCGATGGCTTGCATAGTGGCGTCGTCCAGCCAGCGATCGAGCGGACAAACCGCAGCAGGATTTCCGGTGAACAAGCGGCTGGCGAAAGCATCGACCTGATACATGGGAATGCGCATATTTCCAATGTAGCCCTCGGCAGCAGCTTACGCATCCGTCTTACGGTTAGAAGCTACCTGGTCAGGTCGGCGCCGGCTCGGTCTGCGGCTGTGTGACTCGCGCGATCTCCGCCAGCAATTGGTCTACCTGTACCGGCTTAGCGACATAGCCGTCTGCTCCCGCCAGCAGGAACTGCTCGCGGTCGCCGCGCATTACGTGGGCGGTCATTGCGACGATCGGGGTCCGGCCGCCCGGCATTGCCGCCTCGCGCTCGCGCAGCATGCGCATGGCGGTGAGCCCATCCATGCCGGGCATTTGCACGTCCATCAGCACCAGGTCGAATCGCTCACGCGCTATGGCCTCCAGCGCGGCTACGCCGTCGCCAACCACCGTCACCTGGTGACCGCGTCGCTCCAGAAGTCGCTGCGCGATGCGCTGGTTCACGACGTTGTCCTCTGCCAGCAGAATCCGCAGCGGTTGCATCTCGGGCCGGTCCAGGGTCAAAGTAGCCTGCCTCAAGGACTTCAGGCTGGGCTCGCAAAGCGCGGCGGGGTCGAGCCCCAGTGAGACCGAAAAATGAAAATTGCTGCCATGACCCGGAAGACTTTCGACGCATACCTGTCCGCCCATCAGTTCCACCAGGTGGCGGGAGATCGAAAGGCCCAGGCCCGTGCCGCCATAACGCCGGGTGGTGGATCCATCGGCTTGGCGGAACGGTTCAAAGATTACCCGCTGATGTTCCTCGGTCATTCCGATTCCGGTGTCCCGCACGCTGAAGCGGATCAACACATTGTTAGCCCCGCTCGCTTGCAGCTCCGCGCTAACGTGCACGTGACCGGCAGGTGTGAACTTAATGGCGTTGTTCAGCAGATTGAGCAGGACCTGGCGAATGCGCATGGGGTCGCCGATCACTACCGTTGGAACCCCCTCTGAAACGTCCCAGCGAACAACCAGGCCCTTCGTTTCGGCAACTGGTTCGAGAGTGCGAACCGTCTCGACGACCAGTGCGTCGATGGAGAAGGGAGTCAGGTCCAGATCCAGCCGGCCGGCCTCGATCTTGGAGAAGTCCAGGATGTCGTTGAGAATCACGAGCAGGTTCCCAGCCGATCTGCGCGCGGTCTCCAACTGATCCCGCTGCTCCGCATCGAGGGGCGTATCGAACAGCACATCCATCATCCCCAGGATGCCGTTCATGGGGGTGCGAATCTCGTGGCTCATATTGGCGAGAAACTCGCTCTTCAGGCGATTGGCATCCTCGGCGCGCTCCTTGGCTTCGGCCAGTTCAGTGGTACGGACCTTCACCTTGGATTCCAGATCGCTCAGAACGCCGGCCAGCTCAGCGTTGAGCCGTTCGCGATCGACCAGGGCGAGTTGAAGCTGGTGATAGCTCTCGTTGAGCCGGACGGCCATGCTGTCGAAGTTGCCCATCAGACGCGACAATTCGAGCGGGGTGTTCGCAGGGAGCGGCGTGGCGGCGGGTACCGTCCCGTCAATCCCGAACTTGTTGACGCGTTCGACGAGGTGTTGGACTGGCCGCGTGAGCAGCGCGCCAAGCATGCGCGCGGCAAGGATCGACGCCAGTAGTCCTATGACAACCCAGCACGCGGTCGCGATGTAATACCGGGCCGAATCGGTGAGCAGCGCGCTCACCGGCTGCGACAGGATAATGGTCCAGCCAGTGGCCGTGCGTCCCCGCGCAGCCACGCGCGTTTCAGCCTGCTGCATAGCTCCGCGCAGCCCTGGGGCGGGAGCCGGCTGGTGCGAGGTGGAGTCGCGGAAATAGAGGGAACCGGCCGAATCATTGACTACCGGCGAGTCATGTAGCGATTGCAAAGGCTGGAAGGGCGCACCCGGCGTCGAATAGATCACGCGATCGCGCCGATCGAGCCACAGCATTTCTCCCGCGCGAAACGTCGCCAGGCTCCGGCCGAATTCCTGGAAGCGTGCACAGCGTAACGACCCGGTCACGAGGGCGAGAACGTTGCCGTTTGCATCCTTAACCGGTGCCGCGATGATTACCAGTGGATCCGCGCCCAACTGTCGTCCCATGATCACATCTGAAGTGAAGGGCTGGCCGGAGGCCACCACACGCCTGAAATATTCGCGATCCCCCAGGTTTACCTTCCGGTCCAGCATTCGCTCGCCAACGTTGTTGGTCGGCGGATCGACGCCCAGGAGGCGTCCGTCCGCAGCGATGAGCGCGAGCGTCCGGAACCCCGGATACACCCGGTGGTAGGTGGCCAAGATGGGATCAGCATGGGTACTATCCAGTGTCGTCTCCCGCTCCAGCATCGCAGCCAGGGTCAGAACGCCGCCGCGGTGTTTGTCGATAAAGTCGTTAGCGTCATCTACCACCCGGATCAGGGCTTCATGCAGGTGTGCGCCGGCGTCCCGCTCCATGCGGTCCAGATGCACCCAGTTGAGCGCGATATTAAGCGAAAGCAAGGGTAGCGCGGTAGCCAGCAGGAATCCGCGGGAAAGGTGCGCCTGGAAGGAGCGTGGCTCAGGCGCCCGCGCGCCCAGCCAGTTCGCGATCCGGGGCCAGCCGCTCAGCAGGTCGGCGATGGTCACGTTCAGCAGCCCGGTCAGCAGCAGCTTCAATCCGACTGCCCACACCGGAGCAGGAAGTGTAACCAGGCCCGTCTTCCACACAATGACCAAAGTTGGGAGGACCACGACGCCCCAGAAGATTCCTTGAGCCGCTAACGGAACGATTCGGCGCTTAGCGAGAAGGCCGACGGCGAGGACTCCCAGGGTGTGCACCAGGTATCCACTCGGCTGATGATAAGTGAAGGCGGTCGGTAATTCTTCGATCAGCGCGCCGAGGAACCCATACCACGGGCCCAAGGTAAGCGAGACGGTTAAAGGAAGAACGCTGCCGAACCACAGTCGCCCGCCTCCCAAACTATGGAAACTGAAGTAGTTAAGCAGCATTCCCACAAGTCCGGCCGCAATCGAGACTGCGAGACGCCGGTATATGTCGGGAGCTGCACGGAGATGACGAAAGCGAAGTAACACGTCCCCGGTATCATTTCGACAGTTTCCGGTGGCACTATAGGCCAACCATCGACCATGTAGTACCAGCGTCCAGACTCACAAGTCTGCTTCTCCGAAGCCAAGTCTGTTATCCTCGAAAGTTAAGCGAAGCGAAGCTTCAAAGCTCCACGCCGAGGTTCGTTATGTCAGGTCATTCCAAGTGGGCAACCATCAAGCACAAGAAGGCCGCCTTAGACGCCAAGCGCGGTAAGGCCTTCACGCGCATTATCAAAGAGATCATGATCGCCGCGCGCAGCGGCGGAGATGTGGACATGAATCCGCGCCTGCGAACGGCCGTTACAGCCGCCAAGGCCGCCAGCATGCCCGCCGACAACATCAAACGGGCCATCATGCGCGGCACGGGTGAGCTCGAGGGCGGTCAGATCGACGAGATCATGTTTGAAGGCTACGGCCCGGGGGGCGCCGCCGTGCTGGTGCTGGTGGCCACCGATAATCGCAACCGAACGGTGAGCGATATCCGCCATATGTTTTCGAAAAACGGCGGAAACTTGGGCGAGCAGGGCAGCGTCGCGTGGATGTTCGAGCGCAAGAGTCAGATCATCATCGACGGCGAAAAAGCTGGCGAGGATCAACTTATGGATCTGGTGCTCGATGCCGGCGCGGAGGATCTGCGCAACGAGGGCGGAAGCTGGGAAGTGATTTCGTCTCCCGAAAGTCACGAAAAGGTTCTGGAGGCGATCACCAAGGCGGGCATTCCCACGGAATCCGCCGAGATCGCGATGATCGCCAAGAATCTGATGAAGCTGGAGGGCAAGAACGCCAGCGGCATGCTGCGCCTGAGCGAGGCGCTGGAAGAGCACGACGACGTTCAAAACGTCTATTCCAATTTCGACGTCGACGAGAAGGAACTGGAGGCGCTGGCCGGGTAGGCCGGCGCGTTCGGGAGGCAAGCCGGCGTGCGAGTTCTGGGCATCGACTGCGGAACCGAGCGCACCGGCTGGGGCGTCATCGATAGTGACGGCCGCCGGCATCGCGTGGTGGCCCACGGTGTGATCAACATGTCGCCGCGCGATTCTCTGGCGTCGCGACTAGCGGAAATCGCGACGGTGTTGCGCGGACTTTTGAGCGCGCACGCACCCGACGCCGCGGCGGTCGAAGAAGTGTTCTTTTCGCTGAACGTCAAGACCGCGCTGAAGCTGGCTCATGTTCGCGGCGTGGCATTGCTAGCGATCGCCGAAGCGGGAATCTCGTTGGGCGAGTATTCGCCGCTCGAAGTGAAAACCAGCGTGGTGGGCTACGGCCGCGCAGAAAAACGACAGGTGCAGTTAATGGTGCGGACGCTCACGGGCCTGGATCACGAGATCGAATCCGAGGACGCGGCCGACGCGCTGGCGGTCGCGATTTGCCATGCGACGCAATGCGGGCGCAGCGCGGTGGGAGCGGCTCGATGAAGCGTTATCTGCTGGGGGCGACGTTGCTGCTGGCTGTCGCGGCGAACGCCCAGCGAATCGTTTACACCAAAGAATTTCCCGGCTCGACTCCCGCCTATGTTTGGATTCAGGTGGAGAAAAGCGGCGAGGCGCTGTACAAAGAATCGCCAGATGATAATCCCGAGAAACTTCAGCTCGGCGCCGAAGCGGCTACGGCAATGTTCGCGCTGGCGAGTTCGCTGGACCATTTCAAACATCCGCTCGAATCCGGACTGAAGGTCGCCAACATGGGTGCCAAAACTTTCCGTTGGGAGGACGGCGACTCGAAGCAAGAGGTGAAATTCAATTACTCGCTCGACGAGAGCGCCAAAACCTTGCACGACTGGTTTGAGCGCATCACAGAATCGGTGAGATTGCTAATCGTGCTGCGGCGATCGATTCGGCACGATCGGCTGGGCGTGCATCAGACGCTGATCGATATCGAGAATTCCTACGCGGGGAAGAAGCTGGTGGCGACCGCGCAATTCCTGCCACTGTTCGATCGCGTGGCGAGCGACGAGCAATACCTGCACATGGCGCGCCAGCGTGCGGCGCGGCTAGCGGAAACCATTCGCACTCCGCCCCCAGACTCGTCCAAAAAACCATGAAGTGGCTGCTGCTTTTTTTTGCCGGCGGCGTAATGGCGCAGGTGCCGACGGTGCTCTCACAAGGCAACCAGGCCAACGAGAAAGCCCAGCAGGAACTTACCCAGGCGCTTACCGAAGCAAACGCGAGCCCGATGGAGGCGATTCGCGCTCTCGAAGCCTATCTGAAGAAATATCCGGATGCGCCGGCGCGTGCTGAGATTGAGCGCATGCTGGTGAAGGCCGCGATCGATACCAAGGACGATCGCCGCACTGCGCTCTACGGCGAGCTCGTCCTGGCCACCGCACCTGACGACGTGGTGCTGTTGGATCGGGTGGCCCGCGCCGAGCTCGCGTTGGGTGGTTCCGAAAACGCCGCTAAGGCGCTGGAACACGCCAAGGTATTCGAGGCGATCATCGTGCAGTTGGGACCCGGCTCGGGTCGCGACGCGGGACGTAAACAGGAAGAACGCGACCGCAGCCTGGCGCGCATGCTGCTGTATCAATCGCGCGCAAAATCGCAACTGGGAAAAAAGGATGAGGCCGAGCCGCTCGCCGCCCGAGCCTTTTCCGTTTATCCCAACGAAGAAAGCGCCCGGGAGTGGTCGGTTGCGCTCGCCGCTATGGGTCGCCACGAAGACGCGGTGCAGCGTCTGGCCGACGCGTTCGCGATCCCGGACGCCCGCGCTTCCGATGCTGATCGCGCGACGGACCGGAAGTTATTGGGCGAAATCTACCGCAAGCTGCACGGCTCCGAAAAAGGCCTGGGCGACGTGATCCTCTCGGCGTACGATCGGACGGCGGCGCTGCTCGAGGAACGCCTCAAACGCATGAAGGCCATCGACCCAAACACCGGCGTCATCGATCCGATGGACTTCACGCTCACCGGAGTAGATGGATCGAAACTGGCGCTCGCCAGTCTGCGCGGCAGCGTCGTGGTGCTCGATTTTTGGGCCACATGGTGTCAGCCGTGCCGCATTCAGCATCCGCTTTACGAAGAAGTGAAAAAGCGTTTCCGAGGCCGCAAGGACGTCGTCTTTCTGGGAATCAACGCGGACGAAGATCGCAGCCTGGTCGACGGTTTTCTCGAAAACATGCAATGGAGCCGTGCGAATGTTTACTACGAGGATGGCTTGCAACGCTTTCTGCAGGTGAGCGCGATTCCATCCACGATTGTGTTCGACAAACAGGGACGCATCGCCAGCCGCATGAATGGATTTCTCCCGGAGACTTTTGTCGAGCAGTTAACCGAGAGAATTGCTTCGGCACTCAGAGAATCCTCGGCGGGGGGAGCGAAATGAGCGCGGCGACGTTCAAACGTGTGGTCTGGATCGTACTCGACAGTGTTGGCATCGGGGAAATGCCCGACGCTGCAAAGTACGGGGATGCCGGGAGCGACACCCTGGGAAACATCGCGCGCCAGCGTCCGTTGAAGCTCCCGAATTTTTCGAAGCTTGGTTTGGCGAACATAAAACCGCTGGCAGGACTAGACGCTGCCGCCGAACCTCTGGGAGCCTACGGTCGCTGCACGCTTGCGTCGCCGGGTAAAGATACGACTACGGGTCACTGGGAGATGGTCGGGATCCATCTCGAAAAGCCGTTTCCGATTTACCCCCATGGATTTCCTCCAGAAGTAATGGACGAATTCGAGCGTCGCATCGGCCGGCGCGCGCTCGGCAATGTCGCGGCTTCCGGCACCGAGATCATAAAGGAATTGGGCGAGGAGCACGTGCGCACCGGGTCGCCCATCGTGTACACGTCCGCGGACAGTGTCTTTCAAGTAGCGGCGCACGAAGACGTGATTCCGCTTTTCGAGCTCTACAAGATTTGCGAGACCGCGCGCGAGATCCTGCGTGGGAAGCACGAGGTCGGTCGCGTAATCGCGCGGCCTTTCGCCGGGGAGCCGGGGAAGTTCGCGCGCACGACGAATCGCCACGATTATGCCGTGCCGCCTCCGCAAGGGATGCTGCTCGATCAGCTTGCCGAGCGCAAACTCGACGTCTTCAGCATCGGCAAGATCTTCGATATTTTCCTGGGCCGCGGAATTCGCGAATACGAAAAAACCAAGAGCAACGCCGACGGCATGGCGAAAACGCTGGGGGCCATGGATGCGGTCGACCGCGGCATGATCTTCGTAAACTTGGTCGATTTCGACCAGCTCTATGGGCATCGTAACGATGTGGAAGGCTACGCGCGTGCGTTAGAGGAAACCGACGCGTGGCTTCCCGCTTTCGAATCCAAACTTCGCGAAGACGATCTGGCGATTTTCTGCGCGGATCACGGCTGCGACCCGACCACGGCTTCCACCGATCACAGCCGCGAGTACGTACCGGTTCTCGCGTACGGCAAACGCGGTCGCGCTGGCGTGGATCTCGGTGTGCGTGGATCGCTATCGGACATCGGGCAGACGGTTGCGGAAAACTTCGGCGCGCGGATCGTCAAGGGCGAGAGTTTCCTAAGCCGGATTACTTAGCCGCAGATGCACGCAGACTAACGCGGATCAAAAAACATAATTCAAGAAGATGTAGGGGGCGGTGTAGGAGTGACCCGGAGTTGTGCGGTGGAGGAACGTTCCCGGGAACAGATGTGCGAGGCCCGCACCGACCTGCGCGCTTTTTACTGGCGACCATAACGCCGTCGCGTCCAACTCCGTTCCAACAAATCGGCCCGCAGCGCCGGTCGTATCGCGGACCAGTAGCGTGCTCGACGTGTTGTACAAACCGTCGTGCGCATTCGCCAGCCAGTACGCGTTGAATTTCGTGCCGAACCCGAACTTCGGCGACGGCTTCCAGTCCAAGCCGCTCCGCAGGTGATGGATATTTTTCCAGCCTACCTGGTCGGCGAGGCCGTATTTATCGTGCGCGGTGGGGTAGAGTTGATCGAACGTGCCCTGCCGCCCGTCGCGTGGATCCGCATCGCCGGTCGCATAGTTGTATTCGCCCAAGATGCGCGGCTTCCATTTTGCTTCTTTGAACGTGTGCCCGAGCACCCAATGGCCAGCCCATGCCGCGACGTGATCCCGCCCGACGCTGCCGCGCTGCACCGCCATTTCGATTCCGTAATCCGTCGTGTCCGCGATCTTCCCCACCCACCGCACGCCCGTCGTCTTCACGTCCAAATTTCCGGCCGCGGTCAGCTCAGCCCGCGTGCCGCGCGAAACTCGCCACAGCACATACGGCTCGATGATCGAATTCGGAATCACGTTCTCCAGACCGCCATAGACGCCGTGCAGATTATTGGCGGCTGTCGCCTCGCCCACCTGCCCGTCACGCAGGACGACGACAGACGACGCGAACAGATCCACGCGCAGTTTCCCGGAGCGTAGCCGAACTCGTGCGGCGTCGAAGGTGCGCGCGGCGTTTGTCCAGTTCGATTGCCCGACCAGCCTTTCATCGCCAAACACCAGCGCCTGGCGTCCCACCAGCAGCGACACGCGACCCTGGTCGAAGTCGCCGATCGTGACGAACGCCAGCCGAAGGTTCCAGGTGTCTTGGAAAGGCGGCGCGTAAGGCGTCTGCGTTTTCCAGAAAACGCGGGCGTCCTGCGTCTCAAAGCGAAACTGCAACCACGCTGCTGGCACGATGTACATGTCGAACCGCGCGCGCTGCAACAAGTACAGGTCGTCGTTGTCGGGCCGGAATGCCCCGCCGAAAAACCCCTCCGCGCGTCCACGCTCCTCACCCGAAAAACGCAGCCAGGACGGCAGTCGGTTGTTGAGCGAATCCAGCGGAGATTGCGCCAGCGCACAGCTCGTCCACAACAGGAAGGCCCCAAAGCGCGGCATTAAGCGAGATGATCTCAGACATGAAGAGTTATCGCAAGGAATTGTGGTTCGAGGTGCCCACGCGACGCGCGTTCGTCAACATCACTCGCCAGGTGACCGATTGCCTTAAGGAGAGCGGCGTGCGCGAGGGACTGGTGCTGGTGAATGCCATGCACATCACTGCGTCGGTGTTCATCAATGACGATGAGAGCGGCCTGCACCAGGATTATGAGAAGTGGCTGGAGCAGCTTGCGCCGCATGAACCAACTTCGCAGTACCTGCACAATCGCACCGGCGAAGACAACGCCGACGCTCACATGAAACGGCAGGTCATGGGACGCGAAGTGGTCGTCGCTGTCACCGTGGGGAAGCTCGATTTCGGCCCATGGGAGCAGATTTTCTACGGTGAATTCGATGGCCGGCGCCGCAAACGCGCGCTGGTCAAAATCATCGGCGAATAATGTACAGTTGGACCACATGAACGGCAAGGTTGTGGTCATCACGGGCGCGACATCGGGCATTGGAATGGTCGCCGCCGAACGGCTCGCCGCGATGGGCGCGCGCATGGTGTTGGTGGCACGCGATAAGACCCGCGGTGCAGCCGCGCTGGGCCGCATTCCCGGGCATGGCAACACGATCTACTACGCTGACCTGTCGCGCATAGCCGAGATGAAACGCGTCGCGGCGGAGATCGCCGCAGCGGAGCCGCGCATCGATGTACTGATCAACAACGCCGGCGCGCTGTTCAATTCGCGCCAAGTCACAGCCGATGGTCTGGAGATGACCTTCGCGACGAATCACGTGTCGTATTTCGTCTTGACACACGGCTTGCGCGAACGGCTGGCCGCTACGCCCGGCGCGCGTGTCGTCAATACGGCGTCCGACGCGCACAAGGGCAAGAAGCTCGACTTCAGCGATCTTCAGGCCGAAAAGGGATACAGCGGGTTCTCGGTCTATGGCCGGTCCAAGCTTTGCAATATTCTGTTCACGCGTGAGCTGGCGCATCGTCTGCCGCAAGGTGTCACTGCGAATTGTCTGCATCCCGGCTTCGTCTCGACGCGTTTCGGCGATCAGAGCGGCGGGGCATTTTCGATGGTCGTGAAGATCGCGAAGCTGTTCGCGATCTCGCAGGCGAAGGGCGCGGAGACGATCGTGTATCTCGCGTCGTCGCCGGAGGTGGCGGGCGCGACCGGGGGTTACTTCTATAAGTGCAAGCTCGCGACGCCGTCGCCTGAGGCGCAGGATGACGCCAGCGCCAAGCGGTTGTGGACGGAGACGGAGAGGCTTACCGGGATCACGTGGTGAGATCGAAGCAAGATGAGTGCTGAACCGAAGACTCGTGCGCACCTTCAATCGGCGCCGGGGGATTTCTACGTCGTGAATGGCGAATGCATGTCTTGCGGCGCGCCGCATGAAGTGGCGCCCGATTTGATCGGGTGGGCCGATGCAGGGCTTACGCACTGTATTTGGAAAAAGCAACCGGAGACAGAAGCCGAGCTGCAACAGGCCTTGCGCGCCTTCGATGCGTCCTGCATCTGCGGCTATCGATACGCAGGTTCGGATCCAGACATCATGGTTCGAATCGGATTCGATAACTGCGATCAAGCACCGGCTCAGCCGCGCGCGCGGCTGCATCGCCCTCCAGCAGAGCTCGACATAAGGCCGATCGAGGAACCGAGTGGATTGACCGGCAGAATCG
>DASYPO010000089.1:0-2910 GCA_036006545.1 Bryobacteraceae bacterium
GGTGCGAATAAGTTTGGCGGTTCAAGGCTCCTTCACTTAAATGTAATTGTGTTGTAACCTTGCTCCAGTTACGCTGGGACGAGATGAAGAAGATCGTTCTGATCGAAGACGATTCCGATCTGTACAGCCTGGTTCAATACAACCTGGAGAAGGAAGGATTCGTGATGGCCGGTTCGCAAACCGGTAAGGGCGCGCTGGAATTGTGCCGCCGCGAGCATCCGGACCTGATCATCCTTGACATCATGCTGCCGGATTCGGACGGCCTCGAAATTTGCAAAGGGATTCGCAATCATCCCGAGCTGGCGCACGTCCCGGTGATTTTTCTCACCGCGCGCGCATCCGAAACCGATCGCATCGTGGGCCTGGAGTTGGGCGCCAACGATTACATCGTCAAACCGTTTTTCGTGCGCGAACTTATTGCGCGGATCAAGATTCACTTCCGCGGCCAGCCGTCTCCGACGAAGATGCTCAAGGCCGGCGACCTGCAGCTCGACCGGGCGCGCTGCCGCGTGCACCTGGGTGCCAAAGAGATCACGCTGACCGCCACGGAGTTCCGGTTGCTCGAATTTCTGATGTGCCGGCCCGGCGTGGTTTTCAGCCGAGAACAGCTGCTGGATGCGGTGTGGGGACACAACCGCGCGGTGACCGATCGGGCCGTGGACGTTTACATTTTGCGTCTGCGCCAGAAGATCGAGCCCGACGAAAACACATCTTTCATTCGCAGCGTGCGCGGATTTGGGTACAGTTTCAACCTGGAAGTTCCCGAAGAGCAGGCGCAAAGAACGAGCGTCTGAGCTCGGCTTCGCGAAGCGGGCGTTTACAATAGAAGAAGCGAGTAAATTCGCTTCTCATGAATTCTCTCCGCCGCCAGCAACTTCACGACGCCCTTGCCTCGCGCATTCTAATCATCGACGGCGCGATGGGGACGATGCTGCAGGCGTATAATCCCACGCTGGAGGATTTCGGCGGCGCGGGCCTGGAGAATTGCAACGAAAATCTGGTCCGCACTCGGCCGCAGTGGATTCGCGACATTCATCGCGCGTATCTGGAAGCCGGCGCCGATATTATCGAGACTAATAGTTTCCAGGGCTCGCCGATCGTGCTGGCCGAATTTAAGCTGGAAGCGCATACGCACGAGCTGAACGTGTTGGCGGCCAAGCTGGCGCGCGAGGCTGCGGAGGAATTCTCCACAACATCGAAGCCGCGATTTGTTGCCGGATCGCTGGGACCCACCACTAAATCGATAACATTGCGCGGCGACATCTCGCTCAAGGAAATGAGCGACAGCTACTATGCGCAGTCCAAGGGTTTGATCGAGGGTGGCGCGGATCTGTTGCTGATCGAGACTGCGTTCGACACGCGCAATATCAAGGCGGCGCTGCTCGCGGTGCAGCGGCTGGAGCGCGAGTTGGGGATTCGAATTCCGACTATGGTCTCGGGCACCATCGAGCGCTGGGGCGCGATGCTCGCCGGCCAACCTGCTGACGCTTTCTACGCGTCGGTCGCGCATGCGGATCTGCTGTCCGTCGGTTTGAACTGCGCGACTGGGCCGGACCTGATGACGGATCACATCCGCACGCTGGCGCAGATGTCGTCGACACGGATTTCCTGCTACCCGAACGCGGGCTTGCCGAACGAAGAGGATAAATATCTCGAAACTCCGGAATCGCTGGCGCAGCAACTCGAGAAGTTCGTCGCCCAAGGATGGCTGAACATTGTCGGCGGCTGCTGCGGGACAACGCCCGCGCACATCAAGGCGATCGCGCAGATGGCCGAAGGCAAGGCTCCGCACGCGGTACCCGCGCCGTCGCATCGCGCTTACTATTCGGGAATTGAATTGGTGGAAGCGGAAGATTCGAATCGTCCGCTGATCGTGGGGGAGCGGACCAACGTGATCGGTTCGCGATTGTTCAAGAATCTGGTGGCCGAAGAAAAATGGGAAGAAGCCACCGAGATCGCGCGCTGGCAGGTGAAGAACGGCGCGCACATTATCGATGTGTGCCTGCAATCGTCGGATCGCGACGAGATGAAGGACATCGATCCGTTCTACGCGAAGCTGATGCCCAAGATCAAAGTGCCGGTGATGATCGATACCACCGATGCCGCGGCGATCGAGCACGCGCTCACGTGGTGCCAAGGAAAAAGCATCATCAATTCCATCAATCTTGAGGACGGCGAAGAAAAGTTCGAGCGCGTGTGCCCCATCGCGCGGGCCTACGGCGCAGCGTTGATCGTCGGCACCATTGATGAGGACAAGTTGCAGGCGCAGGCGTTCACACGCGAGCGCAAGCTAGCAGTAGCGCAGCGATCGGTAAAGCTGCTGACGGATAAGTACGGTATTCCGCCCGAAGACATCATCATCGATACGCTGGTGTTTCCGTGCGCTACGGGTGACGAGAATTACGTCGGCGGCGCGGTCGAGACCATCGACGCGATCCGGCTGATCAAGGAGAACATTCCGTACGTCAAAACGGTTCTGGGTGTTTCGAACATTAGTTTCGGGCTTCCCGCGAACGCGCGTGAAGTAGTTAATTCGGTTTTCTTGTACTACGCGACGAAGGCGGGGCTCGATCTGGCAATCGTCAACGCGGAGAAGCTGGAGCGCTTCGCGTCGCTGCCGGTGGAAGAGCGGCGGCTCGCGGAGAGTCTGCTATTCAATACGCCGCCGCCCGAAATCCACGCGCCCGAAGACTGGCGCCAGCAATCGCGCGAGCAGAAGATCGCGATCAATCAATTCCACATTGCAGCGATCGCTGAGTATTTCCGTAGGGCGACACGCAAGGAAAAGAAAAAGGCGGCGGAGTTGCCGCTCGACGATCGTCTCGCGAACTACATTATTGAAGGCACCAAGGACGGCCTGATTCCGGATCTGGAGTTGAAGCGCGCGGAAGGTGTCGGAGCGCTGGATAT
>DASYPO010000090.1:0-5365 GCA_036006545.1 Bryobacteraceae bacterium
CCGGCATTGACCCAGGAAGTCAGGCCCGCGCTCTGCAAAGCGAAGAACGTATTGCAGCCGGTCGAGGAAATACACGTACCGTCTGCGAGGCGCAGGCGATCCATGTCGTTCAGACCATCCAGATCGCTACCCGCGTAAGTGTTATAGACGGTGTAATAGTAATTCGCAGTTGCGCTTCCGTTAAATACGTAGTTCTTTGCCTTGGCAAACACATTCTCGAAGAACGGAACGGTTGGCAGAATACTCGGGTTAGCCCGTACTTGGGCGGGCGTGATTCCCTGGTTGTAGAGGTTTCGGATAATACCGCTGGCTTGTAGCCAGGTTTGGCCGGACTTATTGTCCTTAAAGAGCGTAGCGGGCTGCGAAAAATCCTGGATCAGGAGACCCTTGTGACTCAGCCGCCCGACGTAGCCGACTTCAATGCTCAACTTCTTGGGCAGTGGACGGGCATAGCTCACGTTAATCAGATACTCGTAGGGAGCGCGCAGATCGGAAGCAATTCCGTTGAACGACGTGAATCCGCCGACGATGGTCGGAGGAGTGAACGGGAACGCACCGCCGGTTGCGACGGGAAGGGTCGGGAGGGCGCCACCGTTGTAGCGGAATCCCGTCGTGAAGTCGGTATTGACTGGCTGGGCCACGGTGGTCGCGAGACCGGGCGAGCCGGAATTGGCGAAGGTCACGGCGAGGTTACTGCCATAGCGATCGTGCACCACGCCGGCGCCGGCGCGAATCACGCTGCCTGTGCCCAGCAGCTTGCCGAGCATGCCCTTACCTTCGGGTGACCAGGCGACTGCCACTCGCGGCGCGAAGTTGTTCTTGTCGACGGGATACCAGTCGGACTTACCGTTGACCGGGCCACCGATGTCGTAGGTAATCGCTGCCGTAGGCAGCGCGGAACTGGGAATTCCAAGAGCCTGGCCACCCACGCGATCCGCAAAGAACTGGCTTAACGGCGTGGTTGGAACTACTTGCACTCCATTCTTTTCGTAAGGAGGCCGGTAGAGGCCGTAGCGGACGCCGTAGGTCAGTGTGAGGTTGCGACGCAGCTTGAATGCATCCTGGGCATAGAATTCATACTCCTGGTTGGCGAAGGCGCGAACGATATTCTGTCCAAATGGAATTGATTTTCCATCGATTCCGAAATTGTAAGTTCCGCCGTATTGATTGACCACACCCAGTAACGTTCCCATTGCATTAGTGACATTGGTGCCGGAGGACAGTGCGGCGCCGGCGACATACGTCTTCTGAATATATCCAAGCACCGCGCTGTTTATATCAGCACCGAGGCCTTTAAGCGTATTTCGACTGAAACTGTAGTTTGGCAAGTTGGAAGAAATGCGGTCATTCTCAATGACGCGGAAATTGCCGCCAAACTGAATGGTGTGCCGGCCGCGCGTCCAGGTTAGATCGTCGACGAAATTGCTGGTCGGCGAGATTCGCTGCGAGGGTCGAGCGGTGGGGACCAGGGTAGCGATCGCGAAACTCGGGACCACGGTGTCGACGCCAGTGCTCGCGATTCCAATGCGCGTGTAGCCGTAGCTGGCGACGTTTACGATACGCGGGGAAGCCACCCAGGTGTAGCGAGCGGCCAACCCTCGCGAGTTATCGATGGTTCGCGAAGCTGCGGCTTGACCGGGCATTTGCGCGACCGTCGAATCATTCTTGGCGCTATTCAGCGTGCCCCGGACCATGGCGGTGTGTTTGCCCGACTTGTCCAGATTGAAGTCGAGCTTGCCGACGTAGACCCGGTTATCGAGTTGTTGCGGGGTGTTGAAACGCAGCACGGAGAGATTGAGTCCTTTGTCGGTCGCCGAGAGCGGATCGTTCCCGACTGGGTATTTCTGCATTTGCTGAAGCAAGAAAGGACTGGCACCGATGCCCAGTGGATCGAGCGCTTTTACGTCGCCAGGCGTGAGCGTGGCAACTTGGCCATTGGTCAGTTGGACCTTCACGATGCCCTGTTTGAAACTCTCCGATGGCACGGTACGAGTCACCGCGGTTGCGCTGCGATCCTTTCGATCCTCCCAGTTGAAGAAGAAGAAGACACGGTCGCGAATAATGCGGCCGCCCAGGCGCGCCCCGTACTGATTTCGCACTAATGCGGCGCGGGGTACTCCCGAGCGGTTGCTGAACCAATCGTTTGCCGCGGTCAGCGTGTTGCGCATGTACTCATACAGCGATCCGTGAAACTGATTCGCGCCGCTGCGAGTGATCAGCGAAACCTGGCCGCCGGAGGAGCGTCCCTGATCCGCACCCTGCCCGACTACCGTGGTCCGGAACTGTTCGATCGAATCCAGCGGCACGGGCAGAGCGGCGCTGAATCCCGTGGAACTCTGGTTGTCGTTGACGTCTACGCCGTCCAGCGTGACGTTATTCTGATCGCTCTTGGCGCCGATCACCTGTCCCGTGGACGTTACGCCCGGCTGGACGCTCAGCAGTCCCACGATATTTCTTGTCTGCAGCGGAAGCTGCGTGATCTGGGTTTCGGTGAAGGCGTTCCCGACGGACGCGTTCTGAGAATTTACGGCGGCGACTTCGGCCACGACGTTCACAGTTTCCGTGACCTGCCCGATTTCCATCCGAATGTTCAAAGTGGCGGGCGAGCTGACTTGGAGGACCGCAACGGATGTGAAGTTGCGGAATCCAGGCTTCGAGGCGTCGACCTTATAGGTGCCCGGCGACATCTGCAGGAAACTGAAAGCGCCCGTATCGTCGGTCAGCGTCTTGCGCGACGTGCCCGTGTCCTGATTCGTGATGGTGACGATCAGATCGGGCATGGTTTTGCCTTCGGGGTCGGTGGCGAACCCTTGCAGCGAACTGGTCTGAGCCGCCAGCGGCAGCACCGCGAGCATGAGCGCGAGTACAAATCGAGTCATCGACGAATCTCCTTCAGAAACTGTTTGAAATTTGAGCGAGACAGTGCCGACGAGGTTTACTGATTTCTCAACGCGGAGAATACGCGTGCCCGAGACGATCAGGCGATCAAGTCATGTAATACATTGCCGCTCACGTCCGTCAGGCGGAAATCCCGTCCGCTATACCGGTACGTCAGCTTGGTGTGGTCAATCCCCATCAAATACAAAATCGTTGCGTGAATATCGTGCACGTGCACGGGCTTTTCCACGGCTTTGAAACCGAAATCGTCAGTGGCGCCGTAAATGGTGCCGCCCTTCACAGCACCGCCGGCCAGCCACATCGTGAACCCGAACGGATTGTGGTCGCGTCCGCGCTTGACGTTTCCACCGGCGCCGCCCACCTCTCGCACGGGAGTTCGCCCGAACTCGGATCCGCACACGACCAAAGTGTCTTTCCACAGGCCGCGGGTTTTCAGATCCTTGATGACCGCAGCGAAAGGTTTGTCGGAATTCTTCGCGTTGGTTTTATGCGCGAAGATGTCGCCATGCGCGTCCCACGGGTCGCCCTTCGAATAGTAGACCTGCGTCATGCGAACGCCTTTTTCCGCCAGGCGAACCGCCATCAGGCATCCGCGCGCCACGAATCCCTCGCCGTACAGATCGAGCGTGGCCTGCGATTCCTTGCGAATATCGAATACCTCCGGCGCCTCGGTCTGCATGCGGTAGGCGATTTCCATGGACTTCATCACTGCTTCCACTTGCGTGTCCGACGCCGCTGTGCCGCGCAGTTGTTCGAGCTGATTCAGCATGTCGAGCTCGCGACGCTGCTCCGCCAAGCTGAACTTGGGATTGTTGACGAAGCTGACGAGCTTCTTTGGATCGAATCCGCGCTCGACCACTACCGGCTTCGCCTTTTTCTCCTTGCCCTTTTCGTCCTTCTCCATTTCCGTCGGCACGGGTTCGGAATCGCCTTCACCGTCATCCATTCCGCCGGGGCGTGCGGTTTGCACCCGGTTCGAGATAAACGTTCCCTGATGAATCGCGGGCAGGAATCCATTGCTCCACAGCGGTGAGCCGACGGTGGTCGGAATATCCGGGCACAGCACCACGTAACCGGGCAGGTTTTTGTTCTCGGTGCCGAGGCCGTAGGTCATCCACGCGCCGATGGATGGACGGCCCGCCTGGTTGGCGCCGGTATTCATCATCAAACACGAAGGCTCGTGATTCGGAATTTCGGTATACACCGAGCGGACCCAGCAGATGTCGTCGGCGACTTCGCCCAGGTGCGGCCACAGCTCGCTGATATCCATCCCACACTTGCCGTATTTCTTGAACGCGAAAGGGGACTTCATTAGCTCGCCGGTACGGCGCTCAGTCGCGACGGTTCCGCCGGGCAGCGGCTGGCCGTCGTATTTATCGAGCATCGGTTTAGGATCGAAGCTATCGATGTGCGAGCACCCGCCGTTCATGAAGAGAAAAATTACGCGTTTGATGCGCTGCGGATGATCCAGTTTCGCGACGCCCGTGGTGCCGTCGGGCGCGACTACTCCACCCGCGCGCGCGAGCGACTGACCGAGCATGCTGGCGAAAGCCGTCATGCCAAAACCGTTTCCGATGCGGCGCAGGGCCTCACGACGCGTCGACGGATTGGAAGATTTGTGCTCGAACATAATCGTCAGTTGATAAACATAAACTCGCTCGAACTGAGCAACACTTTCACGTAGCGACCCCAGGCCGACGGCTCATACTTCACCGGCGGCGGTGCGGCTGGTCCAGGTCCACGGCGGGCGCCCGGGCCGCCGAAACCGAATCCGGGGACTCCTCCCATCATTCCCATCCCCATCGCGCCCTCGCCAACAGCATCCGTTGGTGGATCGCCACCCGCGGGAATCGCCGACGGATCCGGCTTGGCGTCGGTGGTCGTTGCGTCGGCGGTCGGTGGCCCGTTCCCCATCGGGCCCCGACGTCGACCGCCGGGACCCTGCGGACCCCGCTCCGGCGGCTTGTTTTTGTTTTCCTCGTACTCGCGCATCGGCTCGGAGTGCAGATAGTCGAGCGCGATCTTGATTTCCGATTCGCTCGGCTCGCGATTGAAAGCGAGCTGATAAATTTTGCGGACTCGCGCGCGATTATCCGGCTCGCTTGCGACGCGCTTGGCGAGCTCTTCCGATTCCACCTGGACGAAATCGCTGTTCATAAGGAACAGCCGCTGCTGCGGAACCGTAGTTGTGAAACGACGCTCGGCGCTGATATTGGGGCTGGGAAAATCGAACAGTTGGAGATATTCGTCGAGCTTGTAGCGGCTCACTTTTCCGTAAACGGTGCGCCGCGTCATCGCCGGCGAAAGGTCGGCCGACGGACCGCCCATCGAAGTATCCAGATTCCCCGCGACCGCCAGCACCGCATCGCGAAGCTGTTCGGCGTCCAGACGTTTGCGATCGGCGCGCCAATACAAACGGTTGCCCGAATCCTTCGCGAAGTTAGTCTGATCGAGTTCGGTGCTGAGC
>DASYPO010000091.1:0-2593 GCA_036006545.1 Bryobacteraceae bacterium
AGTTGTTCTTGTCGGAGAAGCGCAGGCTCTCGGGGAGACCGGCCTGGTCGGCGGTGATGATGGGCGTGTTGCCGATCGACGCGCGGAATCCGGGCGCGGTTAAAGCGAGCGATTGGGCGTTAGGAACGATCACGCGTCCGCCGGGAAAATCGCGATCGTAGTTCGCGATCTGCAGCGTGGGATCGTAAAACGGCGGATGGTATTCGTAACGCACCCCGTAATTAACCGTCAGTTTTGAACTGACCTTGAAATCGTCCTGCGCGAAGTAGCCCTGGTGTTTTGCATAGGGCTTGACGTCCGGTCCGGTGTTGGCCAGACGAGTGCGATTGGGATAGCCCATGAGGAAATCGGCAAAGGCCAC
Source organism: Bryobacteraceae bacterium (assembly GCA_036006545.1). GTDB lineage: Bacteria > Acidobacteriota > Terriglobia > Bryobacterales > Bryobacteraceae > Palsa-187. Next base: position 362 of record DASYPO010000091.1, read on the forward strand.
GCCCGAGTAGGTTCCGTTGAAGCGATACTCGCCCAGGTCGTCGCCGGAGAAGAACGAAATGTTATCGCGATAGCTCAGGCGGCGGTAGTCGGCGCCGAATTTGAAAGTGTGCCGGCCCTTGACCCAGGCGATGTTATCGGTGAATTGCAAAGTCCGGCTGAGCTGCGTAAAGCCGCGCGACGCTCCGGTGCCGAGGAACCCGGTGATTCCGATATCCGGGATACTGGCGACCTGCGGAGGATCGGGACGCAGGCCCTGAATGCCTATCGCTTTTACGAGCGCGGGTCCATCCAGGCTGGTTCCGTTGGGACCGAAGTCGACGTTGCGGGGCTGATCGGAATAGCCGCTGCGGAACTCGTTAATCAGGTTCGGGCGCAGCACGTAGTTGTGCGCCACCACTATGTTCTGCGAGGTTCGATTCTCACGCGCATCGCCGCGCACGGGCAGCGTGGCAGGCGATGAACTGGTCACATCTTTATAGGAATAGCGGCCGAAAATGTTCTGCTTCTGGTTGATGATGTGATCGCCGCGCAGGTCGTACTGGTTGTTGGTATTGCCGGCGGGAAGCTGGCGGACGAAGTTGTTGGCCGAGATACCGTCGCCGGGGATGGTCTGGTGCGGATAGAGCAATTCGAGAATCTTTAACGAAACCGGGCTGATGCGGGAGGGAGTGATGATGTTGCCCGTGAAGTTCTGACCGGTGAGTGGATCTTTGATAGCCCGAGTGACACTGGAAAGGTTACCGGTGCGATAACTATCCGGGGGAACGACGCCCTGAACCTGGCTGAGCGCGCGAAAACGAAGTCCCTCGTAAGCACCGAAAAAGAAGGTTTTGTTCCGGATTACCGGCCCCCCGAAGGCGCCGCCGAAATCGTTGGAGACCTTGAAGGGCGCTCCATTGCGGATCGAGAAGAAATCGCGGGCGTCGAACGCGCCGTTCTGGTGATACGAATAGAGGGCGCCATGGAAGGCGTTGGTTCCACTGCGTGTGGTGGTGGTGACGTCGCCCACCTGCGCGAACTCCGCGTTATTGCTGACCGAGCTGACTTTGATTTCGCTGATGGAATCGGCGGAGGGGAACATTTCGATCAGCAAACCGTTGGAGCGGACGCTGATGGTGGAGATTCCATCGACGGAGGCTGTGGCCATGAAGGGCATCGCGCCCGAGAGCGAGAATTCGCCGCCCGCGCTGCTGGGCTGTACTCCGGGGGCGGTAGAGATCGCATAGAACACGGAGTTCGTAGAGCCGGCGCGGAAGTTGACCGGGAGATTCTGGATCTGTTCGGAGGATTTGGAATCGACAATGGTCGCCTGGTCGGTGGTAATCACTTGGGCGACGCCCGTAACCATCACTTCCGTAGCTGTTCCGAGGATTTCGAGACGAATGTCGACGCGCACCACCTCGCGGGCGCGCAAGAGGACGTCTTTGGTCAGCGTCTTGCGGAATCCGGACTGCTCGATGAGCACTTCATAAGGTCCGGCTTCGAGGTTGAGGAACGAGTAGTTTCCGGAGTTGTCGGTAAGGACCTTGCGTTGATCGTTGGTGGCTGTGTTGGTGGCAGTCACGGACGCGCTGGCAACGACGGCTCCGCTAGGATCGGTTACGGTGCCGCGAATCTCGCCGAAGGTCGACTGAGCGAACGACGGTACAGCAAGAAGAAAGAGGCTCGCAAAGAGCGAACTGGTTTTCCAAAAGGTCATCGAAAATCTCCCGTTACGAAATGATGTTCATGCTATCACGACGTTCTAGTCGCGGGGAAGTAGCGGCCATCGCACTTGCGGAGTACTATGATGGTCGCTCATGAGTGTGATGCGACGCGTTGGTGTGACGGTGGCGGGAATCGCGATCGGCGCGGCGATCGCACTAGCGCAATCCGCTGCGTCGAAATGGGTATATCTGGGAGCGGATCAGAAGCTGCACTACCAAACCACCGAGCGCGGCGATCGCATCATGGATTTCTCGCATGCCGGGTACAAGGGCGGCGGGGTTACGCCACCGACGGTGCGCACCATGCGAACGGTTCAGCCGTCGCCGGGCGATAACACCGCGCAGATTCAGGCGGCGATGGATGCGGTCGCGAGTCTCGGGCCCGACGCGGATGGTTTTCGCGGCGCGGTGCTGCTCGCACCGGGCGTGTTTGAAACCGCGGGCACGGTGACGATCGGGGCCAGCGGTGTGGTTTTGCGCGGCAGCGGTGCGGGGCCCAACGGAACGACGATTCGCATGACCGG
>DASYPO010000092.1:0-17612 GCA_036006545.1 Bryobacteraceae bacterium
GGAACCCGGAATTGCGTGTAATAATCCGGGTCGCCGGCGTGCAGAGTTTTTGAAGCGAGCACGGTCGCGCCCTGACGCACTTCGACTTCGACGCGCGCGTCGTGCGCCAAACCGGTTAGCGAGGTGAGCGAGTACAGGAAACTGTATTGGCTCTGCGGGCTGAGGTTCGGCAGCATAATGCTTTCCGACTGGACAGGTCCGGTGCGCGCGACGAGTTCAGCGATTGCCGCGGCACACGTGTTGAACGGCAGAGCTAATCCAAGGAACGCGATCCACTTCATCAGCGATTAGGCCTCACTAAGAGGATGCGACGTGCGGTACTTAGTTTACCTGCGGGTTATGAAAGCCAAACAGGACGCCGGCTGAAGCCGACGCTGCGGGCTAAAGCCCGCGCCACAATAAGGCGCAGCCGGTTCCCAACCTGCCACAAAAGGGAGGGCGGGTTAATCCTGCTCGCGCAGCTTCGGCAATCGCGAATAGGGTTCCGTCCGAGCGCAGCAGAATCGTCCCGGCCGAAATCGCGGGCGACGCAACGAACCGCCCGGGCAGGTCGTTCTTGGCGAGCACTTCCGCCTTCCGACCTGCGCGCAGGACAAACATCTCGCCGGTCTCGCTGAGCAGATAGATCTTCCCATCCGCGGCGACCGGTGACGCGAAGAAGATTCCGGGTAAGCGCTCTTTCCAAACCGGCGTCCCAGTATCCGCGGTAGCGCACGTGACTACCCCAACTTCGTTGGTCATGTAGAGCAGGCCCTGATAATGCAAGATCGACGGAGTGTAGGAGCCCCCATTCGGCATGCGCCACGTGAGGTGGCTGGTGCTGACATCTCCGCGTCCTCCGGTACGCAGCGCCAGAATATCGCTGTTACGATATCCGCGGCTGATGTAAATCGTGCCATCGCTAAACACGGCGGAGGGAATCGGCGTTTGCCGCTCGCTGCCGGCGTGCCACAGCAATTCACCGCTGGCAGGGTCGTAGGCGTCAATACGAGCGCTGGAGTTGATGATGAGTTCGTCGCCGCGCAGGCCGCGCACGACCACTGGAGTGCTGTGCGAAACGCGGCCGCGACCGCGGTCCACTTTCCAGCGTTCTTTGCCGGTTGCCGCGTCCAACGCCAACAAGTACGAAACTGGCTGGTGATCGCACAGCAGGATCAGCGCATCCTTATATAGCGCGGGCGAGCTGCCGTGTCCCCACTGATTCAGAAACGATCCGTACTCCTGGCCGAGATGCCGCTTCCACACTTCCCTGCCCTGCATGTCGAGCGCGACGATTTGTCCGTTTCCGAACCACGCAAAGATATGCTTGCCGTCGGAAACCGGTGTCGGAGTCGCCAGATTGTGTTTCTCGTGAACCTCCGGACGCTCGCCCACAAGGGCGGTCTTATATTCCCAAAGCCGCTTTCCATCAGATCGCGCGAACGCTTCGACAGCCAGGTACACCTTGCCATCGGAACTCGCAGAGCGGCCGATGGCGGTCTCTCGCTCGGCCAACGTACGGTCGTCACGGGCGAGCAGTGGATCGCTGCCGTGCGGATTTGAGTAGCTGCCGATTTGCGAGGTGACGATCACCAGGCCGCCCGCGACTATCGGCGATGATACTCCGGTCCCCACTAGCGAGGCTTTCCAGGCGATGTTTTTCGTTGGACTCCAATTCGTCGGCAGGCCGCTTTCGGTGGAGGTTCCCTGGCTCGCCGGGCCCCGCCACTGGGGCCAATCGGCCGCACTGAGATGCGGCAGGATGCAAATCAGGGCGACGCCGATAGCACACGAGTGCGACTTCACGACGCCAGTATAGCGACCAAACCGTGATGCGCGGACGAATCAGTTCGCCGCCGCGAGTTCCTTCTTCAGTTCCTGAACCAGCGAGGAACTTGCGGGCAAACGCTTTTCGAGCGCCAGCAGGTGGGCGGTCTTGAGGGCGCGCTCTTCGGAAACTTTGACGTCCGGTTCGACGCCCGTTCCTTCCCAGTTGGTCTTGCTGATCGGATTGATGGCGCGACCCGACGGAACATTGACCATGAAGTTCGGGTGAACGCGACGCGTGCCGCCGGGGTGCGCGCCGCCGCCAGTAGTTTCGCCGACGATGGTCGCGCGCTTGAGGTTTTTCAAGTTGTAGGTGAACTCCTCGGCCGCTGAAAACGTGAAATGACTGGTGAGGATGTATACGTCCTTCTTCGGATAGCGCTTGCCGGGGACGTTGGCCAGCGTGAACCACTTTTGCGTTTCGTTCGAGGCGCGCCAATACAAATCGTTCAGATGAACGATCTCGCCGGGTCCGTACAGATAGCTGGAGAGCAGCGCCACGGCGGCCGGATCGCCGCCCCCGTTTTTTCGCAAATCGATGATCAACGCGTCGGTGTTGGTCAGGAAACTCATCGCCGCGGCCGCGGTGTCGCCCATCAGGTCGGCACGCAGGAAGCCGCGCAGATCCAGATAACCGATGTTGCCCGCCAGACGTTCGACCTTCTCGAAACCGTAGTTATTACGGCGCATCTGCGTTAGCCGCTCTTCCTCGGGTACCGGACCCTGCTGGGTGGCCGCCGGCGAGTAGATCACGCGAAGGTGTTTATCGTGGCTCACCTCACGCAGGTCGGCCGTCAGCGTTTCGGCGAACTGGCGTGCGGTCGAGATGGAATCGTACGCCTTTTTCTGCTGGCGATCGCGCACGTGCTGTTCCATTTTCTTGGCCACGTCCAGGAACACATAGCCGTCGACCAGTACACGACAGGCGCCGTCGATCACCTGGTTGCGCGTGGCAGCGTCGATGGTGATATCGGGCGCCTGAGGCGGGGCCTGCGCCAGCAGCGCAGCCGCGATGGTCAGATGCAGCAGGATCTTCATGCCGTGATTAGACGCGGCACTTGGCCGGAGGTCGCTTTCGAGCCGCGCTAAAATAGATTTTTCTATGCCCCGCCTGCGAATCGGCATTCTAACGGGAGGCGGAGACGTTCCCGGCCTCAATTCCGTCATCAAAGAAGTCACCTACCGCGCCACCGAAAACGATTGTGAAGTTTTCGGCATCCGCCGCGGCTGGGAGGGACTGACTCACGTCAACCTGGACGATCCGGCCAGCAAGGAGAATTACATCCGGCCGCTGTCGCGCGAGAACACCCGCACCATCGATCGCTTCGGAGGCACGGTTCTGCATTCCAGCCGGACCAACCCTTCGAAGATGCGCAAGCTGCCGCCGTTTCTTTCAGACGACGCTTTCCCGAAGAGCGGCGAGACCTGGGACATGAGCAAACAGGTGATCGGCAATCTCTCCAAGCTCAACCTGGACTATCTGATCGCGATCGGCGGCGACGACACGCTGAGCTACGCTGCGAAGTTGGACAAAGTGGGCGTCAAGGTTATCGCCATCCCAAAGACGATGGACAACGACGTTCGCAACACGGAATATTGCATCGGCTTTTCCACCGCGATTACGCGCGCTACTGCCGCCATCGGCCGCCAGCGCAGCACCATCGGATCGCACGAGCGCATCGGGATCTTTCGCGTGTTCGGCCGCGATGCTGGTTACACGGCGCTGTATACCGCGTACGTCACCGCGATCCGCTGCTGCATACCCGAATTCACCGTGAATCTGGAGAAGCTGATCGATCTGCTGCTCACTGAAAAACGCAATACGCCGAGCAATTACGTCGTCACCGTCTTATCGGAAGGCGCGAAGTGGGAAGGGTACACCGTGCAGGAGTACGGCGATCCGGACGCGTTTGGTCATCGCCGCAAAGCCAGCGTAGGCGAAGCGCTTTCGATTGAGATTCGCGCCCGGACCGGCGAAGAGAGTATCGTGAGTGATCTCACCTACGACTTGCGTAGCGGCGAAGCCGATTTCGTCGACAAGATGATCGCGACCACGTTCGGCAATATCGCCATGGATGCAGTGCTCGACGGAAAAAGCGGACTGATGGCCGCGCTGGTAAATGGCTGCTACACGCTGGTCGAGATTCCCGATCCAAAGCTTGGACCGCGCCGCGTGGACATCGAAAAGATGTACAACACCAACCGCTACCGTCCGAACTATGGCAACAAGTTCGGCGTGCCGATCTTCCTGACTCACTCGTGAGCTGGTTCAAGCGCCGGCAGCGCGCTCAATCTGTTGCGTCTGCGCAGCCGGCCACATCGACACCGCCGGCGGAAATCCGTGCATTCTTTAATCGCGCCGCGGCGGACGAAGAGCACTATCCGTCGACCATCGATCCGCGCATCCAACATGTACAGGTCGTGCTGGATCACCTGGGCGACGTATCCGGCCAACGTGTCGCCGATGTGGGCTGTGGAAAGGGTCGCTTCGCTCGCATCGTCGCCGAACGCAATCCGTCGGCCGCAGTAATTGCGATCGACTTAGCCGAGGCGATGCTCACGCATGTTCCGTCGCCGATCTTGCGAGTGGCGGCATCCATGACGGCACTTCCACTGGCCAGCGGATCATGCAGCGGCGCATACGCCACCGAATCGCTGGAACATGCGATCGATATTCCGGCCGCAGTCGCCGAACTGTGCCGCATCATCGCGCCCGGCGGTCGGATCGTCATCATAGATAAGGATGCGAGCGCGTGGGGCCGTCTCGAAACACCTGAATGGGAACGCTGGTTCGAGGCCCGCGAACTCGAACAGCTTCTGTCGCGCCACTGCCGCCAAGTATCCAGCCGGGCCATTTCTTACTGGGAAGACGTCGAACCCGACGGCTTGTTTCGCGTCTGGCTGGCCGTGAAGTGAAGCGAAATACCCGATTAGGCTAGACACATTAGTACTTTTGTCCCAGCTTAGATGGCCTGGTGTACCGGACCAAAATAGGAGCCTCCGGCTATTCCACGTGTTTCCTTGCGCCCCTATGATCGAGGAGCAATGGAACTCGGGCAATATCAACTACAAATCTTCGTGAGCCTGGTGGTAATCCTGGGGGCGGCGTTCGTGGCGCTCATTTGCGATTTCCTCAAGGGTAACAACGAACAACTCCGCGAGCTGACGGTGGAACTCAAGGTACGGCGCGAGGAAGAGCAGCGCCGCGGGCAAGTGATGACGCCGCGCACCGCCGCTGCACGTGTCGCGGTCGCTGCGGAAAATGCTGCGCGACAGACCGCGGCGGCAGCCGGCGCTGCCGAATCCAAGTCCGAAAGGAAACGTCCCGCGTTCGCGCAGAATGGGGCCGTGGGGCAACGCCGCCAAGCTTCGGCCGACGCGCTGGCCGCGATGGAGCGTGGTGCGCGCCTCGCAGGTGCGCCCAGGGCCGCGTCTAAGCCCATCACTTCTGCTCCTGCAGCCCGCACGAATTCACAACCGCCGCCGCTTCCCACTCACGCGCCGCAGCGCGCCACCGCTTTGCTCGAAGCTGCGTCCCCGGGCATCACGATCATGAATGCGCCAGCCTTTAGCGCGCCGGTGCCAGCGGCGGTGATCGAGCGACCTGTCGTCATGGAGCAAGTGGTGATCGGCCAATCCGTGGTCATTGAGACTCCCGTTATTGCGCAGGAGACGCCGGTGATCGAGCAGATGATCGCGCAACAGCCCGTGGTGGTTACGCCCGAGGCAACGAGCGCGCCTAAGAAGAAGGATTGGGGCGCGCTGCTCGCGCGACGTGCCTCCGCTTCCGCCCCCGTCGCGGCGGAGCCGGCGCTTTCCTGCACTGCGGTCGAACCAACCACGACAGTGTATCCGCTCGGCGACATTCCAGTCGGGTTTCATGACGGAGTCGTACTCACGCGCCTGATTCTGGCGCGCCAGCCGGTTACCGGTTTGGTCGTTTCGATCGGCGTAACCGCAAATCCAAAGAACGGAACCGTTCCCGAGCCGGTCAATAGTCTGATCCGCTCACTGATCGGAGCCGACAATTTCGCTTGCTCGACTGGAACCGACGAGTTTCTCTTGATCTATCCACGTCTGAACGGCGCCGCCGCGCAACGCCAGCTCAGTCTGGTCGCGCAACAGTTGTGGGACTTCCAGCTTCGGTCGCTAGGCACTACGTCGATTCTGTTTAGCTGGGGCGGTGTGGAAGTGGCCAGCGAATCGATCGACGAAGCCGTCGCATCGGCTAGCGAGCGCATGAATGAAACGCGGCGCAACCGAAAATTGGTCGCGCTGCCGCTGCGCCAAGCGGTTTGATTTATTTCCTCTGACTCTCTCCTTACCCGGCCGGGGCTCAAGGTTCACTCTGAGTCGCGGCCGGTTTTTTTCAGACGAACTTGATCCGCCGCATGGCCAGCATTACCATGCGCAATAGCAGCCAGCCGTGGCGCCAGCGCTGGATATTGGTTTCGCCGTAGGTGCGCTCGCCATAACGAATCGGCAGATCGACGATCTTCAGGTTGTAACGAGCCGCTCCGAAGATCAGGTCGAAGTCGCCGAACGGATCGAAGGCGCCGAAGTAGTCGCGGTTTTTCGCGATCACATCGTATTGGGCGCGCCCCAGCACCTTGGTGCCGCACAGCGTGTCCTTGATGCTCTGCCCGAGCAACCAGGTGAAAGCGGTGCTGAAGAATTTGTTCCCCAGGAAATTGAAGAACCGCATGGCGCCGCCCTCCATGGGATACACCAGGCGCACACCGTTTACGAATTCGCCCTTGCCGCTGCGCCACGCTTCGTAAAAGTGCGGCAGATCCTCGGGGGGAACCGTCAGGTCCGCGTCGAGAATCATCAGCACGCCGCCGGAGGCTTTCGCGAACCCGAGCCGAACCGCATCGCCCTTGCCCTTGCCAGTCTGGTGAAACAATTTCGCGCGAAGATCCGGACGCGCGGCGATCTCGCGCTCGATGGCCGCGCTGGTGTCGTCGGTCGAGTTGCCTTCGACGAAAATGATTTCGGTGCCCGCTCCCATCTCCGGCATGCGCTCGAGAATCTGCGGGATGTTGCCGGCTTCGTTGCGCGCGGGAACGATCACGCTGACGATCGCTTCGCCTTCCGGTTCAGCGAGCGGACGCGGACGCGCGACGAGAAGATTCGTCAAACCGAGGTGTCGCGTGGGCCACAGCTTCACGAGCATGCGATTCGCCACCGCATCCAGCCCGGGCGCCCGCAACGGCAGCAAAATCTCATGCGAATGCCGGATTACCTCGAAGCCGGCCAGATACAAAAGATTGGTTAGATCCCCCACGGTCAGCCAGTTCTGAGCGAGCTGCTTGCGCGCGAATCCAGTCCATTCGGCGATCCGGCGCGGGCCTTCCCACAGGCGGCTGTAGGAATTCAGCAACACGCGTGTACCGGGATGCGAATGCGACAGCGCTCGCTCGAAGACCTGCTGCACGTTCCACAGATCGTTAACCAGGTCGGAGACGATGATGTAGTCGAAACGCTCGCCGAATTGCAAGTCGTGCGCGTCCGCCTGGTGGAAAATCAGGTGCGGATATTTCGCTTGTGCACGCCGGATCATCGATGGGGAAAAATCCACGCCGACGCCGTCCGTCGGCGAGACCTGAGCGAGAAGATCACCTTCCCCGCAACCCAGTTCCAGCACGCGCGAGCCGGGCGGGATCAGAAATTTGTAGATTTCCGCTAGCCGCCTGCGATATCCGCGCCGCAACACATCGAAACGGCTGGGTCGGGCGGCGTATTCTTCCCAGTACGCGATCCGCTCCCGCGTATAAGCCGCGTGCTTGGGGGTCATGTCGCTCCCGCAGCCAGCAGCGCGCCCCATTGGAATCCCGCGCCGAATACGGCGAAGACCACGGGCTCGTTAGCGGAAACTTTCGCGTCAGCCGACCACTCCGCCGCCGCAATCAACATGGAGGCCGACGAGGTGTTGCCGTAAAGCTCGACGTTCGAGACGAAGCGCTCGACCGGCGCGCCGACGGCTTGGGCGACACGCGTAGTCAGGTTGCGATTCGCCTGATGCAGCAGGAACGCCACGACTTCATCCGCTTTGCGACCATTCCGTTCCAGCACTTCCTGAATCGCGGCAGGCATCTTACGTGAGGCTTGCAGGATTACCGTGCGTCCATCCATCGAAATGTTCTCGCCGAATTCGAGGCGCAACGTTTGCGCGAACGATCCATCGGTGTGAAGCACGGAATCGACGACGCGCAGGGAACCGGAATTGCGCGTGACGAGCACAGCGCCCGCTCCGTCGCCGAAAAGAATCGCCGTGTTGCGATCCAGCGGTTCCCGATCGATTACCGCCGACATTTTCTCCGCGCCGATCACCAGCACGTCGCCGACAGATTCGGCAAGCCGCGACGCGAGGGCGAGCGCGACCAACGATCCCGCACTGGCGAGTGGAAGATCGATCGCCGGGGTGTCTCCCAAGCCAAGACGATGCGCGGTTTCGGCGGCGGGCCCCGGAAATCGTCGCTCAGCCGATCCACTCGAAACCAAGACCAGCTTGATTTGCCCCCGATCGGCACCTGCACGTGCGATAGCATCGTCGCCTGCGCGCACCGCCAGATCCACAACAGATTCGTCAGCCGCCGCCCAGCGTCGCTCAACGATTCCGCTCATTTGTAAAATCCACCCGGCTTCGCATCCGATGCGGGCGGCGAGTTCGTCGTTGGTCACCACGCGCTCCGGGAGCGCGCTGCCGAAAGACTTGAGGCAGGCCATTTAGACCAATCGCTGCGCAATGTATTCGTCGATGCGCGCGATGGAGTCGAACTTTCGGGGATTCAAATCGGCGTCGGGAACTTTGATGCCGAACTCGGACTCGAGTCCGGTCACGGCGTCCGCCAATGCGAAAGAATCGAGCACGCCCGAATCGAACAGCGACTCGTCGGCCGCGAGTGTGACGGGCTTCTTGGTGACGGTCTCGATCACTTTTCGGATTCGCGCTTGTGGGTCCATGCGAAACCGAATTTTAACATCAGATTGTTGGCGCTACCATGTAGGGCGTATGTGTCGCGCTCTGCTTGCGCTTTTGGTGGTGTGCGCGGGGCTGCATGCGGACGATGCGGCGGATCTGGCGCGGGCCGCAAAGTCGCCGTATCTGCTCAAGAGGTATCTTGAGTCGCACGTCGGAATCAATCTAGATCCGCTATGGACCACCGTACCGCCGGGAGAACTGATTTTCGTCAATTGTGAGTCCGCGCCGTGCACTACGGAACTCGTCTCCGTTCAAGCGGATCGGCAAGTCATCCTGGTTGTGAATGACTCGCAACGTAATTCTCAGGCGTACTTGAGATTTCAGCGACCCGAAGGCACAGCACAGTGGAGAATCACGGGTGTTTCCTCGGTCGGCGTCAAGTACTTTCCGCCACGCCATCGATTGATCCAGTTTGGAAACAAGCCCTTCTTTTGCGCGACCGGACAGGGCGCCGCAGGAAGCGGACTCTCGACGGAATGGGAATCCTGCTACGATCTAACCGCCAAGGGCTTCGAACCAGCCTTCGAATATTCACCGAAGGGCAACTTCTGGACCCTCTTCGCGCTGTCCATCAAATGGAGCGGCACAATCATTTCGATGGACCCCGGCCCTGTCGAGACCATTCGCATCTGCGTGAGAACCGAATTTTCGGTTGCGCGCGATGAGACAAGCCTGCCGCTCGGAGACCGGACCGACATGCTGGTATACAGTCGACGGCCCGGCACCCCCAGTTTCAAGCTGGATCGGCGGCAGTCGACCATTTCTCAAGCGGATGTTGCCGCACTCTTTGAAAATGTAGACTTTCAGCTCGGCGATTTCTTGCGCTGGGACCTGCCCGCTCTTAAGCGAATTGCTGTGGGATCGGATTCGCCGGCCCGACGGTGGCTGATTGATGTTCTTAAAGAGGTTCAAGGGCCCGAACGAAATGCTCTAGCGACACTGATCCCGAAGTAGCGCTACTTAATAACCACCGGCTGCGTGAACGCGCCATTCCCCGCCGAATCCCAACCTGCGAAACGCACCCATTTCTTGCCCGACGCATCGAAGGGAACTCGAAACTCCTTGCTGCCGTGCGGCGCGAGATCGGTGGCGGGAACGATCTGCCGATCGATCTTCTCGCCATCGCCCCACACCAGCTCCACGAACTCCAGCGGGAAGGTGTATTCGACGCTGGCTTGGAACGTCCGCTTCGCTCCCATCCCTTCAATGCCCGAGCGCGGGATCAGCACCTCACCACTGGTCACGAAGAAATCGCCGGCGCGCATGGCTTTCAGAATCGGCGACCAGTCCTCGCCGAACCGCGGCAGCCGCTCGAGCTTCACGTAGTTCACCATCAGGTGCGGATAGGTCTCGTCGTCGGGATATTTCATGTACGTATCGCCCTCGGCGATCGCGTATTTCGGGCCACCGCTGAGAGCGGTCCAGTTGTTCATGTCGTCCATGGTGCCGAAGCAGCGCTTCTCGCAGATCCGCGCTTCGCTGAGATCCACCGGCAGCGATTGATACGACCCACCCAAAAATCGATCGCTACGGAAGTGCGCCGTTTCGCGGCTGGCGTCCGGATATCCGGTCGATCCTTTGGTGCGCGGGTGCGATTGCCACACCAACCCTTGCTCGCGCTGCATCAGTTCCAGCTCGTCCGCGGCCGATCCGACGTGATACACCTTGCCGTAGCCGGCGATCTCCTCGACCAGCGGCTTGCCCGGCTCGCGCACATGCGTCCAGTACACCGGTCGCGGAAACACCATGGTGTAATGGCCGCCGAAAGCGACGTTCGGTTCCTCGCCCGGCATCAGCAGGAAACTCTTGTCAGAAAAGCGCTCGCAACCCTGAAAGTAGACTTTCTGCTCGGCCAAGCGCAGCGGTCCCGGGTCGTTCAAATGCGAGTCGCCATGGAAATCGGACATCATCGCGATATTGATTCCCATGTTTCTAAAAACCGGAAGCCACGTTGGCTGGAAGTCGATGGTCCCCGCGTCGGTCAGTTGCTCGTTGAAGTGAGTGTGAAAGTGGCTCACGGCGACCTGGTAGCCGGGCAACGGCTTGTAACGATCGCCGTGCGTGAACGCGAGCACCGACGTCTGAGTGGTCGCGCCGTCGTCCGGGCTCAAATAGAAATAGGCGGCCATGCGCTGCCAGGTTCCGGGGGGCGCGTTGTACAGCGCGAAGTTACCCAGGTTGTGTCGCGATTGATCGGCGCGCTTCTTCCAAAGTTCATCGGAGACGCCATAGGGTCGATACTCTTCCTCGTGCTCAGCCTGGCGCACACCGGCAGCGAACGACTGCTCGCTGTCCTTGCGGTAATAAACGTAGCCAAGGTTCAGTTCGATTTCGCGGGCCCAGAAAAACTTGTGCGGCGGTGGGAACACGGCAATGGATCCGCCGTCCGTTTCGACAATCGCCAACCGATTGCGGGCGCGCACGCCGACCGGGTCGCGATTCACGGCGCCGCCAAACTCGTACTGTTGCCAGCCGCGGGCGACGTCCTGCCAGACCACGCGTTTTGCATTGGAGGGGTTGAAGCCGCGCAATCCGCCGTTGTACTTGTACGCGACCGCTGGTTCTTCGGTCTTGGCGATGGCCTCCTGGCGTAGAAGGTTGGTTCCGCGATAGACCGTGAAGCGCAGTTCGCCTGCGAAGATGCCCATGGAAAGACCGGGGAACGTAACCTCCAGGCGCGCTCCGTCGGTCTTGACCGAGCAACCCGTAGATTGATAGGACGCCTTCGCCCGGCGGATTTCCTCCGGCTTGCGAGGCCACTCGGGGCTGGCGGAGCGATTGCCGGGGATGTCGAGCGGTGCATCCCAAAATGCGTTCCAACGTTCCCGATCGAAAACCTCCGGTGTCATCGCAAAGTTGAGCGCTTTGAGCGGATTGAGCTGCTGATTGGAGACGCGGCGGCGTCCGCTGACTACGTCGAATTCAGGCATCAGATCGCGCGCGAGCACCGCCCATTCGCCGGATCCGCGCCGCACGGCAAGCTCGCGGACCAACGGCTGAGCATCGCGAATGGTGAAGACGGCGCGCAACTCGGTTCCGCGCTCGCCCGACCAAGTGACGCGCAGGTCCGTACCCGCGACTTCCGCCTTCAGACCTTCCTGTGCCTTGTACAATTGCAGGTCGCAACGCAGACCTTGGGCCTGTGCGACCAGACATACCGCGGAAGCGGCGCCCAGCAGCGACTTCATCATATCGGGGAGTATATCCGACTAATCGCCGCGCGGCGCGGTCATCGGATCGAGGAACCACTTTGCGGGGAGAACTGGGACGGGTACTACGGTTCGACGACCACAAAACCGGTTTCGACGCGGTCACCCAGGATACGGTTCCACACCACGCGCGCCCTGCCGGAGCTTTCGTGATGCCGGAAATCCACCAGGTGGCCCGCCGCGAGCGGCGTATAGCTGTGAGTCATGCGGAAGCCGCCATCACTGATGTCCAACAGTCGTCCCACCACTTCGAACGGACGAGGCGTGGTCAGCTTCAGATGGACGATGCCGCTCGCGGGACGGCGATACTCGCGACGTTTCTCTGCAACGGAAATGTTCATGCCGGCAACCTCACCCCTTCGGTTTCGTATAGCTTTAACTTACGGCTCAGCGTACGGCGCGAAATTCCCAAACGCGCGGCAGCGCGCTGCTGATGCCCGCCTGTGGCGGCTAATGCTTCGAGAATCAGTTGCCGCTCCATTTGATTCAGATTCGAGGAATCGCGGTACGCGCTTCCCATGCCGGCGGGATTCGAAGCGGAATGCTCCTGCGGCCTGCCGTTGTGTAGATTCCAGCCTCGCACCGATGGAGCGGGCGCTGTCGTGAAATCGCTGCTGTGCGCCGGGTGGAGTGGCAGGTCGGTCGCGTGGATCAGATCGTCGGGCGCAAGCACGGCTGCCTTCGTGATCGCATTGCGCAGTTCACGAATGTTGCCCGGCCAGGAGTGCGTTTCGAGTGCCCGCTCCGCATCGGGTGCGAAGCGACGTCCCGGGCTCTGCTCTTCGAGAAAGAACGCCGCTAGCGGAACGATGTCGTCCACGCGCTGGCGCAGTGGCGGCACGTGGAGTGTGATTTGGCTTAGCCGGTGATACAGGTCGCTGCGAAAGCGGCCCTCTGCCATCGCGGCTTCCAGGTCCTGGTTGGTGGCCGCTACTACGCGGACGTCCACGGTCACTTTCTTTACGCCGCCCAAGCGATAGTAGGGCACGCGATCCAGCACACGCAGCAACTTCACCTGCATCTTCATGTCCAGCTCGGCGATCTCATCCAAAAAGATGGTGCCTTGGTGCGCCAGCTCGAACAGACCAGGTTTGCTGGAATCGGCCCCGCTGAAGGCGCCCCGTTCATAGCCGAACAATTCGCTCTCGATCAAGTGTTCCGGGAGCGCCGCGCAGCTAAGGTCCACCCAGGGACGCTGCGATCGCATTGAATAATGATGCACCGCGCGCGCGACTACTTCCTTGCCGGTGCCACTCTCGCCTTGAATCAGTACTGTCGCCTGGGAGCGAGCCACGCGTTCTACGGTGGCCATAAGGCGTAACATGGGCTCGCTCGCGATTACCGCAGGCATTCCCAGGAACACGCAGTTCTGGTCGACTGCTCCTTGTTTCATTGCTTCCATATCATTTCGCCAGATTCCATCAACGTAAGCGCTCAGCCGAATACCCTAGGCCACCCAAGAAAAGTCCTCGTCCATTGGGACAGTTTGTCGCATAACTATTGATGCGATAGTCCCAAGTGCGTGCCAAGGTGTCTTGACGGCGGCGCTCCAAGTTGGGTTAGCTCTTGCATAATCAATGCGTTATCGCTCCATTCACGTTGGCCTCGCGAATGCATTTCCTGCTTAGAAATGAGTCGGCCAAAACTCCAGCTTCCCTCCGAAGAAACCAAAAATTTGCCTTTGACCGGAGCCGGACGGCTCTATCTTTTCCTGATGGGGACGCTGGGATTCTGCGCTCTGTTCCTCGCTGTGGCGAACTGGGAATCGCCGGATCTATTCAAATACGCCACCTACCTGACCATCGCCGTGCTTTCCTCCGGCCTACGGATCAGCGTTCCGGGCATGACCGGCACATTGTCGCTGAACTTCCTTTTCGTGCTGCTTGGAATCATCGAACTCACGGCCTCCGAGACGGTGGTCATGGGGACGCTACTGGTGTTGATTCAGTGTTTCTGGAACCAGCCGCGCCGGCCGCGTCCGGTGCAGGTCCTCTTCAACGTAAGCGCGATGGCATTTGCGATCGCCGTCGCTGACTGGGTCTATCATTCTTCCTGGATCCAAGCGCAGGAATTCGATTCGGCGATACGGCTGGTGGCTGCCACCGGCATGCTGTTTCTGCTGAACACGGTGCCCCTGTCGCTCGCGTTGATGCTCATCGAGCGACGTCCGTTCCTGGCCGTCTGGCGCGAATGTTATTTCTGGGCGCTGCCTTACTATCTGGGCGGGGCGGCGATCGCTGAGCTGGCGCGACTCGCCAATCGATTTATTCGATGGGAAACGGTACTTCTGGTGGGACCCGTGGTTTATCTGATCTACCGTTCCTATCGTCTGTACCTGGCGAGACTCGAGGAAGAGAAAGAGCACGCCGAGGAGGTTTCCGGCCTGCACTTGCGCACCATCGAGGCGCTGGCGCTGGCAATCGAAGCCAAAGATCACACCACGAACGATCATCTGCATCGGGTGCAGATCTATGCCATGGAAATCGCGAAGGATCTGAAACTGGACAGCGAGACTTGCGAAGCATTGCGAGCCGCGGCGCTGCTGCACGACATCGGGAAACTGGCGGTTCCCGAGCACATCATTTCCAAACCTGGAAAGCTGACGCCGGAAGAATTCGAGAAGATGAAGATTCATCCGATCGTTGGCGCGGAGATTCTGGAGCGCGTCCAATTCCCCTACCCGGTAGTGCCCATCGTCCGGGCGCATCACGAAAAATGGGATGGCACAGGTTATCCCTACGGGCTGGTGGGCGAAGCCATTCCTATCGGTGCACGGATTCTCTCGGTGGTCGATTGTCTGGACGCGCTCGCCACCGACCGCCAGTACCGGCGCGCCCTGCCGCTCGAGGAAGCGATGCAAGTGGTCAAGTCTGAATCGGGAAAAGCCTTCGACCCGCGCGTGGTCGAGATCCTGCTCGCACGACACGTTGAGCTGGAACGAAAAGCGCGATCGCGTAAGCCCGGGTTCAGCAGACTATCCACTGGCGTGAAAGTCAGCTGCGGCCTCGCCCCGGCAGCGGGCTTCGAATTGTCCAATCCGCTCGCGCCGCCGGCCAGCAAACACGCGCCGGTCGATTTTCTCAGCTCCATCGCCGCCGCGCGGCAGGAAGTGCAGGCGCTGTTCGAGATATCGCAGGAACTGGGCAACTCGCTCAGCCTGGACGAAACACTCTCACTTTTGGCCGTGCGGCTACGCCGGATCATTCCGCATTCCGCGCTGGCGATCTGGATGCGAAGGGGCGACACCCTGGTTCCGGAATACGTGACGGGCGACGACTTCCGGCTGTTTTCTGCGCTCGAAATTCCCATAGGCCATGGCCTCTCCGGCTGGGTAGCCGCCAACCAGAAGCCGATTCTCAACGGAAACCCGTCGGTCGAATCGGGTTATTTGAACGATGCAACCAAGACCTCCATGCTGCGCTCGGCGGTTGCAGTTCCGCTGGAAGGTATGAACGGCGTGCTGGGAGTGCTGACGCTGTATCAAGGCGATCGCGATGCATTCACCAAGGACCACGTGCGAATCCTGTTGGCCATCAGCTCCAAAATCGCGCTGTCGATCGAGAACGCCATGCGCTTCCGTCAAGCCGAATCATCGGCGACCACGGATTATCTGACCATGTTGCCGAACGCTCGTTCGCTGTTCCTGCAGCTTGACTCGGAATTGTCGCGCAGCCGGCGCAACGACGCGCCGTTGGGCGTAGTGGTGCTGGACCTGGACGGCTTCAAGTCGGTCAACGATCGCTTCGGCCACCTGGAAGGAAATCGCGCGCTCCGCGAGGTGGCGGATGGACTCAAAGCCGCCTGCCGCGAATATGATTATGTTGCGCGCATGGGCGGCGACGAGTTTGTCGTGCTGCTGGCAGGTGCTGGCCCCGCCGACACTGAGTCTAAGCTCGCGCAGTTCCGCGATGTGGTGCATCACGTGTGCCGGCAAATGTTCGGCGATGATTCGCTCACGGCCAGCATCGGCGTGGCGCATTTCCCTGCGGATGGCAATGATGCCGAACAACTGTTAGCCGAGGCCGACCGTCGCATGTACAAGGAGAAGCGCTCGCGCAGGGAGCCCAGCACAGCGCCCAGCACCGTGTATATCGAAGAGACCGCATTTAGCTCGCTGATTCACTAGGCACGCACAGCTTGACGGGACGCACGCCGTACCGATACGTTTGTCCGCATGCACCGCATCGTCTTCGTTCTCACCCTATGTGTCTCCCTCTTGTCCGCTGGGGGGTTTCAATCCTCGGATCTTCTCAAGCTGCGCTCCGTGGGGACCGTAAAGTTGTCTCCCGACGGGTCGCGCGTCGCCTACACGGTTTCTCGTAACGACGGTCCCCGCAAATCCATCGGGCAGCTCTTTGTCATGACGCTGGCCGACGGGAAGAGCATCTCGCTAAGCGCGTCGGACGAGGGTTCCGGGAATCCGGAGTGGTCGCCCGACGGAAAGTGGATCGCTTATTCGGGCAAGGTGGGCGACAAGACGGGTTTGTCGATCGCGCGGCCCGACGGGACCGAGAAGCGGCATCTTGCCGAGATGTCCGGCACTAACGCGCCGCTACCGACTACCGGGAGAACCGTGGCATGGTCGCCAGATGGAAAGCAGATCGCATACATCACAGCGCGTCCCGGTCCTGAAACCGCCGACGCAACCGGCGACCCGATCGTCATCACGCGCTATCTCTACAAGCCCGACGCGGGCGAAGGTGACACGCGTTTCAACGACAACAAGCGGCTCCACATTTTCGTGGTCGACCTGGCGACGGGTGCGTCCAAGCAGCTCACCGACGGAACGCACTACGAGCATTCCATCGAATGGTCGCCGGATGGGAAAGAAATCGCGTTCATTTCGAATCGTGAGCCGAACGAGGATCAGTTCTTCAACTACGATCTGCTGACGCTGAATCCCGTGAGCGGTGAGATGCGCAGGCTGACTGCGACCGAGAATGCTGAATATCGCCCGCACTGGTCGCCTGACGGCAAGACCATCGCTTACGAATCGACCAAACGCGGGCTGACCGACCTCGAAACCACCATGGAAGATACCCACGTGTGGCTGATCGACGCCGATGGGAAAAATCGTCGCGAATTGGCGAAGGTCGATAATCGCCAGGGCGAACCCGCATGGTCGACAGATGGTCGCTGGGTGTATTTCCAGGTGCAGGAGCGCGGCAACATTCGGCTGTATCGCATCGCGGCGGATGGCGGAACTGCGGTGCCGGTGATCAGCGAGCCCGGACAAGTCGGATCCTGGTCGGTACGCGGAAACATGATCGCGTATGCGTTTTCGGCACCGGGCGATCTCGCGCAGCTCTACCTCAAGACCGGCGACGGCCCGGCGCGGAAGCTGACCGACCTGAATCGCGACGCATTCGCGGGTAAAAAGGTCGAGCCAGTGGAGGCGTTCACGTTCATCAGTAACGACAACAAGTGGACCGTCGAAGCGTTCCTCACCTATCCAGCAAACTTCAGTCCGGATCGCAAGTATCCGCTGATCGTCAACATCCACGGCGGCCCGCACGGTCAGCAGGGACCGGCGTTCAACTTCCGAAACCAGGTGTACGCGTCGCGTGGCTGGGCGACGTTGATGGTGAACTATCGCGGATCGACCGGCTACG
>DASYPO010000093.1:0-5833 GCA_036006545.1 Bryobacteraceae bacterium
CCGGCATTCGCGGCGTCGTTGGTCCGTTCCTCACCCCGCAAATCGCGCGCGCCTTCGCGCAGGCCTTCGGAACTTACGTCGGCTCGGGCCGCGTCGTGGTCGGCCGCGATACTCGCTCCAGCGGTCCCATGCTCCAGCACGCGGTGCATTGCGGCCTGGTCGCCGCCGGGTGCGAAGTGATCGACGTCGATATTCTGCCCACGCCGACGATTCAGCTCTTCACCGGCGCGATCGGCGCGCGCGGCGGCTTGGCCATCACCGCGTCGCACAATCCTCCCGAATACAACGCGCTCAAGATGTTCAACTCGGTGGGGCTGTTCTTCAATCACTACGAGCGCGGCGAATTGTTGGACATCTACAACCAGGGCGTGTTTCACGAAGCCGTGAACGCGGAGATGCGGCCGGTGCGGCACGAACACGAAGCGCCCGCGCGTATGCACCTGTCGCGTGTCGTTCGACAGGTGAACCTGGAGCGTATCCGAAAACGCAAGTTTCGAGTGGCGCTGGATGCCGTGAATGGAGCTTGCGCCGTGCTCGCGCCCCAATTCCTTCACGACGTACTGGGTTGCGAGCTGCACGCCATCTCGATCGATCCGACGCAGCCATTCCCGCGCATCGCGGAACCGCGGCCGGATACACTGGGCGATCTTTCGAATCTCGTTCGCGCGCACAACTGCGACATCGGCTTCGGTCTCGATCCCGACGGCGATCGTCTCGCTGTCGCGGATGAAACCGGCCGCGTACTGGATAACGACGATGTACTCGCGGTAGCGGTCGACGCAGTGCTGGCGCGGGCTCCTGGTCCCGTCGTAGTGAATCTGACCACCACGGCGGCGATCGATGAGATCGCAAAACGGCACGGCGTCTCGGTGCATCGTTCCGCGGTCGGTGAAGCCAACGTTGTCGAGACGATGCTCGCGACCAAGGCTGTGGTCGGCGGGGAGGGTGGCAACGGCGGCGTGATATTTCCCGCCGTGCAACACTGCCGCGACGCTTTCGCTGGCATGGCGCTGTGGCTCGATCGGCTGGCGTCAGGGTCCCAACCGGTTTCGCAGGTGATCGCCGAGTTGCCGCGTTACTATCGACGGTCCACTTCGATGGCGTTTCCACAGGGCCAGGTCGCCCCGCTGATTCGCCGGGTGAAGGCGCTCTGGCCACAGGCCAAACTCGATTCGCGCGACGGCCTGAAGCTCATCCTGCCGGATAGCTGGATCCACGTGCGCGCTTCCAATACCGAGCCGGTGCTTAGACTGGCGGTCGAATCCAAGGAGGAAGCCGGCGCGGACGCGCTGCTCAGTGCTTTGCGGGAGGCTGCGGGGGCGCTGCTTCCTTCGGCGGGTCCGGAAGAATGAAAGTGGTTTCGCCGGGCCGGACCAGCTTCAACTGCTTGCGAATTTCCATTTCCTGTTCGCTGCGGCTTTCTTCCAGGCGTTGAATCCGCCCCTTGCGCTGCTCGATTTCGCGTGTCAGCGAAGTATTGCGTTCGTGCAGTTCGCGGATCTCGCGTCGCTTCTCCAGCAATGCATGGAAACCTTGCGGGCCGAAGAAAAACGCTACGGCGCAGACCGTTACCAGCGCGACCGCCAGCACCGCCCCGATACGGCGGCCAGCATGGTCGAAGAAAGATTGGAGAAACGGACCCAATCTATGTTTATAGCCTGTAATGAGGAAATTATCCAGTCCGCATGATATCTTTGGCTTGTCGGGGCCCGAGATGGAACAGCGGCAATTCAACGATCCCACCGGTCTTAAGTGCCCCAAGTGCGGTTCGCACGATATCCGACCATCACGCGTGGACGGCTTCGTGGACTCCTTTCTGCGCGCGCTGGGGCGCTTCCCATTTCGCTGCCGGAGCTGCCGGGTCAAGTTTCACAAAGCCGGCCTGGGCCCGCCTGCCGACGACGAATTAACGTGAACCGATCGCTATTCCCACACGTCTATCGCCTCGGATGAATGCGCGACGCGTCGCTCTTCGTTGCTGTACCTCTATACTCGTTTTTCCAGTTCTCCTCGCTGCCGATACGGCGCGTGACACTCTCTGGCGGCAGGATCTGAATACGCTCGCGGTGCAACTCCCTGCGCGGCACATCAACTTTTTTGCAAATGTTTCGCGCGCGGAATTCAATGCTGCCGTGTCCGCGCTGGATGCGGCCATTCCCACTCTGACCGACTACGAAGTCGTGACCGGAATGGCGCGCATGGTCGCCTTGGCGCGCGATGCCCACACCAACATCAACCTGCCGCAGGCCGCGGTTCCCACGCGACGCGTTCCGCTCCGGCTGACCTGGTTTCAGGACGGGTTGTTCGTAACCGCCGCTAGCGCGGAGTTTGCGAAAGCCTTGGGCGCGCGCGTGGTCAGCATCGGCGGCATGACCACCGAGCAAGCCTACCAAGCGGTGTCCGCCGTCATCGGTCACGAAAACGACGCGTGGCTGCGCTATCTGACTCCAAGCTACCTGGTCAATGCTGACCTGCTGAAAGCACTGCAGGTGATCCCGGATGGATCGGTTGCGCGTTTCGTGTTCGGAGATCTGACCGGCGCGCGATTCGAGCTCGACCTGCCGTCCAGTTACACGCCCACGTTAACTCTCGCCGCGCCCGATCCGTCGACGGGGTTCACGCCGCTGCACCGCCGGAACCAAAGCCAGTTCTATTGGTTCAGTTATTTTCCCACCACCGGCCTGTTGTATCTCAAATACAACGTGTGCCGCGATATGACCGGCCAGTCTTTCGCGCAATTCACACAGCAGGTGCTGGCAGCGCTGGACTCGAATCCAGTGAACCTGTTCATCGCGGACATCCGCGGCAATACCGGCGGCGATTCGAGCGTGATCAACCCGCTGCTGACCGGCCTCAATCAGCGCGCCTCGAGATTTCGAAGCAGCACCCGCCTCGATGTTTTCATCGATGAGGGAACCATCTCCTCCGGTCTGATGGCCGCCGAGGCGCTACGCGATCTGGGATTTGCAACGCTGTATGGAGCACCCACAGGCGGCAGTCCCAATCACTTCGGCAACATCAGCACGCTTACGCTGCCCAACTTCCAAGTGAGCGTGAATTATTCGACCCGGAGATTCACTTATCCGCTCGCTACCGATTCGCTGTTGCCCGACGTGCCCGCGCCCGTTCGATCAGCGGATTACTTCGCGCGCTTCGATCCCGTTATCGCGTCGGTGGTCACGTCGCCGATTGAGCGCATCGCGCCCGTGAAAATCGCGGTATTGAATGCCGCGAGCTTTGAGGCGACAGTCTCGCCCGGCGCGCTGGCTTCTGCATTCGGCGATTTTTCGGGCGTCGCGTCAGCCGACGCTTCCGCGGTTCCCTATTCGAAATCGCTGGGCGGCGT
Source organism: Bryobacteraceae bacterium (assembly GCA_036006545.1). Taxonomy (GTDB): domain Bacteria; phylum Acidobacteriota; class Terriglobia; order Bryobacterales; family Bryobacteraceae; genus Palsa-187. Next base: position 3,347 of record DASYPO010000093.1, read on the forward strand.
AGAAGTGCTGGTGAACGGGATTCGTGCTCCGCTGCTTGCCGTGCGCGCGAGCCAGATAAATTTCCAGGTTCCACGCGCGACGCCTCCCGGTCCTGCCGAGATTCGTGTGTTGCACAACGGAGCGGAACTCGCCCGCGACAACATGAATGTCGCGAACGCGGCCCCGGGCATTTTTATCATCGGCGCGGCTGACATCTCGCGGCCGGGCGCGGTCTTGAATCAGGATTTCCGCGTCAACGGCGAGACGCTGCGCGCGCGACGCGGCGACGTGATCCAGATTTTCGCGACCGGTCAAGGACCCACCGATCCTGCGGCAGAGGATGGTGCGGCGGGCGGCTCGGTCTTGTCGCATTCGACGATCGAAACTCACGGTGTGTTGGGGGTCGAGCCGGCGGAGATAATCTTCAGTGGACTATCGCCGCTGTTTCCGGGAGTCTGGCAAGTGAATCTGCGCGTGCCCGACCAGCCGTCGGTTGCCGGGCAGATGCCGCTGTTCTTGTATCAAGGAAACACGGTGTCGAATGCCGTTACCGTGTGGATCGAGTAACGCAGGCGATCTTGTCGCCTGTCGGTTCACCTGTGGGGCAGGTGATCTTGTCACATGTCGGTTCACGTATGGGGCAGGCGATCCTTTTCGGAACCCGCAAACGGGGTCACCTGCTGTCGTGGCGCGGGCTTCAGCCCGCAGCGTTGGCTTTAGCCGACGGTCCCCCGTTTTGCTGAACCGAAGGTGATCTCGTCTCGTCGGTCCGGACGTGGTTTTGGTTCGGAGTCGCCTGGGCGATCTCGTTCCTGTCAGTTCACCTGTGGGGCAGGTGACCTTGTCACCTGCCAATGTTTTCTGAACCCGCAAGCGGGGTCGCCCGCCTCTTAATTCTTCGCCCGCGGCGGCTGATACCCCGGAGGAAACGACGAACCTTCGCCGAAGAAGTACTCTTCCATCTGCTTCAGCAGAAATTCCTGCGCTTCGGTGGTCCCCAGGTTGAGGCGATATTCGTTCATGATCATCTTCATCTGTTCCAGCCACAGCTTCCACGCATCCAGTGACACGTTTTCAAAAATGCGCTGGCCCAGCGGATGCGTATCGAAAGGCGCTTCGTCGAGGCCCGGCATCTCGCGCTGAAACTTCACGCAGAAAACTTTCCGGCCGGTCCGATTGCCTGAGTCTTCGCGAGGCGCAGTCATTCCGCTTCCACAGCCCATGTTTAGATGACCTCTTCCTTAATCCTAGCGCGTCCCGTTTAGCGCGCGGTTTCTACCGGCGTTGCACTGGACCCCGCGCCGCGCTTGGCCTTCACCGATTCCAGGTACGCCGAAAGTTTGAGCGGCAGCCGCGCGCCTTTTTCCATGTGGCGCTGCACCGCCTTCTGGTAACGCCTCAAAGTTTCGCGCTTGGTAGATTCGCGGAGCTGGCAGGTTTCGATGTCCAGAAGCAATTCCACTTCCCACGGCCGGAAAGTATTGCGGTGCATGTTCCCGCGCAGCAGTTCTTGAATCAAGCGATTGAACTGTGCCAACACTGCGTCGGGATCCGGCAGGGAATCGTGCATAGCAACTAACTTATCGTCCCAATTTTCGTGAGTGTTAGCAAATGTGCCGATGTCCCCCGGCCGGCAAGCCCTGCGACACTTGACCGCAGCGCGGCCTTTGAGTATCCTCGACTCCCTGCGCCCAGCGGCAACGGCTAAAGTGGCTAAAAAACAGAACTACACCATTTTGTTTCAGGTATTTGGAGGTCGTTAAGAAACGGTTAGAATGGTTCCCGCACATGGCAATGAGAGGACGCGACGGATCCTGCGCGCCGGGCGGCCAGGTTCCCCAGCGGTTTACTTTTTCGCCGGACAAAGTGGTATCAATCTATAGGATGGATTTCTGTGCGCTAAGCGCACTTGGTTTGATGGAGGGCACATGGACGCAACTGCACAAAAGGCAGTAGACATGGATCTGTTGAGTGTCAACACGATCCGCACACTCTGTATCGACGCCGTACAGAAGGCAAACTCCGGTCACCCCGGCACCCCGATGGGCATGGCGCCCGCGGTGTTCGCGTTGTGGAACCGCGTATTGAACTTCGATCCACAGGATCCGATCTGGCCTAACCGCGACCGCTTCGTGCTGTCCTGCGGTCACGCCTCAACGCTGTTGTATTCGACGCTGCATCTCACCCAAACGATAGCGGTCGATTCCGGCTATGAGCAAACCGGCAAGCCTTCGGTCACGATCGACGACCTGAAAAGCTTCCGGCAGATGGGCAGCCGCTGCGCCGGTCATCCGGAGTATCGCTGGACCACCGGAGTTGAGACCACTACCGGTCCGCTGGGCGGCGGAGTCGCGACCAGCGTCGGCATGGCGATCGGCGAAAAGTTCCTGGCCGAGCGCTATAACAAGCCGGGCTTCGAGATTTTCAATTACCGCATCTACGCGCTGTGCGGCGACGGTTGTCTCATGGAAGGCATCTCTTCCGAAGCGGCTTCGCTCGCCGGGCAC
>DASYPO010000094.1:0-2768 GCA_036006545.1 Bryobacteraceae bacterium
CAGTTGCTCGCTCTCAAGAAAAACGGGGGCGTGATTCAGATCGTGGGCTTCGCATCCTACGTCAAAACGGATTCGAAGGAACGCATCGACGCCCTCGCTAAATTGCGTGAGGAATTCGGACTTGCTGCGCCGGGCGGCGGACGAGGTGCTGGTGGAGGTGCGGGTGGCGGAGGCGGTCGTGGACGAGGTGCGGGCGCCGCTTCCGATGCGCCGCGCGCATGTCCCGTTGAAACTCCCGGCACGACCCCGCAGGGGGCGCGCGGTGGCGGACGCGGGCGAGGGAATTTTGGTCTCGACGCTCTTTCAACCGAACGCCGCGCCGATTACGACAAACGGCTGGCTGAGATCGACGCAAAGTTCCCGCCCGCGGCCCGCGCTAACGTGAAAGACTTCGTGAATCACATCGATTACGCAGTAAAACTCATTGGAATCGATCACGTCGGAATCTCGTCGGACTTCGATGGTGGCGGCGGGATCGACGGCTGGAATAGCGCGGCCGAAGCATTCAACGTCACGCTGGAGCTCACTCGCCGCGGCTACACCGAAGCCCAGATCGCAAAAATGTGGAGCGGAAATCTGCTGCGCGTCTGGGGAGAAGTCGAAAAGGTCGCGCAGAAACTTCGCAAGAAGTAAATCCGGATAACTCCCGATACACTTCTTCATCGCTTCGCCTCTAATCTAGGGACCACCCTAACGATGCGTCGCCGGTGCCGTGAAGGACCTGATTCAGGCGGGCAAGGTCAAGCACTTCGGCCTCTCCGAAGCAGGTGTGCAAACCATCCGCCGCGCGCACGCCGTCCAGCCGATCACCGCGCTCCAGAGCGAATATTCTCTATGGACCAGAACGCCAGAGAAGGAAGTGATTCCGACCCTCGAGGAACTCGGGATCGGCTTGGTTCCCTACAGTCCGTTGGGCAAGGGCTTTCTCACCGGAAAAATCGACGAGCACGCTCAGTTCGACAGCTCCGATTTCCGCAGCACGCTGCCGCGCTTCACGCCCGAGGCGCTCAAGGCCAATCAGGCCCTGATCGATTTACTCGCCCGTATCGCCCAACGAAAACAGGCGACCCCAGCTCAGATCGCGCTGGCTTGGCTCTTGGCCAAGAAGCCCTGGATTGTACCGATCCCCGGCACCACCAAGCTGCATCGCCTGGTTGAAAACATCGGAGCAGTCTCGCTCGAACTTACGCCCGAAGATCTGCGCGATATCGATACTACCGCCTCCAAGATCACAGTCCAGGGGGCTCGCTATCCCGAAAAGCTGGAGCAAATGACCGGTCGCTGAGCGACCGCTCTACGGCTGAAGATGCATCTGCAGAAACTTCAGATAGTGATCCCAATCCGAAGGAATCGTACCGTGCCCTCCGACGTGTTCGATATAACCGATGGTGCGAAAGACTCCGGTCCCCGCCGGCGGCATCTCGTCGATATCCAATCCCTGTTTCCCGAGCAGTCGAAATACCGGCCCCGCGGCGACCGCGGCTAAAAACTCGCCCTTCGGATCCGACCAGCGATCCGTATCTCCGGTTTGCAGCAGCACCGGTCGCGGCGCCATCAACGCGACCAGCATATTCGCATCCACCGGCATCCGCTCCGGATGTTCCGCGAACTTTCCGTAGTTCGCGCAGAATTGATACGGGTAGCGCGACGGAGCGGTCAAGTGCGCGATCGTTTCTCCATAATTTCGACGGCTGAGCGCCGCGCCGCCTTCGCCCGAACAACTCGCGATCACCAGCGCGAATCGAGTGTCGCGCGCCCCCGCCCACATCACCGTTTTCCCCAGCCGCGACACGCCCAGAATCGCAACCCGCTTCGCGTCCACGCCTCGGTCGGTCTCTAAATAATCCAGCGCCCGGCTCAGCCCCCAGCCCCACGCCGCGATCGCGCCCCATTCGTCAGGCGCAGGCTCGGTTTGGCCCGGCTTCAGAAACTGCGCGCGAATGCCATGCGGGACCCCGCCCAGGAAATCCGGCTCGATATCGCCGTAGTACATCGTTCCAAAGCCAAAGCCCGCATCGAGCAAACGAACCACGTCAATCCTGCCGAATCGCCTTCCCTGATTTGCGGGAATCCGTTTCTTGTCCGGCCCCCACACTTCGCCGACTTTGACCCCCGGATCATCAACCGTATTCGAATTAGCCGAAAAGCTGAGGTTCAGCAGAAAGGGAACCGGTTTCCGCGATTGTGCGGGAAGATACAGCAGCAGATCCACTTTTCTGTCAGCCGAAAAATGAATGGTCACTTGCCGCCTGACTGCCTTGCCCTCGAACGCCGGCGTACCTTTATCGAAAACATCGAAGGTCATTCCGGCGGGACGCGCGGGACTGCGCCCATACTGATTCTCCTCGAACAGCCGCACAATCTCGGGCCGCCGTTTTTCCGTCCAGGTTTTCGCGTCGCGCACCGGTTTGCCGTCCGCAAACACCAAGGGATCGGGCAGCGTATAAGTCCCGACCTTCGCCTCGTCGTAGTTCACCGGGATGCCGGCGACTTCGGAAGGCGGCGCCTTTTGCTGTGCACTCACGATCGTGCACGAAATCGCGATTAACCATCGGCACGCGAAGAACATGCAGATATCCTATCGCTTTCAGCGACGGATTTCGTCGCCGTTTGATTCCCTTCAGCACAGGCTTACTGAGCATTTCGACCAGCGTATCGATGGTGAACTTCGCCGTCTTTCTTTCCGGAAACGAGCCGTCACCGCAATGTACAATGGACTCCTCAAAATGCGCCGTCCTCCACTAGGACAGCGCTGTGATCGAGTTCCG
>DASYPO010000095.1:0-5216 GCA_036006545.1 Bryobacteraceae bacterium
CATGCGCGAAGGCGATCGCGGCTGGCAGGACATGAAAATGATTGAGTCGCGCTTGCCGGAGCTGGCGTCGATTCCAACATTACTTCTATGGGCGCCCGCCGACGAAGTTTTCCCAATCGAGTTCGGCGAACGATTGAAGGAGCTGCTGCCGCACGCCGAAGGTCCCATCACCTTCGACCGCGCGCGTCACTTTTTGCAGGACGATCGCGGGCCCGACCTCGCCGCCACAATCGTGAAGTTCCTAGATTCCGTGGAGGGCGGGCGCCCTCGCCCGCGCGCGGCCCCCGGCTCACGCCAAGTCGAATGAATTTCATCAAACCCGACCCCGACGAGCTATCCCGCCTTCGCCCCGATCCCCTGCTCTGGGAGCAAGAGCTCGATTGCCGTCCCGAGTTCGCCGAGGCGGTCGAGCGCGCAGCGGGCACCCGCGCCGGTCGGGTCTACTGGCGCAGTTCGCACGAGCATCTTTACGCACTCGAACTCGCCGACCTCGGACGCGGCCGTCCATCGATGGCCATGGTGCTGGGCCACTGGGATCGTTACGAGCCGCGTCCGCCCGAGCACGAAATCGATGCCGACCTCTTCGCCTTCTGCGACTGGCTCGCGCGCATCGGCGGGCTGAACCCAGCAGACATTTCGAAAGTCGCCCAATTCGCGGGTATCAAACAAGGATGGCCGGCGGGATCGGTATTGCGCACGCCCGACGACCGCTTCGCAAATCTATCGAACTTCGATTACGAACCCCGATATGCAGAAATTGAAGGTCTCCGCATGGCCTACGTTGAATCCGGCGCCGGCGATCCGATCCTGCTGCTGCATGGCGAACCCACCTGGGGCTATCTGTATCGCCACATGATTCCCACGCTCGCGAAACTCGGCCGCGTGATCGTGCCCGACCTGATAGGCTTCGGCCGATCCGACAAGCCCGTCGCCGCGAATGCGTACACCTACAAATCGCACGTGCGCTGGCTGCGCGGATTCATCACCGCACTCGACCTCCAGAAAATCACGATGGTCTGCCAGGATTGGGGCGGCGTCCTCGGTCTGCGAATTCTCGGCCAGATCCCCGAACGCTTCGCGCGCCTGGTCGCGATGAACACGGGCATCAGCGACGGTCGCGTGCGCGGCGATGCGTTTCTCAAGTGGCGGCGTTTTTCGCAGCGCGTTGAATTTCTGGACATCCCCGCGCTGATGCGCAACACCCTCAAGACTCGCAAGCTCACGGACGCGGAAGCGGCGGCCTATCAGGCGCCGTATCCGTCTAAGGAATATCAGACCGCCGCGCTGGTGTTTCCGCGCCTCGTGCCGATCCGGCCGGATTATCCGGGCGTCTATGAAAACAAACTCGCGATCGCGAAGCTTGCTACTCTCGATTTGCCGGTGTTGTTGCCCTGGGGTGCCGAGGATGCGATAACTGCGCCGGCCGAACCGTTTTTGCGGAAGCTGTTCAAGAACGTCGCGCCGCCGCTTTCGATCGCGGGCGCGGGACATTTCATACAAGAGGATGCGGGCGAAGAAGTCGCCGAAAAGATCGCCCGCTGGCTAGAGAAAAATTAAACCCCGCTCGCTGGGAAAATCATATGGAGACAAACGAGTGTTCGACCTAAAAGGCAAGACAGCAATCATTACGGGTTCTACCAAAGGAATCGGCAAGGCCATCGCCTTCGCCATGGCGCGGGCCGGAGCGAAGGTGGTGATCTCGAGCCGCAAGCAGGACGCCTGCGATGAGGTCGCTGCGGAAATCAAGGCCGCTTCAAAGGGTGTCGGCGGCGACGCCGTCGCGATCGCCTGCCACGTCGGAAAGAAATCGGATTGCGAGGCGCTGGTCGCGAAAACTCGCGAGCTTTGCGGCAAGATCGACACGCTCATCTGCAACGCCGCCGTGAATCCGTACTACGGCCCGCTCACCGGCCTCACCGACGAGGCGTTCGACAAAGTGATGCAGACCAACGTGCGCAGCAGCCTGTGGCTCGCTAACCTGGTGCAGCCGGAAATGGCCGCGCGCCGCGACGGCTCCATCATCATCGTCTCCAGCATTGGAGGTCTGAAAGGCACCGACGTCCTCGGCATCTATGCGATTTCGAAAGCCGCCGACTTTCAGCTCGCGCGCAATCTGGCGATCGAATTCGGGCCGCACAACATTCGCGTGAACTGCATCGCGCCCGGTCTAGTGCGTACCGATTTCGCAAGAGCGCTCTGGGAAAATCCGAAGACGCTCGAAGCTACTGAAAAGCGCACGCCCTTGCGGCGTATCGGCGAGCCGGACGACATCGCGGGCGCAGCCGTATTTCTCGCGTCGCGCGCCGGCTCGTGGATGACCGGACAAACCATCGTGATTGACGGCGGAGTAACCATCGCATGAGAGCCGCCGTTCTCGAAGCCATCGGCACGCCTCTCGTGATGAAGGATGTGCCAACGCCTACGCCCGGCCCCGGCGAGGTGCTCATCAAAGTCGAAGCCTGCGGCGTGTGTCATTCCGATCTGCATCTCGCCGATGGCGATTGGGACCTGCTGCGTCCCATCACCAAGACGCCGGTGATTCTGGGCCACGAAGTCGCGGGCACCATCGCCGCGCTGGGTGAAGGCGTGACCACTCGCGCGGTCGGCGACCGCGTCGGCGTTCCGTGGATCTACTGGTCCTGCGGCGAGTGCGAGTTCTGCAAAGAGAATCGCGAAATTCTCTGCGTCAAACAGAAAATCACCGGTTGCGGAGTCGACGGCGGATTCGCCGAATACATGATCGCGCCGGCAACGCACGCGACCAAGCTCCCTTCGTCGCTCAGTGCGGCGGAAGCAGCGCCGCTGCTGTGCGCGGGCGTCACTGTGTACCGCGCTCTGAAGCAGGCGGGCCTGGCTGCGGGCCAGCGCGTCGCCGTGTTCGGCGTCGGCGGACTCGGCCACCTCGCGATTCAAATCGCACGCGCGAAAGGCGCCTCCGTCGCCGCCATCGACATGACCGACGACAAGCTCGAGCTCGGCAAATCGCTGGGCGCCGAGTGGACCGTAAACGCGTCCACCGAAGCCGTGCATAAAAGGATGCGCGCGATCGGCGGCGTGCACATCGCCCTAGTGACCTCAGCCAGCCCCGTTGCCTACGAAACGGCGCTACGGTGCCTCCGCCGCGGTGGAACCATGGCCGTGGTCGGCATGGCGAACGAACCGTTCAAGGTGTCCGCGGTTTCGCTGGTGTCGGGCGAAACCCGCATCGTCGCATCCGCGGTCGGCACGCGCGACGACCTGCGCGAGCTGTTCGAACTGGTTGACCAACATCCCATCCGCTGCAAAATCGAAACGCGCCCGCTCGATCAAGTCGGACAAGTGTTCGAGGAACTGAAGCGTGGCGCGGTGCTAGGCCGCATCGTCCTGACCATGTAGCCGCGTTTTTCTGGACCTTTTGCACAATGGCCCACGAACAACTTTTCGACGGTATCCATTGCACTCTCTCGATCCAGGCTTTCCCATCCCGAGTTGTGGTGCTGAAAATATCGGGAACCGACATCGGGGAGTTTGGGGACCGCCCGATGACCGAGTTGGCGAAGAGCCTGGTCGATAACGAGCCTATACGTCTGTTCATCGATGCGCGCGACGTGCGTGGCGCTTCGATCGAAGTCAGCGGCGAATGGGCCGGATGGCTGCAGGCGAACAAAGCTCACCTGCGCGAGGTCAACATGCTGACGGGCTCGCGCTTCGTGGAAGTGACGGCGGGCTTTGTACTGCGCTTCGCTGCCCTGCAGGGCATCATGCGAATTTATACGGACGCGGCAGCTTTCGATGCGGCGCTCGCGGAAGCGCTTGCTTAACGCACGCACACCAGCTCGCCCTGAAAGCTACAACAAAATATAAGTGACGATCGCCACCGCCGCCAGGTTCTTCTTCTCGTCGAAAATATCCACGCGCGAAACCTGCAGCGTCTTCCCCGCCCGCACCAGGTGCGCCCGCGCCAGCACTTTCTTGCCGACGATCGGCCGCAGATAGTTCACCTTCAGCTCCGTCGTGGTCGACTTGCGCTTGCCATACCCGTGATGATTTTCGAGCGCGTGCCACGCAGCTTCATCGGCAATCGACGCCGTGATGCCTCCGTGCAACACACCCTGCGAATTCAGAAACGGTTCCTCGATCTTCACCTGCACCGTGACACCGTCGGCGTGTTTTTTTACGACGCGCGGATTCAACTGATTTTCAAAGGGCATATGAGCTTCACACTATAACGTAGGCGAATCGTTGCCCAACATCGCGCGACGCACGATCTTGATCGGCGGAAAGCCCTGCTGCATGAACTTGTCGTGAAACTCCTGCAAACTGAACTGCGCGCCGCGCATCTTTTTGTAATCGTCACGCAACTTCAGGATTTGCAGCTTGCCCAGCGTGTATACCAAATACGTCGGATCGGAAGTACCGCGCTTCGTTTCTTTCTCCGCGACTTCCTTGGTCTGAAATCCTTCCTTGACGAAAAACTCGACGCCCTGCTCGAACGTCCGCTTGCCGGTGTGCATCTCGATCCCCACCACATACCGCGCGTTGCGCAACAGCGCGTCCTGCAATTGGCCCAGCCGCGCTTTCAGATCGCCCTGCGCGTACCCCTCGTCGAGCACCATCTGTTCGGAATAATGCGCCCACCCCTCGGCATTCGAATTCGACCCCAACAACTTTCGCACGCGCGACGGCACTCGCTGCATCCATAAGAACTGCGTGTAGTGGCCCGGATACGCCTCGTGAATCGCCGTGCTGAGAATTACGCCGCGATGAAAACCGCGCATGTAATCCTCCACGCGCTCCGGTTTCCAGTCTTTCTCCGGCAGCGTCACATTAAAATACGCTTCTTTCGCGACCGCTTCGTACGGACCCGGCGTATCCATCGACGCAGTGGTCAGCGCGCGCATGAACGGCGGCGTCTCCTCCAGAATCGGCGGCACCGGCGACGGAATGGTGATGATCTTTCGCGCCAGAATGAATGCGCGCAGCTTCGTGGTCACGTCGCGGAAAGAATCCAGTAGCTTGTCCGCGGGCGGATGTTCCTTCTCCAGCTCCTCCAGAATCTGCTGCGGCGTTTTCTTAGGATCGATCTTCGCCGCTACCTCGCGAAACTCCTTCTGGTTCGCGTGCAGATTTTCATAGCCCACCGCCAGCAGCCGGTCGAGCGGTATATCGACCATCTCGTCGTACAGCAGCTTCTTTAGATAATTCTCCGCGCCGATCTTGAAATCGCCCTTCGAGCG
>DASYPO010000096.1:0-18614 GCA_036006545.1 Bryobacteraceae bacterium
AAGTGGGAACAATTTTCACGTCGCGTGCGTTTGTCGAGAAGGCGAAGCTGACGGCGACGCTGGAGCAGTTTGATGTGGCAAAGGTGCGGTACCTGGAAGATCTGCGGCCGCACTTCAAGTTGTTGGACAAACTTTGGCTGATTTTTTATGCGCTGCGGTTTCCAAGTTCGGCGATCCGCCACGCTGCGCCCGATGAGACAGCGGTGATTTTGTTCACGTCGGGTTCCGAGGGGAAACCGAAGGGCGTGGCGCTGAGCCACCGGTCGATTTTGAGCAATTGTTACCAGATGCATGCGATCATCGACATCGGCTGCAACGATAAATTTCTCACCGCGCTGCCACTGTTCCATTCGTTCGGCCTGGGGGTGGGCACGATCCTACCGCTGATAACCGGCTGCCGAATTTTCTTCTATCCATCGCCGCTGCACTATCGCGTGATCCCGGAGTTGATCTACGACCGGGATTGCACGGTGCTTTTCGCAACCAGCACGTTCCTGGGAAACTACGCGAAATTCGCGCATCCCTACGATTTCTACAAGCTGCGTTACGTGGTGAGCGGCGCCGAAAAGCTGAGCGAAGAAGTGCGCCGCGTTTACGGGGAGCGCTTCGGAATCCGAATTCTGGAAGGCTACGGGGCTACGGAATGCTCGCCGGTCATTTCGGCAAATACGCCGGAGGCGAATGAGATCGGGTCGGTGGGCGAGCCAATGCCATGCATGGAATGCCGGGTGGTGCCCGTACCGGGAATCGAGAATGGCGGGGAGTTGCACGTGCGCGGCCCGAACGTGATGCTAGGTTATCTACGCGAGGATGGTACTGTGGTGCCGCCCCGATCAGAGCTTGGCGAGGGCTGGTACAACACCGGCGACGTGGTGAGCTTTACGGCGCGGGGGGCGATCGTGATCCAGGCGCGGCTGAAACGTTTTGCGAAAGTCGCGGGCGAGATGGTCTCGCTGGAGGTGGTCGAAAAGATCGCGACCGCGGCGTCGCCGAAACGGGCGCACGCGTCGACAGCGTGGAAGGATGAGGCTCGCGGCGAATTGATCGCGCTCTACACTGATGATCCCGAACTGAAACGCGAACAGTTGATGTCCGCCGCGCGTGAACTGGGGCTGCCTGAGATCGCGGTGCCGCGGCGCGTGATTTTACTCGACAAGCTGCCCATTCTGGCGAACGGCAAGAAGGATTACGTATCGATTCAGAAGCTAGCCGGGGAGCTCGTCAAGAAATGAAATCGACTGCCGAGCAGCGAGGCTGGTATTGGTACGACTGGGCTAATTCAGCCTTCTACACGACCGTCATTACGGTTCTTCTGGGTCCCTACCTGACAGATCTCACGACCAACGCCGCGGACGCGAATGGGATGGTCCATCCGCTCGGAATTCCGGTGTACGCGAAAAGCTACTGGAGCTACCTGATCAGTTTGTCGGTGGGTTTGCAGGTATTGTTCCTGCCGGTGGTGGGAGCAATCGCGGATTACGGACGGCGCAAGAAAGAAGTCTTAGGGGCAACGGCGTACGTCGGCGCGCTGGCGTCGTGCGCGATGTTTTTTCTGAAAGGGCAGGCGTACCTTATGGGAGGCGCGCTGTTCCTGATCGCGAACGTCGCATTCGGCGCGTCAGTGGTGATCTACAATTCGTTTCTCCCGGAAATCGCGGCTCCCGAGGATCGCGACGCCGTGTCATCGAAGGGCTGGGGCATCGGATACGTCGGCGGGGGAGTGCTGCTGGCGCTCAACCTGGTGTTGCTGATGAAAGCGGAAGCGATCGGGATCTCGACGGGGATGGCAGTGCGGATCTGCCTCGCGTCGGCAGGCGTCTGGTGGGGCGTCTTCACGATTCCGACTTTGTTAGCCCTGCGGAATCGCGGACCCGCGCGGGAGCTGCCGCCCGGGCAAAGCGCCATCGGAACCGCGCTGCGGCAGTTGAAGCACACCATTGGCGAAGTGCGTCGTTTTCCGCAGACTGCGCTATTCCTGATCGCGTATCTGTTGTATAACGACGCGATTCAGACGGTGCTCACGCAGGCCACGGTGTTCGGGAATATCGAATTGGGGATCACCAGCTCCCAACTGGCGCTCGCGATTCTGATGGTGCAGTTCGTTGGATTCTTTGGCGCGATCGGGTTCAATTGGCTGGCCGCAAGAACTAGCGCGAAAAGCGCAGTGGTGGTGACGCTGGTCGTATGGACGGCGATCCTGCTTTACATTTACCTGGCCGTGCGCACGACCGCCGAGTTTTTCATTATGGTGGGGATCGGCGGGTTGATCATGGGCGGCAGCCAGGCATTGAGCCGGTCGCTGTACGCGCAACTGGTTCCGAAGGGCAAAGAGGCGGAGTATTTCAGCATTTATGAGATCAGCGATAAAGGTACCAGCTGGCTGTGCCCGCTGCTGTTCGGACTGGCACAACAATACACCAAGAGTTTCCGTCTTGCGATTCTCTCGCTGATCGTGTTTTTCATCGCGGGGCTAGTGGTATTGCTTAAAGTGGACGTGGAGCGCGGACAACGCGATGTATCGCTTCAAGAAAGCTGAGACGGACGCCGAGCTGGAACAGGTTTTCCGGCTCAACCATGACGTATTCGCCGGCGAGCTGCGGCAACACAGCACCTCCGAAGAGGGCCGCCTGGTCGATAAGTTCCACCTGAAGAATCTGTACCTGATCGCCCTGGAAGACGATCGCGTGGTTGGCATGCTCACCACGCACGATCAACCTCCATTTTCGGTCGCCGATAAGCTCGCCGACGTTAGCGTTCTCGAAAAATACGGGCGAATCGTCGAGGTACGATTGCTGGCGATAGAGCCGGAACATCGCAATCGGCTGGTGCTGAGCGGGCTTTTTTCGCTGCTTTACGAACACGTCCACACCTATGATTCACTGGCGATTTCGGGATATGTGGAGCAGGCGGCGATGTATCACAAGCTAGGATTTCACGACCTGGGTCCGCCGGTGACCAGCGGAAAGGCGCAATATATTCCGATGGCGGCGACGATCGAAGAACTGCGAAAGCGCGCAGTGGTGTGGAATCGCACGCTCGATCGTTGGATGAAGCAGGCGGCGGCGAAGTCGACGCAGTAGTGTGGGTTATTTCAGTTTCTGCGAGAACATCCAGCGCGGAAAGTCGGGATCGGCATACGCTTTGTCCCAGGAGTTGTGGCCGACGCCGTGATACTCGGAGTAGTGCACGTCGCCGCCGAGCGCCTTCATGGCCACCTGCATTTTTTGCGATTCAGTGGCTGGCACGGTCGGGTCGGCTTCACCATGGAAAATCCATGTCGGCACCTTGCCAATACGTTTTGCTGCAGCGTTGTAGGGATCCTCTTCGGTATTCTGCGGAAGCACACCGCGAGCTCCCGGAGGCGGCACCACGCCGCCACAAATCGGCGCGATGGCCGCAAATTTTCCCGGCTTCGCCTGGGCGAGTCCCCAGGTTCCATATCCGCCCAGCGATAGACCAGTGAGGTAGGTGCGATCGGGATCGCCGTTGAATTCCGTCGACGATTGTTCTAACGCCGCGAGTGCCTGGGCCTGCATCGTCGGCAAGTTCCAATTCATGTTCGGCCGACACTGCGGCATCACAACCACGGCTGGATAGCGCTCGGGATAGCGGCGCAATGCTGTCCCGATTCCCGTGTCGGTCTGCAGCGAACCTTCTTCTCCTCGCTCGCCCGCGCCGTGGAGAAACAGTACGATGGGCCACTTCTTCTCGGGCGAAAAATTACCGGGCACGTAGACAACGTATTTGTACGTGGTGCCGTCGACGGTGACGGTGCGGTTGAGGAAGCCGGTTTCGCGGGTCGCCGCGAAAGCTGTGGCGACAAGTGTCAGGTTGGCGGCGAGGAGCAGCAGAAGACGCATAGGGATATGTTAGCCAACATAGATCTTCCGCACGAGGTTTTCGATCGATTCGGGCACCAGGTGCTCCCAGGGCTCGCCGGCCGAGATACGGCGGCGAACTTCGGTAGACGAGTGGTCGTCGAACCCGGGCGGGACGGCTAACGGGCGGACGCGTTCACGCAGGTGATCGGGCGGTTTGTACTCGCCCTGACGAGCGGCCACGAGCAGGCCAATCTCATCGAGGATGCGATCAATCGCGCCGGGCTCGCCATAATCCCAACCGAGGATGCGCTCGGCGGCGTCGCGTCCGCAGATGAACCAAGCTTCGGCGTGGGGACGCCGCGTTCGCAACTCGCGCGCGATGTCGATGAACAGGCCGCCGTCCGTCAGTTCGACGTCGTACGCGCCGCGCGCGGCGTCCAGCATTTCGAGGCGCTGCTCGAGCTGGGCGCCATGAAACTCCTTGTGCGGATAGACGCGCGGCACGACGCAGACGACTTGATCGACCAGCGGGGTGGCGGTGTCGATCGCCGCTTCAATCAATGCCAGGTGCGCGCGCGTGAGGGGATTAAAGGCGCCGGCGAGAATCCCGAGTCGCTGGATCACTACAACCCTTCAGAACTTCTTGAGGTTTTTCAGCATCGCGGCGGAATTCTGCCCGCCCGGCAGATCGACGGAATGCACGATGCGGCCGTTCTGATCGAGCGCGCCGAGATAGTGCGCATTATTGCGATCGCTACCCATCAGGATCAGCGCGAAAGATTGCTGGGGATACCACAGGCGGCGGTACTGCACCTCACCTTTATCGGACTGCCAGTGATCCTCGGCGGGCGGCCCGAGTTTGTTGACGATGGAAAAATAGTCGTCGCGCGCATTGAGCGGGAGGCTGGTCTGCATCACGCCGGAATAGCGGACACGGGTGCCCATCTGTCCGTCGCGCAGGACGATGACCGCTGCGACGCAGACCAGCACGCCAGCGGCGATCGCGCCCAACAGGAGTCGCCCAACGCGGGATTCGGCGCCGCCCTCGAGTCGAATTCCGACCACGGGCGCGGGCCGTTCGGGCTCCGCGGGTGCGCCGGCAAGGCGCGGGGCTGGGTTTGTGGCGCGCGGCATTTCAATCACGCGGCGCTCGTGGGGAATCAGTGAGCCAGCTTTGTATTCGAGTTCCTTGGCGAGGCCAACGATCATCACCGGCTCTTCGATGCTCGACACGGCGCCCAGAAATCGTCGCGGGACCCACAGTTCGCTATTGGATTTTGTGTTGATGACCTGGACTTCGCTCCAGGTGGCACGCTGATAGAGCCACTCGTTGTGCTCGATGCCGACGATGGGCGGGTAAAAGGAGAAGGGACGTCGGCCCAGGTCGTCGAGCGGGGTTGGGATCGGCGGTACCGACACTGTTCCTATTTTAAGCGCACGGCAACTTCTTGGCTCATCACAAGGCGGGACATTAAGGCTTCTGAATCGTGATTACTACAGGATCGCTCTGCTGTGCCGTCGCCAGCGACCGCACGCGCAACACAAACGCACCAGAGCGAATCCCGGCGGGGATCTGGCCGGACATCTGACCGCTCGACGTCTGCAGCAACGGGATCGCGACGTCGCTCATCACAATGCACGAGCCTCCGAGCACGGTTGGCGCGGGGATCTGATCTGCGGTCGCGGCGGTGGCGAGATTCGAGCCGTTAATCGTGATAAACGATCCAGGCTTGAATACGTTCGAACCATCCGCCGAATTCACAATGGAGCGCGCGGCAGTCGAGATCAGGGGTCGCGGCACAGCGCCGGACTTGATCAACGGCACGACGCTCAAACCGGAAAGTGTGAGCACGTAGGCGGTGCCGTTCGAATCCACCACCATGGTCCGCGGCGGGACGGCCTGACGCGTATTGCCGAACTCAGTGACCACGGGACCTTCGGGCATCACGGCGCCGCTAGTCACAGAGCCGGTGTGGCTGTTTACGAGCTCGATCGTCGGGCGATTATCGTCAGTCGCGGTGGTGACGAGCGCATTCAGGTTGGCGCGTACTGGTGTGGTCAAGCGCGCATAGATTGTGTCGTCTATCGGGGCGACTGCGGCGATGTTACGCGTCGGCGCCGTGACTACGCTGATCGGCGCAAGTGCCCGATTGGTGGCGAGCGCGTTCGCAGCCACGTAGAGCGAATCGGGACCGACAGCGAGCGCGCCGTAATACCCGGTAATGCCCCCCGTCGCGAGCGTGCGCGACGACGTGAAGCTGTCCGAAAGCGCGTCGTAGGAATACGCGACGCCGTTCCCGCCCAGCAGAATGATCGAGGTTCCATCCGGCGATGCGACCATCTTCTGCGACGGCGCAACCAGCGGGGTCTGCTGCCCATTGGCAGCGACTCCGGTGATGGATGTACCGACGCGCGGAATCGCCTGGTTGCCGATCACCTTCCACAAGGTACCGGTATTGTTGGTCGGCAGCACCATTACGAATTGCAGGCCGCTCAGGCCCATCGCCATGGTGCCGACCGAATTGACACCCGTGTTGCCCGCAGCCAAGGCCCCATTTCCAACGCGCGGAATCGGTGGGAACTGGATGCGGTCAACCAGCGCACCCTGATCCAGGTCGACGATTCCAATGGATTCACCACCCGCGTTCGCGACATAAAGGGTCGTGCCGTCCAGGCCCATCGCCATCTGGTGCGGGAGCTGACCCACGGGAATCGGATCGAGGAAACGCTGCTTGACGGTATCGAAAACTTCGATGCGGTTGTAACCGGAGTTGGTAATGTACACGCGATTGCGCGGTTCGTCCAGCACGATGTCTTCGAGACCTTGCGCGTCGCCGGTAGCACCGATGGGAGTCGCGTTCGGAACGGTCGGGACGGGATACACTACGCCGCGCTGATCGCTCTGCCGATAATTCATGTAAACGCGGATCGTGGGCGGGACATTGATTGCGTCGCTCGAAACCAGGTTCACGTTCAGCGCAGTGCCGTTGTTGCCGGTGTAGAGATTCGTTCCAGCGAAACGCAGGACTCCGGTGCGGCCCGGATCCATCGTGAAAGTAATGGTAGACGGCGCGAGCCCGCTGGCTTGCTGCGCGATGAGCGCAGTCGGTAGCGCCGGCAAGTTAAAGGTCAGTTTGCCGCCACCGGCATTCGAGATGCGGAGTTTTCCAGCGGCCAGGCCCGGGCTGCACGGATCCTGCGCTAGAAAAACGGTGGTGCTTTCGGGCATCAGGATCGGATACTCGGAGAGACGGCCCAGCGGCAGGTGGATCAGCCCGGATTCAGAAAGCCCCCAGGCCTCGCTCCCGTCCGCGGTGATCACTATCTTGGCGACGATACTTTCCGGCAGCTTTATTCCCAGACGGATCGCCAGGTTCCGCGGATCCGAAATCAGTAAGGTGGACGAGTTCGGCGGAGGCGCGGGATTCGCGGTTGGAACGGAATTGAACGCGCTGTAGAGAGTATTGCCATCCGCCGAGAAAACGCTGCCACCGACGTTGGTCGCGGTTGCGAAGGTACCTGTGATCGGGAACGGTGCATTCGCCGTGTTCTGCTGCGCGAGCACGTTCAACGACGCCATATCGTAGAGCGTGAACCCGGCCATGAAACTCGCTCCGGTGGGCGCCATCGAAAGCGTGGTCGACTGGCCGACGACAATCCGGGTCTGCAACAGCACGCCCGAAGCGACTTCGTACACGTAGCTGACGGTCGACGTATTGTTCGTCACTGAGCTGACTCCGACGATGAACCTTCCGTCGGGAGTCCGCGCCAATTTGCCGCGGAACAGCGTGAGTGGACGTGCGGTCAACTGTTGCAGCGAAGTCGGCGTGGGTGGCGGTGGCGGAAATTGCACCGCGATCACCTGTTGCCCCTCCGTCTGCGTCGCGTCGTAAAGCAGCAGCGTGTTCGTGAGATTGTTGGTGCCCGTTCCATCCGTGCAGATCAGCACGCGGCCATCGAATCCGACCTCGACGCCTTCCGGTTTCGCGGGCAACGAAACTGTGTTAAGCAACGAGCCGAAGCCGGAATTGAGATCGATCACACTCAGCGAGGAACTTCCGTTGTTCGTGACGTACAGAAGCGCGCCGTCCATCGACATGGCGGCCGCGAGCGGTTGCGAACCGACCGCGATCGATCCCGCCAGTGCCTGCGCGTTGTAGTCCCACACGTCGACGCGGTTGGCGTTGGCGTTAACCAGGTAAAGCCGTTTGCGGCTCTCATCCAGCACAATGTCGCTAGGCGTTCCGCCCAGCCCGATGACATCGCCGAAGGTGGCGCCCGTCTGCGCACACAGGGGTCGCGCAAGCGTTGCAGCGACGATTAGAACTACGAACAACCGGGACAACATGCTGGATTGCAAACGAACCTCTACCTAAGATACTCTAAACCCTTCCGGTCGCGACCACTAAATCTTGAGTACTTTGACGAGTAGGCGACGCGGAGGTTTACTTATTTGGTTAAGCTGCGCGTCTCCAATCGGACCAGGGACTGTGTGCTGGCGGACCGCGCTGATATCGCGGACACCAGTGCGACGCGGCGGCGGGGATTGCTGAAGCACAGCCGGCTGGATCGCGGCGAGGGGCTGTGGATTGCGCCGTGCGAAGCGGTACACACGTTTGGAATGAAGTTTCCGATCGACGTGGTGTTTCTGACGCGTAAGAAGAAGATCTTGAAGGTACGTCCTAACATGGTGCGCGGAAAGATCGCGCTGAGCCTGCGGGCGCATTCGGTGCTGGAACTTCCGGCGGGAACGCTGGACGCGACAGGCACTTGCGCAGGGGATGAGTTGGAATTTGAGAAATACGATGCCGAGTAGGAGCAAGGAGACAGGAGACAGGAGCCAGGCGATGGCGATCGTTGCGGTGGCCACGATCGTTCTGGCGGGCTGCGCGGAGCGCAGGGTCACAGCGACCACGCCGCAGACCGGCGTGCGCGCGACCATGGCCCGGCAGATCCAAAACGCGGTGGATGCCGGCGATGGCGACATGCAAGCCCGCGGACTGCGGCAAAGGCTGGCTGCTAATCCCGACGATCTGGAAGCCCGGCTTGCGCTGGCCCATCGTTACGCGCAGCGCGGCCTGCCGGATCTGGCTCTGGAACATTATCGTCTGGCGGCGATTCGATTCCCCGATTCCGAACCAGTGGCTCTGGGAGTCGCAAAAACATTGAGGGAGATGAACGAAGGCACGCAGGCGCTGGTAGGCTTGCAGGCCTATGTCGCTATGCACGCGAGTGCCGGGTGGGAGCTATTATCTCTGCAGGGAATCCTGCTAGACGAACGCGGAAAGTACGCGGACGCAGAAGTATCGCATCGGGCGGCACTGGCGCGGGATGGGAATCGCAGCTCGCTCCACAATAATCTGGGGTACAATCTGACGTTGCAGGGCAAGCGCGGCGAAGCGGCAGCGGAGTTTCATCGGGCCTTGGCGATCGATGGGAATTCGGAAATCGCGAAGAATAACCTGGCGGAATTGGAAGCAGGTACGGGCCCGAAAGCCACGGGGCCGCCGGTAAACCTTTGGAAGCGCGTCGCGTCCTCAGTAGGTAAAGTAGTTGCTGGTCCACCTGCGCCTAACGCAGGCGGCGCCGAGACCAAGAAGTAATGGAGTCTAGCTTTATGAAACAATTTTTGATCCGGCTGATTCGGGATGAACAGGGCCAGGACCTGGTGGAATACGCCCTCATCGTGGCGGCCGTGGGTCTGGCGCTGATCACTACGGTGAACACGCTCTCGGGCGCAATCGTCAGCCTTTATTCGAGCATCACGCAAGGCCTCTCCAGCATTGGCACCGGCGGGCAGTAGAGCCGGCGGAGCAACGATGCCGGCCTTCGCGGTGCGATTTGCGCTCCCGGACCTGGCCGCATTCCTGGCGGTAGTGACACTGGTTTACTGCCTCTTCGTTTTCGACGGCGGGCGCCAGCTCTTTCGCGATTCCGACACAGGCTGGCACATTCGCACCGGCGAATCGATTCTGGCGAATCGTTCACTGCCGCGAGTCGATCCTTATTCATTCACGCGAGCCGGACAGCCCTGGCTGGATTGGGAGTGGGGTGCCGATGCACTCTTTGGCTGGGCACACCAGCGCGACGGACTGCGTGGTGTCGCCACACTGAGCGCGGTCGCGATTTCGGCGTGCTCCTGGCTGTGGATGAAATTGCACTGGATGGCAGGCGGCGATTTCTTCATCGCGGCCGCGATGTCGGCGCCGATGCTGACGACGACGAGCCTGCACTGGCTCGCTCGGCCGCACATTTTTAGCTGGATTCTGATGCTGGGTGCTTTGTTGTGGGCGGAGCGGGCGCGGCGCGGGACGGCGACCTTCGGTTGGCGGGACGGCGCCGTAGTAATGCTGGGTTCGGCGCTATGGGCCAACCTGCATGCGAGTTTCTTTCTGGGTCCGCTGATCGCACTGGTGTTCATGACGGCTCGACCGCGGTACTTCGCAGCCGCGTTCGCGGCGGCGGTGGTGGGAAGTTTCGTGAATCCTCACGGGTGGCAATTGCACAAGCACGTGTTCGCCTACCTCACGAACAACGAGCTATTGGATCGCGTCGCGGAGTTTCAGAGTTTCAATTTTCATGCGGCGGGATCGGCGCAGATTATGATTGCGCTCGGGCTCGCAGCGGCGGGCGGGACCTTGGCGCTGATGCAACGAAATCCCTCGCATTTTTTCCTGGCCGCGATTTTCTGCGCGGTGGCGCTCCGGTCGGCTCGCGGATTGCCTTTGGTGGCACTGGCGATTCTGCCGTTCGCGAACGCCGCGATTCGTAGGGCGATCGAAGGAGTAAACAGCTTGCGGCCCGCGCTCGAATACTCGGGACGGGTGCGGGGGATTGACCGGCAGGTGCATGGCTTCGCATTTATGACGGTGGCCGTAGTCGCGTGCCTGGTGGCATTTCGCGCGCCGGCAATGGCGGCTCATGTGGGATTCCCGCCCGATGAGTTTCCGATCGCTGCGTCGGCCGCAGTCGAGAGGTTGCCGCTCGACGCACGAATTCTGGCGCCCGACAAATATGGCGGCTACCTTATATACAGGTTCGACGGGACGCGCAAGGTCTTCTTCGACGGACGCAGCGACTTCTACGGAGCCGCGTTCATGAAACAATACATCGAACTGATGGAAGCACGTCCGGGTTGGCGCGAGATCGCTGCACCCTATCGTTTCACGCACGCGCTGCTCGCCCGGCGCAGTTCGCTAGGCGCCGCACTCGAGGATTCGGGATGGCGAGTACTCTATCAGGATGAGGTTGCCAGGTTATTTGAAGCTCCAAGGACGGAGGGCCGCTAGATGGATCGCCGAAAGTTGTTGCTGATCTTCGTCGCGGCGTGGGTTGCGGCCGGCCTGTTGGTATGGCTGTTGTATTCGACCACGAAGACGCCGAAGCTCGAGCCCACCATCGCGATACAGGCGGCGGCACGCGACATGCCCGCGGGCACCCGTTTGAAGAAAGAGGATCTGAAAACGATTCGCGTGCGTGAGAGCGACCTGCCGAGGTTGGCGATTGTCGACGCACACCTGGTCCTCGACCGACCGCTGCTTTTTCCTGTCAGCGCGAACGAGGCGCTGACCAGCTCTAAGGTCGCGGCGACGGGCGGCGCGGAGGGATTGGCGTCGACCATCGAAATTGGGAAGCGGGCGATCTCGGTTCCGATCACCGAGGCGAGCGGAGTGGCCGGGCTGATTCAGCCGCGCTCGCACGTCGACGTGCTGTTTACGCGGCCGGGCTCGATGGCGGATGCGATCACCACGACGATTCTCGAAGACGTGATCGTGTTGTCGATCGGGCGCACCACGGAAGTCGCTCCGAGCGCGACCAATGTGAATCCGGGAGCGGCGCGTCCGCAGAGTCAGACGGCGACACTGTTGGTCACGCCCGAGCAGACTCGCAAGCTTGAGCTGGCCAAGAATCAGGGAAAGATCAGCCTCGCGCTGCGGAATCCGCTGGATCGGACCAGCGGTGGTGACACCAAGCCGACCACGGCGTCGGCACTCGGAGCGGAAACGCGATCAAAGGTTCCGGAGATCCACGACAACCGGACGTGGGAGCAGCTCACTCGCGCCGATCTGGCAAAGCTCGAGAAGAAAGAGCCGCCTAAACCACGCAGCGTGATCGACGTGTATCGCGGCGACAAACACGTGCAGGAAATTTTTCCATGAGATTTCGCGCCGCGGCTGGGTTGAGCGTCGGGTTATACGCAGTGCTGTGCCTGGTGGCGGCAGATGCACCCGTGCGCCCCATCAACCTGACCGTCGGCAAGGGCGAGCTCCTGCAATTCGAACACGACATCGTGAAGGTGGTGATCGCCGAGCCGAAGATTTCGGACGCAATTGTGGTTTCGCCGCGTGAGGTGATGATCAACGCGAAAGGCGCGGGTCATACCACACTAGTGATCTGGGAAACCGGTGCGGCGCCGGCGCGTTACGAAATTACAGTGTTCGCGGACACCAGCGAGCGCGACTTGTGGCGTCAGGCGCTAGATACAGAGCTGCGCGCGGCGTTCGCAGAAACCAGCGGTGCTACGGTGCAGTTCAGCGGCAATACAGAGAATCTGGTGCTGACTGGCAAGGTCGAAAGCGCGGATCAATCCAAACGCGCCGAAGCGATCGCCGCGACGCATTCCAAAAAAGTCGTCAATCTTCTGACCGTCCCACCGCCCGCGGAGCTGAGACAAATTCTGCTGCAAGTCAAGTTCGCGAGCGTGGATCGCGTGGCGCTGAACCAAGTGGGATTCAATATGTTCAGCACCAACGGCAAGACCATCGGAGCGACGTCGACAGGCCAGTTCCAGCCGCCGCGATTCTCGCCGCTGCAACTCCAGGGTTCGGATTTTAACGGCACCAACGTGAACTTCGCAGATCTGCTGAACCTGTTCGTATTTCGTCCCGATCTGAACATCGGCGCCACCATCAAGGCGCTGCAGCAAGAAAACCTGCTGCAGATTCTCGCGGAGCCGAATCTAATCGTGGTTGAAGGGTCGGAGGCGAATTTCCTGGCAGGCGGCGAGTTTCCGTTTCCGACCATCACTTCGACGACAACCGGGGGCTCGGCATCGCCCGTGGTCACCGTGCAATTCAAGAAATTCGGGATCCAACTGAACTTTACGCCGACGCTGACACCCGCCGGCGCGATCAACCTCAAGGTCAAGCCGGAGGTGAGCTCGCTCGATTTCGCCAACGCGGTCACGCTGCAGGGCTTCCTGATCCCGGCGATCTCATCGCGCAAGGCGGAGACGGAAGTGGTGTTACGGGATGGCGAGAGTTTCGCGATCGCTGGGCTTATCGACAATCGCGTGACGCGCTCGCTAAGCAAAGTACGGGGTATCGGCGATATTCCGATTCTGGGTCAACTGTTCCGCAGCCGCTCGACGCAGAAATCGAACGACGAATTGTTGGTGGTCGTGACGCCGCGGTTCGTAAAACCGCTGGCACCGAACGATCCGGCGCGGCTACCCGATATGGTCACGACATTCTTGCCGACGGTGGCGGAGCAGAAATCGGCGAAGGGAAAGAAAAAAGCGGACACGAA
This sequence comes from Bryobacteraceae bacterium, assembly GCA_036006545.1. GTDB lineage: Bacteria > Acidobacteriota > Terriglobia > Bryobacterales > Bryobacteraceae > Palsa-187. Next base: position 13,350 of record DASYPO010000096.1, read on the forward strand.
GAAGCAGGAGACGGGACCGCGTGGCCACCAAATTCCCAATTAACGTGACGCAGGCGATCGTGTCGCCTGTAGGGCCGCGTCAGCCGGTGTCGCCTGGCAGGCCTGTGAGGCAAGCTATTTTGTCGCGCGCCAAACGCGAACGCGGCGCGACCGCCGTTCAGATGCTGGTTATCCTTGTGCCGGTAGCGTTCGGACTGATCGGGTTCGCGGTGGATTTAGGGATGCTGTACTCGGCCAAGAGCGAATTGCAAGCGGCTGCGAATGCGATGGCGCTCGCGGCAGCGCAACGCTTGATCGGCACCGACGCCGCGACGGGAGCCGCGACGCTCGCATCACAAAGCACCATCGAAACGGGAACCGGCTTCGGCAATCGCTACAACTTCAACGCCAACCCGGTGGGCCAAACCACGGGCAGTCTCACCAGCGTCGCGCCAGAGCCTTCGTTCTACGCGGCTGTCGCTGATGCCAGAGGTGGTGACAATTCCACAACCGTCGGCGGATCCGCCGCGCGCCACGTGACTGTCTCGCTGACCGGCGAAGCATCATTACTGTTTTGGAGTTTTCTGCCGCTGGCTACCGAACGGAAGACGACCATCGCCGCGCGCGCCGTCGCGGGAATCAGCGCGCCGCTGTGCACAGCTTGCGGAATCGAGCCGTATGCGATCGCCGCACCGGACGCGACCGATCCCGTCAACTTCGGTTTCGTGCCCAACATAAAATACTCGTTCACTTATTTGTGTAGCGGCAATCCAATTCCGCCGCTTCTTGCGCCGGGCGTGCAGCGCGTCGATTATCTGCTGCTCAATCGACTGGACCCGAACGCGCTGATCTTTACCGACGAAAGTTCGCAAGTGTACCGCGACCTCGCGGGCGGCCTGCCGGGCAGCACCATCACGACACAGGCCTGCTTCACTATGAACAATCCGGAACTAGTATGGGCCAACGCCACGCCAGGCGCGTGCAACGCTCTGCGCGTGCAGCCGCTGGTGACCGCGGGACTCTGCGGATTAGATTCACGATTCGAATCGACCACATCGGCGAGCTGCACGGGTATCGCTGAAGTCGACACGCTGGCGACCATCTATCCGCCGGATCCCGACGTGCTCGATTACGACATCTACACCGACTACACCGGCACCGGTCGCCGCATCATCACAATTCCAATCGTCGACGTGCTGACTGCGACAAATACGATGACGGTCCTGGGGTTCCGCCAATTCCTGATCAGTCCGACGCTTGGTGGAACCAACATCAGCACCAACGACACCTTCGGACGATTTGTCGCGATGTACGTCGGTAGCGTCGCGCCCGTGCGGCAGGGCCGCTTCAACGGATGCCAGCAGGCGGCGGGTCCGGGCAAGGTCGTGCTCCACCAATGAAACGCAGGAGACAAAGCGGGAGCGTGTTGGTGGAAGCCGTGCTTTTCATCCCCATCGTACTGGCGCTGCTGATCGGCACGGTGGAGCTGGCGAAGCTCACCTACACCTATCATTCGCTCCAAAAGGTGATGTACAGCCTGGCGCGGTACGTCGGCACGCAACAGGGTGTGAACTTCTGCGACGAAAATGACCCGATGCTGGTGGCCGCGAAAAACTTCGCTCTGACTGGACAGACCGATACTGCCGAGAATCCGTCGGTCGCGGGACTGACCCCGGGCATGTTCCAGATTCGCATCGAGCGCGTCGATCCGGCGACGCAGCAATTGAGTATCTGTGATTGTTCGGCGATCGGCTGCGACGCGAGCCAGGGCGGGCTGCCGCCGGACTTCATCGTGGTCTCGCTGACCAACGGATATACTGTGCGACCCGTGTTCCTCGGCTTCAGCGTGGATCCATTTCCGCTGCGACCCAGCGTGAGGGTGCCGTATGGCGGGACCTAGAAGCCGTCGCGGGCAGGCCACGCTCGAATTCGTCCTGGCGTATGCTGGCGTGCTGCTGCCGGCCACCTTCGCAGTGTTTTACACATCGCAACTGCTGTGGGTGTGGCACAGCGTCGCGATTTTCACCCGCGAAGGGGCGCGCTACGCGACCACGCACTGCTGGCAGGCGTCCTCCGGAAACGTGGTGCAGTTTATGAAAGCCAACGTGCCGCTGACCATCGATCGCGATCAGTTTCAGAACGGACCGGTGCAGATCACCGTATCGTATTTTTCAAAAGACCCGGACTCAGGCCAGCTTGTTCCGTTCACTTGCGACACCGAATGCTCAACCTTGTGCATTCCCGACAGCGTGACTGTTAGCGTGACCGGATATGAATTCCGGACGTTCGTCACTGCGCTCGGCTTGCCGCCGGTTGCGATTCCGGATTTTCGAACCTCGCTCACAATCGAAAGCGCGGGCTGCGATCCGGAACAAGGAGCCTGCCTGCCCTAGGGATTCATCATGTCGATTTCGCTTCTAGTCGCATCATCCGACGAGTTGTTTCGCGAAACCATTCGCGAAAGCTTGCTCAACATTCCGACGGCTCGTGTGATCTCTGAGTATCCGGAGGTTTCGTCGAATCTGTACATCCGCGTCCTGCAGGATCTGGAACGGCACCCGGAAGCGGCGCTGGTCGTGGATCTGGCCAGCGATCCGGAGAGCGCGCTGAAGTCGCTTGAAAAGGTAAAGCAGGCGGCACCGGATCTATACGTCATCGTTTCGAATTATCACGCCGACGGGGAAACCGTAATCGCCAGTCTGCGCGCGGGCTCAAATGATTTTCTGGTGCAGCCGATTAAGCGTGCGGAGTTTCGGGAAGCCATGACGCGTCTGGAACGAACCCCGCGTCGTGCGGCATCGGGCGCGAGCCGGCTTGGAAAAGTCTACACATTCTTGGGAACCAAAGGCGGCGCCGGCACCACCACGCTGGCAGTAAACTTCGCCGGAGTTCTGGCGCAGCGCAAACAGCAAACCGTGCTGGTGGACCTTGATCTGACCGCCAACGATTGCGCGATGCAAGCGGGCGTTACGCCGCAAAACACGCTGCAGGAAGTGGGCGAGAATCTCGCGCGCATGGATCAGGCGCTGTTCGAAGGATTTGTGGCGCGCGATCCATTGGGATTCTTCCTAGTGGGTCCGCCGACCGAAGCCGAGCATCGCGCCAACTTCACGGAGCCAATGTTCCGCGATTTTGCCAATTTTCTGGTGGAGAAATACGAGGCGGTAGTAATCGACGCGGGCCGGTGGATTTCGGACGAGTTGGTCGTGGCGGCGCTGCAAAGCTCTAGCGCGATTTTCTTGGTCATGAGTCAGGATTTTCCCGCCATTAGAAATGCTCAGCGTTACATCGCGGCGCTGATGCGCCTAGGATTCAACCAGGAGCAACTCAAGGTCGTCATTAATCGATATCAGAAGAAGCCCAGCGCGAATCTGGCAACGCTGGAGCAGATCCAGCAGACACTCAATCAGCCAGTGTTCTACGGGATACCGGAATCGCCCGCAGTACTCGCCGCGATTAATCGGGGGCGTCCGTTCGTGGCGGATCGCAATGCGGCGGGCGATTTGGATCGGGCGTTTCGGGCATTTGTCGACAAGGCCACCGGGGGGAAGCCGGCAGTCGCGAAGTCTGCTTAAAGCAATCGCATGGGCTCACGCACAATTCCCCGCCCCGGCACCAACTCCGATCGATGGTTCGCCATCAAGACCCAGATTCATTCGAAGCTGCTGAACTCACTCACGCCCGATCAACTCAAAACGCTGAACAAAGACGGGATGCGCGAGCAGATCGGCAATGTAGTTGAACGGCTGATCGCGGACGAACAGATTCCACTCACGCTGACCGAGCGCGAGCGGGTGATCGAGGAAGTTCTGGATGAGGTATTTGGCCTCGGTCCCCTGGAACCGTTACTGAAGGACCCGACCGTCAGCGACATTTTGGTGAACGGCTTCGACAATATCTACGTGGAGCGCGCCGGGCGTCTGGTTGAGACCAACGTGCGGTTCAAGGATCAGGCGCACGTGCGCATGATGATCGATCGCATCGTCTCCAACATCGGACGGCGCATCGATGATTCGTCGCCAATCGTGGACGCGCGGCTAGCCGACGGATCGCGCGTCTGCGCGGTGATTCCGCCGCTGTCCTTGATCGGGCCGGTGCTTTCCATCCGTCGTTTTGGAAAGAAACTGCTCTCGACCGACGACCTGCTGAAAAATGAGACTCTGACCAAGGGCATGCTCGAATTTCTGCGCGGCTGCGTGGAGGCGCGCCTGAATATCGTCGTGGCGGGTGGCTCGGGATCGGGCAAGACGACCTTGTTGAACACGCTTTCGCGCTTTATTCCGGAAGAGGAGCGCGTCGTCACCATCGAAGACACCGCCGAGCTACAGATGCAGCAGCCGCATCTGGTCCGTCTGGAGACGCGCCCGATGAACATCGAAGGCGCAGGCTCGATTACACAGCGCGACCTGGTGATCAATGCGCTGCGTATGCGTCCCGACCGGATTGTAGTGGGCGAGTGTCGCGGGCCGGAAGCGTTCGACATGATGCAGGCCATGAACACTGGGCATGACGGCTCCATGACCACCACTCACGCGAATTCAACGCGTGACGCGTTTTCGCGCCTGGAAACCATGGTGATGATGGCTAGCCAGAACGTCCCTGATCGCGTGATCCGGCAAATGCTCGCTTCGGCGATTCAGATCGTGATTCACTGCGCGCGCCTGAACGACGGTACACGCAAAATCACTAGCATCAGCGAAGTCACCGGCGTGGAAGACGAGCACGTAGAGATGCAGGATATTTTCGTGCTGGAGCGCACGGGCGTCAGTTCGCGCGGGCGCACTCTGGGTCGATTCGCGGCAGCGGGCGTGGCGCCGGAGTGCCTGGTGCGATTGAAATCGTATGGCGTGCACCTGCCGCCCTCGATCTTCACCGAATCGCAGGATATCAAGGAGCACTGACGGCTTGTTTCTGCTGATCGCATTTCTGATCTTCACCGGCGCAATGGGCGCAGCGGCCTATTACGCTTTGGCGGTGCCGCACCAGAAATCGAACGACGTGCTGGCCGGCCGACTGCGCGAATTGCGCGTGGCGGGTGGTGGTCGAGCGCGCAGATCACAAGACCTCGTGCTGCGTGAACAACGTGGATCGCTCGCTTTCTTGGGCGATTTCGTTTCCTGGATCGGCATCTTGCGTCGCTTACAGGAGCACATTGATCAGGCGAATCTCAAGCATCGTGCGGCTGAAGTATTCGCGCTGTGTGTGGTGATCGCCGTCGCGGTTTATCTGCTCTTCGGCGCGTTGGGTATGACCTTGTTGATCCTGCGCATTGCGCTGTCGCTGGGG
>DASYPO010000097.1:0-13563 GCA_036006545.1 Bryobacteraceae bacterium
ATGACGCTGGTGCCCGAAGGGTCGGTCAAGTTTCCGAACGCAGCCGAGGTCCCGGATTACCAGCCGCTGGCTCACTTCGAGCCGCGCGACGCGGATCAACTGGACCGCTTCGCGCAGTTCGCTGCCATCGCCGCGCGTGAAGCCGTCAAAGAGGCAGGTCTCGACTTCACTCCGGAGCTGGGCGAGCGAACCGCGATCGTCACGGGCTCCTCCGCCGGCGGAAAGGCGACCGAAGACGAAGGCTTCCGAAATCTCTATGCGCTGGGTGCGTCGCGCTTCCCTCCCCTGTCGATTCCAAAGGCGATGTCGAACGCGGGCGCCAGCCGCATTTCACTCGAATTCGGAATCACGGGTCCAACTTACACGGTTTCGACAGCGTGTTCGTCGGCGAATCATGCGATCGGACAGGCGTTCTGGATGGTGCGCAATGCTGTTGCGGAAATCGCGCTGGCGGGCGGCAGCGAAGCCCCGTTCACGCTCGGAATGTTGAAGGCGTGGGACGCCCTGCGCGTGGTGTCGCCGGACACCTGCCGTCCTTTTTCGCGGGATCGAAAGGGATTGATCCTGGGGGAGGGCGCGGCGATGCTGGTGCTCGAACCGCTTGAGCGTGCTCTCGCTCGCGGCGCGCATGTGTGGGGCGAGATTGCCGGCTTTGGAATGTCGAGCGACGCGCATCACATCACGCAGCCGCAGGCGGCGGGCGCCGCGCGGGCCATGCGGGCCGCTCTCGCCGACGCAGCGCTTTCACCCGACGAGATCGGCTACATCAACGCGCATGGAACTGGCACATCGGCGAACGATCCCACTGAAATCGAAGCGATCCGAGCCGTGTTCGGCGAGCATGCGGGAAAGCTTGCGATTAGCTCTACCAAATCGGTGCATGGGCACGCGTTGGGCGCCGCAGGCGCGCTCGAAAGCGTCGCGGCTTTGCTCGCGCTTCACGAAGAAATCTTGCCGCCGACGGCGAATTTCACGGAACCTGATCCGGCCTGCGATCTCGACGTAATTCCAAACATCGCGCGTAAGGCTCAGTTTGAAACTGGGTTGTCAAATTCATTCGCGTTTGGGGGACTTAATGCGGTGCTTGCGTTCCGGAGAATCTAAGGTCTCGTCCCGGGCCGATTCGCTCCTCGCAACTTACCTCACGAAATTGTAACGTTTTGTAAGCGAACCGTTACTCCTTAGAAATGAGTACCGAATTGACATCCGAGGTCGAGTTGGGTCTGTACAGCGTTTCACATGAGTGTTACGATGGGGTTGTCCAGTTGTGGAACCTTACTAGGTTTCACCGCGTCTCTTTCTCTAGGGTGGCTCTTACCGACTGCCTGGTAAATCACCCAAAAGCTCGGCGCGCTACGACCTCGCGGTAGTGGTGAGCCGGCCGGTGAGTATCTTCCTCCGAGTACTCACCGGCTTTTTTATTGGCCACGACAATAGAACCCCAAGCCGACAAGTTTGTTTCACTTTTTCCTACGAAAGTGGACGGGTGAGTTGGAACAGCAACTTTCCAGGCACCCACTTCGCTAGACTATCGGCCCACCCCCGATCTACCGCAGCTCGGATCAATCCCGCCACCTCGAAAGGACGCCGCAACATCGCGCGGCATGCTGCGCAATAGTCCTGTACGGAAACTGACCGGCAAACCGATTCACCCGCAAGCGCGCCGCTTTTAACCGCGGCCAGGAGACCCGATCCGGTGAATGGATCGACGAAACTCAGCGCGTCGCCAGCGAGGTATTGGTTCCCGTCCCCAAACGACTGCGCGAATTCGAGCGGACCGGTGGAATACCACTGCGTGGAGCGCGCGAGCGGCGCGATCCGCTCGGCCAAGGCAGGGGAATTCCGCACAACTGCGTCGTAGTCGAAATTGAACTTGCGCAGGAAGTCCTCGGGAGCGAGACCACAGACATTTGTCCCCCCGCCCTCGATCGCGTTCACGCCGACGTAGCAGCGGCCGAAGAAGTATAGCTCCACTGCATCATTGGCTGGACCTGCAAAGTGCGCCTTGAATCCGAAGAGACGTGCGCCACGTTGTTTCGCGGAGATCGCGCGCCCGGTGGCGACGATCTGCGCGGGCTCGTCGGACTCACGCAAAATCAGTGCGCCGTGCTGTTCGGCCGCGTTGAGTAGCAGCGCGTCGAATGCGTAGCGGCTCAAGCCCCAGGCAGGTTCGGGCAGCGGGCAATGCTTCTCGCGGCGCCCCCGCCCGTCGCCAAAGTGGAACGACATTCGTCGCACGCGCGCCGGGGCGAGGTCCAGAAACGCCTGCCAGATTTTGAGACGCTCCAGTTCGTGTTGGATCTCAGGAGAGAGAAACTCTCCACAGACTTTATGGCGTGGGAATTTCGATTTCTCGACGACCTGAACACTTGCGCCTTCGCGCAGTGCGGCGAGCGCCGCGGAGGCTCCGGCGGGTCCGCCGCCGAGGATAGTGACGTGTTTCAGAACTCCGCAGCAGCGCCGGTCGCCTTCGCGCTGCGCTTGCGAACTTCCGCCAGCCCCGCGACCGAGCGTGCACTGGCCGGCAAATCTTCGAGCGTCACTCGGAAAGCGCTTTCGGCTTCCGGCAACTTGCCCGCCCGCAGTGCGGTTTCACCGATCGCCTCCGAAACCGGTCGCGGGTAATACGGCGGCTCACTATAGCGCAGCTTGCGCTGGTTGCGCGATGCAGACTCGAGCGTCTCGAGCGCGTGCTTAGTCTTGCCCTCCGCCGCGAGAATGTGCCCTTTCAATTCTTCGCGCGCAATGGTCAGTTCCACCGGCGGCTTGCGCTTCACCACGTTCTCGTAATCCTTGAGAACGGCGTCCATTTGATGCGCTGCCTCCGTCGCGCGCACAGCATCGCCTTTGGCTGCGTACGCAATACCCGTCAGCCAGTGCCGCCATGCATTCTCACGCGGACGATCGTAAACCGGAAGCGATTTGCCGTCCAGAATCTCATCCCAATTCTCCGAAAGCAGCAGCGCGCGCATCAGCGCAAACCAGCCTTGCCGATACGCCGAATTGTTGGCATCGAGACTCGCCTTCTCACGTGGGTTCTCCGCGATCTCGAGTAGCGATCGCGCGGCGTCCTTTGCCAGGTCGTACTTTCCATCAAACGCGTAAGTCGTCGACAAATAGTGAACGTTGTGGCCGTGATGGCTGGACCCGTACAGTGAGTCCGCTTTCATGCGTCCCATTTCGTTGACGGCGGCGCTAGCGAAGGCTTTCTCGCCTTCCAGGAATTTTCCGGTCTGCGAATAAATATGACCGGGCATGTGCAGCGCGTGCGGAATATTCCACACCACTTCGGCGTAGCGCTCGCAACTATGCCAGGCATCCTTCGCGAACGTCGAGCCTTCGAAACCGTGGATCACATAATGATGCACGCCAGGATGATCGGGCGCTTCCTTCATCAACTGGCGCAGAATATAGGCAGCTTCCATGGAGCCGGGACGCGGCGTGCGATCCGGCAGCTCAAACCCGCGCATCAAGTGCAGCGCGAGAAACGTGCGCGCTTCGATTTCCTTTGGATATTTGGCGATCAGTATCCGCAATGCATCGATGTAAGCTTCGTGTACGTCACGGCCCGATGGCACACGCCGCGCGACCGCTGCCGCGATGTACATTTTTTCGAGATCGGTCGCCTTGCCGTCGACCGCGGCCAATTCCTGCGCCCTCTTCGCCGCCTCGGCCGCACGCGAACTCAGTCCGCGCGGATCGCGCCCGAACGCTTCTGAAAGCTGATCGATCTGGAAACGCGGTCGGTACTCAGCAGCGGCCAGCGCCACTCCGAACCACGGCATGGGAGCTTGGGGATCAAGCTCCGCGGCTTGGCGGAAACTGCGTTCGGCTTCGAGCGCCCAGAAAGAATGCAACTGCGCGAGCCCCTGATCGAAGAATTCCTGCGCCTTCGGATTCGACGTGGTGATCGGGAGGTGCACAAACTGCGTGCCCATTCCCTCCATGATTTTCGCGGGCAGCATCGGCGCGGTTCCGCTGGGCGGAGGCACGCACAGGTCGGGCGACGGTTTCGTCTGAGCGAAAGCGCTTAAGGCAAGGATCGCGTAGAGCGCGAGTTTCATAACTCTGATTGTAAGAGATCGCGCAGTTGTTCGGCGCGGTATTGCGAGCCCTCGATGCGCGCCGCCAGCTTCCCTTCGCGAGAAATAACCACGGTCGCGACGGTGTGGCTCAGCGATCCTTCTTCGGTCCAGTAGACCGTCCCGAACAATCCCGCGACGTCGCGAATCTGCTCGGACGATCCGGTGAGGAAGCGCCACCTCTCGCCGTCGGCTTGGTAACGCCGCGCATAGGCGGCGAGGACGTCGGGCCGATCGTAAACGGGATCGAGTGTGATCGAAAGTAGAACAACGTCAGTGATTGCACGGCGCGCGACATAGGAAAAGTTGGCGGAAAGGCGCGGACAAACATCCGGCAGTGGGCAGCGGGTATAGATGAAATCGATGGCCACGCGGCGTCCGCGAAAATCGGAGAGATGCACAGTGCGGCCGGCCTGATCAGTGAGCGTAAAATCGGGCACCGCGGCGCCGATCGCGAGCTGATTCGCAGGCCGCGGAATGGGAATCTCCTCTTTCACGGCACGCGGGCGGATTCGGCGAATGGTCGATTCGGTTTTCGACACATGCAGATCGAAATCGATGCGTGTGCCGGGCGAGAGCGCCGAAAGGTTCTCGCGCTTGCCGGCAGGGAGATTCATGGCCATAGCAGGCATGTATCCGTCGATGGCGCGATGCGAGACCAGCACCGTTCGTCGCGCGGGATCGGCGCGCAGGACCAATCCTTCCGCGCGATAATGTTTCGCGCATCCGGAGAGAATCGCAACGCAGCCGAGAAGCCAGACGCGCATGCTTTAATGATTCCATGCTGAGGGGAGTTCTGCTGTGCGCACTCGCGGCGATGGCCTTGACAGCCGAGGATCTGCCAAAAGGTCAGGTGATCGACAACGGCAGCTACGCGCTCTACGTGCCGACCACCTATACAAAGGACAGCGCGTGGCCCTTGATCGTCGCGTTCGATCCCGGCGCTCGTGGCCGGGTTCCAGTGGAGAGGTTTCAGGTCGCGGCCGAAACCTACGGCTACATCGTCGTGGGGTCGAACGTTTCGCGCAACGGATCCATGGAGCGAAGTTGGGAGGCCGCGCGGGCGATGCTCACCGACGTGAGCACTCGCTATACGATTCATCCCAAGCGCATCTATGCCGCCGGGCTTTCGGGGGGCGCACGCGTGTCGTTCGCTTTGGCGATGGGATCGAACATTTTCGCGGGTGTGATCGCGAGCGCCGCAGGATTCCACGACGGGCAAATGCACAAGACCGCCGCGTTTCCGATTTTTGCGACCACCGGCACCGAAGACTTCAATTATCTGGAGATGCGTTCGCTGGACCGCGAAGTCACGTCGCCGCATCGCGTGGTGGTCTTCGAAGGAGGCCACACTTGGCTTTCGAGTGAGCTCGCAATCGAAGCGGTGGAGTGGATGGAACTGCAGGCCATGAAAGCAGGCTCCCGGCCGAAAGATGACCGTCTGATCGGAATGCTGTTCACCAAACGCAGCGCGGGAATCGAGCTTCTGCGCGACGAAAAAGAAAAGTATCTTGCGACCGCGGCGCTCGCTGCCGACTTCGATGGTCTGCGCGATGTCACGGAAGTCGCGGCGCGCGCAGCGACGCTGGCGAAAACGAAAGCGGTGAAGGACGGGCTGAAGGAGGATCGCGACAACGACGAACGCGAGTCGCGATTGATGGCCGAAGTATTTGGCCTGGAGCGCAATGCCGCGCGGCCGGAATCGCGCTCGGACAGCCTGCGTCAACTGCGGCAACAGTTGACGTCGATCAAGAAGAAATCGGCCGCGAAGGAAGATTCAGCGGAGCGGCGCAGTGCCCGGCGGGTGCTGCAGAGCGTGTATGCGAGTGTGCGCGAACGTGGTGCGGGCGTCGATGCGGAAGTGCGGAAGTTGGTAGAGGAAATTAAGGCGAAGTAGTGTGGAGGGCGGACGCCCTCGTCCGCGCTGGACCCCCTGGTCCAGGCCGTTTTGCTGTCCTAAATCTTCACCGTTGGCAGATACTGCGGCGGCTTACGCAGCAACGTCGCCTGTTCGTAGGCGTATGCCATCCGAATCAGTTTCACTTCGCTGCGCGGCGCGCCGAAAAACGAAATCCCGACCGGCAAACCAAACACGAATCCCGCTGGGACGGTCACATGAGGATAACCGGCGATCGCGGCCGGAGTCGACGCACTACCGCTGAAATGGTCGCCGTTAATATAGTCGGTCGGCCACGCGGGCCCATCGGAAGGCGCGACCAGCGCGTCGAGCTTCAAATCGTTAAGCGTCTTATCCAGCCCGTCCTGTCGCACCAGGTGACCGAGCTTCGACACCAGATCGCGATACGCGCGGCTCGACAGCGGGCCTCTGGCTTCCGCCTTCAGCATGATGTCCTGCGCGAAGTACGGCATTTCGCGATCGCGATTCTTATTGTTGAACTCGATCACATCCTTCAGCGACTTCACGGATCCGCCGCGCGCCGCCAGATATGCGTTCAGATCCTCTTTGAACTCCCACTGCAGCGCCTCATTCTCGGGCTCATTCAATTTTGAATAAGTCGAAATCGTCGCGGGATCGATCAGCACCGCGCCCTGCTGCTTGAGCAGCGCGAGAGCAGTTTCCATCAGGCGATCGACGTGATCGTTGAATCCGAAAATCTGCCGGGCGACGCCGATGCGCGCGCCGCGCAATCCGTTGCGGTCGAGCGCGCGTCCGTAAGCCGCACCGGCGAGCACCGAGAGCAGCAACGTCGCGTCCTCCACCGTGCGCGCCATGGGGCCGGCGGTGTCCTGGCGATGCGAAATCGGCACGATGCCCTCACCCGGAATCAATCCAACGCTGGGCTTGATCCCCACGATGCCGTTGATCGACGACGGCGAAATGATGGAGCCGTCGGTCTCGGTTCCGACGGCAGCGGCGCACAGGCTGGCGGCGACTGCGACGCCCGATCCCGAACTCGATCCGGACGGATTGCGATCAAGCACGTAAGGATTTCGCGTCTGCCCGCCGCGCGCGCTCCATCCGCTGGTCGAATGGCTGGACCGAAAATTCGCCCACTCGCTGAGGTTGGTCTTGCCGAGAATCACCGCGCCCGCAACGCGCAAGCGCGTAACCAGCGGTGCGTCCTTGGGCACCGGAGCGTCGACCAGCGCGAGCGATCCGGCGGTGGTCAGCATCTTGTCGCCGGTGTCGATGTTGTCCTTAATAAGGATCGGGATGCCGTGAAGCGGGCCGCGCGAGCCTTTCTCTTTGCGCTCGCGATCCAGCGCGGCAGCGATGGATTCCGCTTCGGGATTCAGCTCGATGACGGAGTTGAGTTTGGGACCGTTGCGATCGATCTTCTCGATGCGCTCGCGATACTTTCGCACCAGGTCGACCGCAGTCCATTGCGACCCGGTAAGCCCCGCCTGAAGCCGGGTAATCGTCGCTTCTTCAATATCGAGTTCGGCGGCGGTGCTTGTAGCTGCGGCCGCGAAGAAACCCGCTCCAAGATAGAGGATTTCGCGCCGCGATTTCATGACTACGGCCCGTTGACGACGCGAACTTTCGAACCGGTATCGAGCTTCGAAAGCTGCGTGGTCGCCACCTGCTCGCCCGACTGCACGCCCTCGACGATTTCGACGTTCTCTCCGAAGCGATCGCCCAGCTTTACCTCGCGCGCCTGAACTGTTTCACTCGCGACCACGTACGTTTTATTCGCGCCGTACACGTAGCTCACGGCACGCGTCGGTACCAAATGGATGCGCTCCACTTTGTCGGTGGGGATGCGGGCGCGCGCGTACGACCCGGGCTTGAGCAATCCGTTCGGATTATCGATCAGCGCCTCGACGATGAAAGTGCGCTTGGTCTGTTCCACCGTCGGCGAGATCCGCCAGATCTTGCCAGTGAACTTACGGCCCTCGAACGCCTCCACCGAAACCTCGGCGACCTGACCGACTTTCACCCAGGGCGCCATGCGCTCCGGAACTTCCAGACGCAGACGAATCGGATCGATCTTCACCAGCGTCAGCAGCGGCGTATTCACGCGCACGTACTGACCCGGATTCACGGTGCGCTCTTTCACGTAACCGTTGAAGGGCGCGCGAACCGAGGCGTCGCGCAGTTTCTTGCGTTGCAAATCCACCTGCGCGCGGAACTGCTCGACGGTCTGAATCAGATTGCGCGCGACGTTAATCGACGTGTCGTACGCCGCCTGCATCGCTTTGAAGCGCGACTCGGCCTGGTCGATATCGGCTGGCGCCATGATGCCCTGGTCCACCAGATTCTTGATGCGCTTGTAGCGCTGCTCGGCGTCGAACAGATCGGCTTGCGCCTGCCGCGGGCCGGGCGCCTGACGCACATCGACAATTTTGTCGTTCTCGTTCTTGAGTCCCAGCCGCTCCAGCGCCTGGCGAAACTGCGCCTCCTGCTGCGCCACCATGTAGCGATACTCTTCGTCAGAAATGTGAACCAGCTCCTGACCTTCGGTGACCTGATCGCCGAGATCGACCTTGATGCCGTCGACGCGTCCGTCGATTTCGGCGCTGATCACCGACTCGTCGTACGGGAACATAGTGCCGACCGATTCGACCACGCGCTGCACGTCGCGCGTTTCGACGTTCACCACGGCGACTTGAATCGGACCGGTTTCCTTCGGCGCTTGCGCGGCTTGCGGATGCGTGCACGCGGAACACATGAGGAGGCACACCGCCGCCACCGCAAGTCCGCCAGGAAAGGGAGAAATGTTACGCAAGAAACTATTATTACAGGAGACGAGCGGACAGGGGACACCGGACAGCGGCCAGGGAACAACGAAGGAGGAACGGGGATGGAGACGTACTCCTGACTCCTGGTCTTGACTTCTGTCCCCTGTCCGCTGTCCGTCGCGCCCCCTGCGCTACCCTGATGAGAATGCGCACGATTCTCATCGCCATGAACGGCGTCACCGGCCGCATGGGGACCAACCAACACCTGGTCCGCTCGATCCTTTCGCTTCGTTCCAAAGGCGGCGTGATTCTTTCGAACGGCGAACGCGTCATGCCCGAGCCGATTCTAGTCGGCCGCAACGCGGAAAAAGTGGAAGCGCTCGCGAAACAGCACGGCGTCGCGCGCTGGTCGACCGATCTTGCGAAGACTCTGGCGGATCCAGCGGTCGAGATTTATTTCGACGCGCAAGCGACACCCTTGCGCGTAGCGTCGGTCGAAGCGGCGATCAATGCGGGTAAACACGTCTATTGCGAAAAGCCGCTGGCCGAGGATTCGAAGAGCGCGCTTAAGCTCGCCGCGCTGGCGAAGAAGAGCGGTCGCAAATGCGGCATCGTGCAGGACAAACTATTCCTTCCGGGCTTCCGCAAACTCAAGCAGACCATCGACAGCGGATTCCTGGGGCGCATGATTTCGGTGCGCTGCGAATTCGGCTACTGGGTTTTCGAAGGCGATCTGCAACCCGCGCAGCGGCCGTCTTGGAACTATCGCAAAGAGGATGGCGGCGGAATCATCCTGGACATGTTCGCGCACTGGCAGTATGTGATCGAGGGGATCCTGGGGCGCATCGAAGCGGTGTCGTGTATCGCCACCACGCACATCCCCAAGCGCGTCGGCGAGAACGGTAAGTGGTACGACGCGACCGCGGACGACGCCGCGTACGCGACCTTTCAGCTCGAAGGCGGGATTCTCGCGCAAATCAATTCGTCGTGGTGCGTGCGGGTGCATCGCGATGAGTTAGTCGCGCTGCAGGTGGATGGAACGCACGGCACCGCGATCGCCGGACTGCGCGGCTGTAAAATCCAGCATCGGGCGAACACGCCGCGCGCGGTGTGGAATCCGGATATTCCATCGGAAATCGATTTTTACGCTGGCTGGCAGAACGTGCCCGACGCGATGAATTATCCGAACGGATTCGAGGCGCAATGGGAGTTGTATTTGCGGCACGTGGCGGAGGACGCTCCCTTCCCGCACGATTTCGTGCAAGGTGCGCGCGGTGTCATGGTGGCGGAAGCAGCAATGGAGTCCTGGCGCGGGCGGCGCTGGGTGGATGTCCCGGCGACGCGGCTCGCCGAAGGCGCGTGACCAAAGGAGCACAAGCATGAATGCGGACCTTGCGCGGCTCAGTCTAAATCAGGCGACCTGCGAACATGCCACACTCGCGGAAGCGATTGCCGCGTGCGTTGCGAACGGCGTGCCTCAGATCGGCGTGTGGCGTCACAAGCTGGAAGGCGATTCGGAAGAGACCTGGGGCGCGCGTATTCGCGACTCCGGACTGCGCTGCTCGAGCCTGTGCCGCGGAGGAATGTTCCCCGCAGCGACCGCCGAAGAACGACGTCGCCACATCGAGGACAATCTCAAGGCGATCGACCAGGCGGTCGGGTTGGGAACCGAAGTATTGGTGCTGGTCTGCGGCGGTCAGGGCGGGTGCGATCTGGATTCGGCGCGAGCCATGGTGCTGGATGGAATTGCGGCGATCGAACACCACGCGAAAAAATGCGGGGTGCGCCTGGCGATCGAACCGCTGCATCCCATGTTCACCGCGGACCGCAGCGTCATCGTGACGCTGGAGCAGGCCAACGATCTGTGCGACAAGCTTGCACTGGGTCACGTCGGCATTGCGATCGACGTGTATCACGTGTGGTGGGATCCCAATGTGTATCGCGAAATCGCGCGGGCACGCGGGCGCATACTGGGTTTTCACGTGAACGATTGGATCGCGCCGCCGCCGGAGGTGCTGCGCGGCCGCGGCATGATGGGCGATGGAGTGATCGAGCTGAAGCGCCTGCGCGCAGCGGTGGAGCAAGCGGGCTATACGGGACCGATCGAGGTCGAAATTTTCAACGAACGATTGTGGAGCAAGCCCGCGGCGGAAATCGTCGAGCGCGTCAAAAAGGCGTATCTCGCGGTGTGCTGAGAATGTAACGCAGGTGATCTTGTCACCTGCCATTAGATTGCAGCCACAAGCTACAATCGACCCTTATGCCGAATTTCCGAGTGCTGCTCAGCTCCGAACAAATTCAGACGCGCGTGCAGGAATTAGGCGCGGAGATCGATCGCGACAATCCGCAGGGTCCCGTCTACCTCATCTGCATCCTGAAAGGCGCATGCTTCTTTCTGGCGGACCTGGCGCGCGCGATGAAGACCCCGGCGCGCATCGAGTTCATCGGCATTTCAAGCTACGGCAAGGGCAAGACCACGTCGGGCGAAGTGAAGCTTACCAAGGATCTAGACGTTTCGATCGAGGGTTACGACGTGGTAGTGGTGGAGGATATTGTCGACAGCGGTGTGACGCTCAGCTATCTGATGAAGGTCCTGGCGCAGCGTAAGCCGAAGAGTTTGCGTATCGCGACATTGCTCGACAAACCCGAGCGGCGCATGCGGCCTGTAGAAGTGCACTACGTCGGCTTTCGGATTCCGGATGAGTTCGTGGTCGGCTATGGGCTCGACTATGCGGAAGATTACCGGAACATCAAAGACATCGTGGTGCTGTCCGACTAGGTGCGGCAGGCTTCAGCCTGCCGACGGGTCCTTCCAGAGCAATTCCGCATCCGACCGACGCACGTAGTTCGCGTCGATCTCCGCTGGATCTTTCCCCAACCCCGCCGCGAATTGTCGAGCGGCGATCAGCGCGATCGCTCCGGCCAGCGCGGGCCTCGCGGTAATGATCTCGATGTCATTTTCTGAATCTGGAGCAGGAAGCGCCGCGCGCCAGTTCTCGTACGTCGTAACAATTTCTTCCTGCACGCATTCGAGCTCCGCGTTGTACACAGCGCCGTAAATCTCGCCACGCCGCGCGTCGATCACCGGAGCGCGCAGCGGCCGCGTGCCGTGCCACGCCAGCGCTTGAAGATTCGAGATCGCGATGACTTTCTTCCCCGTCGCTTCCGCAAGTCCCTTCGCGGCGGTGAGTCCGACGCGAACTCCTGTAAAGGATCCCGGGCCCGACGCGGATGCGAAGCAATCGATGTCGCGCAACGTGACCTGATGCCGCGCGAGCAGCCGCTCGATCTCGACAAAGATCACATGCGCGAACCCGTCCAGCGAATTCAACTCGACTTGTTCGATAATCCGGTCTTCGATCGCGAGCGCAAGGCTGCCGATTTCACCGGTCGTATCGAGCGCGAGGACGCGGACGCTCACGGAACGAGCCTGTACACCTTGTCGATCACGTAGGCTTTGCCGTTGGCGTTGAGAATCGCCGCGCGCAGGCTCAGCACGCCAGGGAACCTGTGCACAATCGACGCGGGAATCTGGAACGTACCCTGCGAGCCCGAGCCGACGACGCGATAGCCCTCCCCGTCGATCACCACCTCGGCGGTCCACTCAACCAGCAGCGATCGCGTGGCTCGCGACGCGCGCTTAACCTTGAGCGAAAACGTCGCGGGCTTCGATAGCGAAAGCTCGCCTTCCTTCGGCTCGGCGATGTCGAACGGAATCTTCGTCGGGTCCTGTTCGATCTCCTGCACCGGAATTCCGTGCTCGCGGGAATCGAACTTATACGATCGCAGCATGCTTTCCTTGCGGCCTTCGCGTGACACGTGCAAAATCCAGGGGCCGTTCTGATCCGGAGGCGAGCCGGTAAAACGCTCGCCCTTGAAATCTTTGGCGCGAATGCGTTCGCCAGTGTTGGCGTTGATCCACGCGACGTCGTAACCGTGCTGTTCGACGCCAACTTCAACCGGCGCGAATTTTTCGACGTAGACAATGTACTCGACGCCTTCAAGCGCCAGCGCGCGCCCGCCGTCGACATCGAAATGCGGCTCCAGTTCCCAGTAGCGATTGCCTCCCATGAACTCGGCCCACACGGTCATGTAGCGGCCACTGCCCGACGCAGGATACTGCCCGTTCATGGTGGCGTTCCACAGGTCGCGCACGGATTGAATGCCGGTGTTGATCGCCGGCAATTGGAAAAGCTGATGCTCCACTGCGCCCACATTGGCGTCGGGCGTGCCGTACGCGATCAGGTTGGCCCACTTGTCGCCGAGCACCGCGGCCGACGAACCCGTGGCGAGCGTCGTCATTGGGTGTCGATACGGATCCAGCTTGCGGATCAGCGTGCCGACCTCCTGGAGAATTGCGCGCCCGCGCGGGACCATATCGAAATTCGGCAGGCCCATCCAGGTGAGGTTGAACGGCGCGAAACGGGAAACGATCTCCGTGACGTAACGCTCGCGCTGGTTGCGATCCTCGGGAATCGCGGCGAGGACCAAGTCGACCACGAGACCACGCGCATTGATCGCGCGCATTCGTTCCGCGGCTTCGCGAAGGTCGGCGCCGGCTTCAAGCGTCACGCGCAGGTGCGTGAATTTCTCGCTCGCGCGCTGTGTGACCAACGCGTCGAACTCGGCACGCGGAATCGCGAGGAATCTGTCGATGGGCGTCGCCATCCACAGATGTTGCTTGTTATTTTCGGTGGCGAAGTGATGGACGTTCGCGACACGCACATGGCCCGGCAGTTCCGATTCGACCGCCGTAAACTTACCGAGCTGGCCTTCGAACCGCGGCAGATTGCTCGAGAGCAAGTACTCCCACGGCCCGGCGACGTTGGGCGTGAAG
>DASYPO010000098.1:0-9824 GCA_036006545.1 Bryobacteraceae bacterium
CCCAGTGAGAAGGGAGCCTTCACAAATGGCCTGCTGCAAAGCCTCGATGCCGCCCGGTACTTCCAGCGCTTTCGATTCCGGCAGAAACTGTCGCACCACGCGAATACCGAGTCCCGAGCCGACGCCCACCGTCTTTCCACGTAAGTCCTCAGGTCGCACCTGCGGTTGCCCTTCGCGACCCAGCAGCCACCAGGTGGACTGCAGGTAGGGTTCCGTGAAATAGAATTGACTGCGATCGGGAAGCGCGGCGGCGATCGGCCACAATTCCACCTTGCCGCTCGCGAGCGCCTGGTCCGGGCCTTCTGGCGCGAGGATCCATACCAGCTTTACGCCGCACCGCCGTGCGGCTGCGGCGGTGAGCTCGATGATCGGTCCCGATGGCCGGCCCGCGGGCGTCACAAATTGGAGCGGGGGCGACTGCTGGAATCCGATGCGATACTCGCGCTTAAGATCCGGCTGCTTGGGCCATCCGAAATACCACGCCAGCGTTGCAACGGCGAGCAGTGCCGTGGCGACGAATGCAGTAACGGCGTAGTTGGATCGCCACAATACCACTTGTGTATTGAATCGACCGATTCGGCCTAAGGTTGAAGAATTGATTCCGCGGCGATCCGCTTGCGGATCTGTTCGCAAAGCCACGGCTGCGGGCTGGCCCGAATGCGAGTTAAGAAAAAGCACGCGCCACCGTTCTATGAGATGTGGAATCATGCGAGTTATGACTCTTCCGTGGCGGTTGGCACTCGTGGTCGCGGCGCAGCTCTACGCGCAGGACTACGTACTCGGTCCGGACTCGCAACGTCAGCCCGGCGTTCCTGCGGGCACCGTAACGAAGCATTCGTGGACTAGCAAAATCTATCCCGGTACGACGCGCGACTATTGGGTTTACGTGCCCGCGCAGTACCGGGCGGAGAAACCGGCCTGCGTGATGATCTTCCAGGACGGCGGCGGAATGGTTACCGAAACCGGCGGCTGGCGAGTGCCCATCGTATTCGACAATCTCATCAATAAAGGCGAGATGCCGGTGACCATCGGTATTTTCATCAATCCGGGTGTGCTGCCCGCCGCGTCGCCTGCAACGCAGCAGAATCGTTACAACCGCAGCTATGAGTACGACGCGCTGGGCGATCGCTACGCGCGTTTCCTGATCGAAGAGATTCTTCCGGAGGTGGGCAAGCAATACAACTTGTCGAAGGCCCCAGGCGACCATGCGATCGCGGGCTCAAGTTCCGGCGGCATCGCAGCGTTCAACGCGGCCTGGAACCGCCCGGACGCATTCCAACGCGTGATCAGCTTCATCGGCAGTTTTACGAATCTGCGGGGCGGGGATACGCTCGCGTCGCGCATCCGCAAGACTGAGCCCAAGCCGTTGCGTGTGTTCCTGCAGGATGGTCGCGCCGATCAGGACATCTACTCGGGCAATTGGTTTCTCGGCAATCAGGAGATCTATTCCGCGCTCCAATATGCGGGTTACGAGAGCACGTTCGTGGTCGGAACAGAAGGGCACAATTCCAAACACGGCGGGGCGATTTTGCCGGATGCGCTGCGCTGGGTTTGGAAGGACCATCCGAAGCCGATCTTGAAACCGGTGAAAGCGAACGATCGCGGGCTGTACGGGTTTATCGAGCCGGGCAAGGAGTGGGAATTACTGGGCGCGGGCTACCAGCTGACGTCCGATTCGGCGGTGGACAAGTCGGGCAGCGTCTTTTTCACCGACCACCGCCGCAACCGCATCCTCAAGGTGGATCCGCAGGGCAAGATCACGACCTGGAAAGAAGACAGCGGTGGCAGCCACGGCATCGCGTTCGGACCGGATGGCCGATTGTACGCCGGGCAGCATGATCGAAAACGGCTGGTGGCTTTTTCGCCGGACGGTAGCGAATCGGTGATTGCGGAAGGCATTCAGACCCATCACCTCACGGTGACGGCGCGCAACCACGTTTACTTTGTCGAGGGGCCGAAGCATTTCGTCTGGATGGTCGACGCCAAGGGCGAAAAGCGCGTGGTGAACGACAAGATCAATTTCCCCAGAGGTGTGCATGCCTCAACCGATCAATCCCTGCTGGTGGTCAACGACGTGCGCAGCAGGTGGGTCTGGTCCTTCCAGATTCAGCCCGATGGAGCGTTACTCGACGGCCAGCCGTTTTATCGATTGGAGGCTCCCGACGAATCCTCCGAGGTCGACCCCAGCGGAATGACCTTCGACACCGAGGGCTTCCTCTACGTCGCGACCAGTCTGGGCATACAAATCTGCGACCAGGCGGGACGAGTCGTGGCCATTCTCAATCCTCCCGTAGGCAGCGACGGACTTGGCAACGTGTTCTTCGCCGGCCCGAATTTGCAGTGGCTGTATGCGACCGATGGAGAAAAACTATACCGCCGGCTGATGAAGCATCGCGGAGCGGAGACGTGGAACCCGGTCAAGCCGCCGCAGCCGCGGCTGTGAGTCGATTTCGCGGGGGCGCGCGATATTGTGCGCTATGATGGCCCTAGACACGCCACTGGGCGTGTCGGTTTGCGAAAGGAGGGCACACGATGGGTACGTTAGGTGTACCAGAGATGGTCATCATCTTCGTCGTCGCCCTCGTTCTGTTTGGCCCTAAGAAGCTTCCAGAACTGGGGCGGACGATCGGTAAGGCGATCACCGAGTTCCGGCGCGCCACGAGCGATTTGAAAATGACGTTCGAGCGCGAAATGCAATCTCTGGAGCGGGAGAGCGAGTCGCTGAAGGAAGTCACGCATTCCTCAGCGGCTGAAATTCACAGCGGGACCAGCTATGAGTATCCGTATCACGATGCTTATGGATCGGACCCGTACCACGATTCCCCCGACCACTCACCTTCCACAGTAAGCGCCTCCGCAGTACCGGACGCCGAATCACACGGGAACACCGAAACAGCCATCGCTACGGTCGAAAAGACCACGCCGGAAGCAACTCCGGCCGCGGCGGCAGTCGAGGTTAAGCCCGCCATCGAGGGAACCGTTCCTCGCAGCGCGGCACCCGAGCATTCGCATCAGGTCAATTAAGCGCAGCCGCTCGAAGCAGGTGGTGTTTGCATTAGAAATGTCGCCGCCTGCTTCCACGCGGCCCAGAAACTTTCGTTAACACATGGATGATCCGCGGCGTCCCGGAGATCCGCCTCCGGACGAGACGCACCACAACTATCCCGACGATCCTTACGGCGAGCACGCCAACGTGCCGCCCACCGACGACCCATCCGCTCCGGTCGAGCCGTCACCCGATCATCCGGCGCCAGTCGATCCAGAAGGAAGCGCGTCCACAGTCGTCCAGCAGCCAACCATCGAAGCGGAGGTCATCCCGCCAGCCGAAAAATCTCTCGCATCCGCGAGCGGAGGAACCCGCACACCGCCCCCTCCCACCCCGCCGGCAGATGACGACGACGAAGACGAAGAAGGCATGTTGCGCATGTCCTTCATGGAGCATCTGACCGAGCTGCGTTCGCGGCTGATCATGTGCCTGTGGGGAATTGCCGGGGCATTCGTAATCGCGATCACCTTCAGTAAACAACTGTGGGATGTCATTCGCGCGCCTGCCGCGGCCGCGCTGACGTCCCTGGGCTTGCAGCCAAATCTCATTACCACCGATCCCACCGAGGGAATTTCGATCATCTGGTTCAAGCTGCCGCTGGTAGTCTCGTTATTTATCGCCGCGCCCTGGGTGTTGTATCAGTTTTGGGCGTTCATCGCGCCGGGTCTCTACAAGAAAGAGCGGCGCTGGGCCGCGCCCTTCATCATCAGTTCCGCTCTGCTCTTCGTAGGGGGCGGACTGTTCGCGTACTTCGTAGCATTCCGCTTCGGGTTGACCTTCCTGCTCGGGATCGGCGTGGGCGACGGCGTGGTGCCGATGCCCACCGTCACGCATTACTTCGACCTTTTTGTGAACGTCACGCTAGGCGTCGCGATCGTATTCGAGCTGCCGGTGCTGCTCTTCCTGCTAACGCTGCTGCGCATCGTCTCGCCCTCGTTCCTGATCACACATTCACGCTACGCGATCCTGGCGATCGTGATTCTGGCGGCGGTCATTACGCCCACGCCCGACGTCGTGAACCTGATGATCTTCGCGATTCCGATGATCCTGCTGTATTTTCTGGGTGTGTTCGCCAGCTACCTGCTGGTGCTGCGCCGCGAAAATCGCAGATTCCCGTGGAAGCCGTTCTTCATCTGGCTGCTGTTCGTGCTGGGGACTCTAGCGGTGATGGTATGGATCGCCATGCGCTTCTATCACTACCATTTCGTGAAGCACTGGCCGTTCCTGGTGAAGTAACGCAGGCTATCTTTTCGCTTGCTGCTTTGTGGGGCAGGTGATCTTGTCACCGGCCTTTGTTAAGCCCGTTTGAAATACCACAGCCAGAAATACTGCTCGCCCGCTCCGTAACGATACCGCGGCTCGAAACCGCAGCGATGCGCCATTTCGGTCGCCGCCTGATCGGAGTAAGAAACCCCCAGCCACGTATCGTCGGGCGACGATTCGACGCGCGAATCGCCCTGCACCTGGAACTTGAATAGCGCGCCCGGACGCAGCAGACGATGCACTTCGCGCACGTAATTCTCAATCACTTCGCGACTTGGAATGTGCTGGAACACGATCGCCGAATACGCAAAATCGAACTCCTGCGCGGGAATCACCGATAAGTCGCAACCGTTGTTCTGATAAACATGAACACCGGGACGATCGGCCACTGCGCGGCGCGCGAGCTCGACCATTTCACCACTGACATCCACCGCGTGAACCTCGCCGAACACTTTAGACAGCGCGCGCGTCAAACGGCCCGCCCCGCATCCGATCTCGAGCACCCGCATCGCCTGGGGATCCTTGCCCTGGCAGATGTTGGTCATGTCGGTCAGGATGTCTTCGGCGATGGCCTTTTCGCCGGAGCGGAAAAATTCTTCGTCGGACCAGTCCTCGCGCCCGGTGGCGACGAAGTGTCGTGCGTTTTCACGCGCGCGTGCGTCCCAATCCTGACGCATCTTCTCAAGCTGTTCCTGAAGAGTGAGCTCCTTAGCCATTTTTTAGCGCCGGTTTGGGGCGGCAGGAAGGGGGTTTTTGGTGGACGACGTGGGACTTGAACCCACGACCCCCGCATTGCGAACGCGGTGCTCTCCCAACTGAGCTAGTCGCCCACTTACAAGCCCATCTTATCATGTGCCTGTAACGCAGGCGGTCTTGCCGCCTGTGGGTTTTCTGGGCGCATGCGGTCTTTTTTCTGAACCCGCAAGCGGGGCCGCCTGGCCATTTTATTCGTGCCTAAGCGCCTCCATCGGATCCACGCGCGCCGCCCGCAACGCAGGAATCAACGCCGCTGCGAAGGCAATGATCACTAACAGCGCGCTGATCGCGGCCAGCGTAGTCGGATCGCCGGGCTTGACTTCGAACAGCATGGTCGACAACACTCGTGTCGCTGCCAGCGCAGCCGGAACTCCGAGCGCGACCCCCAACGCCGCCAACCCCACACCTTCCAGCGCGACACTTCGCAACACTAAACCTGCGCGCGCCCCCAGCGCCATGCGAATTCCTATTTCCCGCGTCCGCGCCGCCACCGAATAGCTGATCACTCCGTAAATCCCGATCCCGGCGAGGAGCGCCGCGAGTCCGGCGAACATGCCCAATAGTTCCGCACTGAACCGCGTCCGCGACGTCGCCGACGCTACCCGCGCTTGCATGGGCATCACGCTTGAAAGCGGGAGGTCGCGATCCAGTTCCGAGACCGCCTGACGTACCACCGGATACACCGCCGCCGGATCGCCATGCGCGCGCACGACCAGAAAAGTCGAATCGTAGGGATACTGCAGGTAGCTCGCGTAGACGTCGGATTCCACGGCCTTCTCGACGGCTTCGTACTTCACGTCGCCCACCACACCGACAATTTCTTTGAGCTCGCCCTTCTCGCCCCATCCGTTCGCCAGCGTGACCAGCTTGCCGATGGGGCTCTCGCCCGGGAACAACTTGCGCGCCGCGGTCTCATTGATCAGGACCACGTTCGGCGAACCCGCGCGATCGCCGGCGTTGAGCAGCCGACCCTGGCGCAAAGGCACCCGCAGCGCCGCGAAGAAATTTGGCGCGACCACGTGCACTCCCACGCTGTGAACCGGTTCCTCTCGTCCGATCCCGAGAACGGTTGCCTCCTCCCGGCCGCTCACCGGCAGGGCATTGCTCACACTGACGGCGCTCACCAGTGGATTCGCGGCGACCTTGGTGACCACTTGCTCGAGAAAACGGATCGCCCCCGCTTCCTTGTAGCGCTTCACGGAAAGTTCGATCCGCATGGTCGCAACCCCGTTCGCATCGAATCCCAGCGGAACTTGGAGCAGCCGCGAGAAGCTTCCGATCATCAAACCGGCGCCTGCCAGTAGCACCACCGCCAGCGCGACTTCGGCGACAACCAACGCGCCGCGTAATCGGGAACGTCCGAAACTGTGCAATCGTTCGGCGATTCCAGCGCGCGACGCGCGCAGCGCCGGCAGCAATCCGAAGAGCACACCAGTCAGAAACGAAACACCGAGGTTGAATGCGATCACCCCTGCATCCAGACGCGTTGCCTGGCCCTCCAGGGTGCGCGTGTAAACGCCAAACCAGTCGCGGCTTGCGGCGGGTTGGAGCGAAGTCGCCAGATCCACCGCCCACGCCGCAATCAGCATTCCCGCAGCGCCGCCGATCACGGAAAGCACCACGCTCTCCATAAGAAATTGACGGATCAGCGCGCCGCGCGAGGCGCCCAGCGCGGTGCGGATCGCCACCTCACGCTGTCGTCCCACCGAGCGCGACAGCAGTAGATTGGCCAGATTCGCGCAGGCGATCAACAAAACGAACCCAACCGCGCCAAAAAGCACCAGCAACGATTTTCGCAGCGCCGGATCAATTTTCGATTCGAGCAGCGAAACTACCTCGCTGTGCCATTTCATCTGTCCGGGCGCCTTGTGCGCTTTCTCGATTTCTGGATCGGCGGAGCGCGTCGCCGCCTCGGCTTGTGCCACGCTAACACCCTGCCGCAGACGCCCAAAAGCTTTCAGCCAATACGATTGCGCATTCAGGAGACGCCGCGGATTGCTGTACATCGTCGGTGCCATCATCATCGGAACCCATACGTCGGTCCCCGCAATCATGCCGCGAAATCCTTCGGGGAGCACGCCGGCGACGGTGTAAGGCGTATCGTTCATGCGAATAGTCTGGCCCGGAAGTTTGGGATCGCCTGCGAAGCGCCGCTGCCACAGACTGTGACTGATCACGACTACGGGGTGCGTACCGGGCGTGCGATCTTCGTCGGCGGTGAACACGCGGCCGACGGCCGCGTCGGTGCGCAGGATTTGAAAATACGCGGCGGAAACGATCTCAACTTTCAAGCGTTCGGGATTTCCAGTGCCGGTCAGACTTGCGTTCCATCCGGTGTATGCGGCAACCGCCTCGAAGGAGGAACCGGTCCGGCGCATGTCTTCGAACCGCGGATACGACCAGCCTTTGAAAAACGCCGTTCCCTTGGCGTTCTCGTACACCTGGTTGATCTCGACCAGGCGATCCGGCTGGGCGTAGGGAAGGGGGCGGAGGAGCACCGCGTTTACCAAAGTGAACATCGCGGTGTTGACGCCGATGCCGAGCGCGAGCGTTACCAGCGCCACGAGCGTGAAGCCGGGCGATTTCCAAAGAGTTCGAAACGCGAGTCGCAGGTTGTTCATGTTGCTCTCCTACTCTGGCCTCCCGGCCGCGAAAATCAAATGAAAATCGACCCTGCCATCGTGGCGCGGGCTTCAGCCCGCAGCGTCGGCTTCAGCCGGCGTCCCCGGTTTGTTTTGTAACGCAGGCGGTCTCGCCGCCTGTATCGGGGTTTTCGACCCTGCCAATTACTCATACCTAAGCGCGATCATCGGGTCGACCTTGGCCGCCCGCCGCGCCGGGATCATCGCGGCCAGCATCGCAATCGCCGCCAGCAGCACCGCAGCCAGCGCGTAGACTCGCACATCGTGTGCACCGACTCCAAACAGCAAGCTCTCGATGGATCGAGACAACGCGTACGCCCCGCCGAGCCCGATCGCCAGACCGATCGCAATCCACAGCGACGCCTGCTTCAACACCATCGCAAGAATCGAACGCTGCGGCGCGCCCAGCGCCATGCGAATCCCAAGTTCGACGGTGCGCTGCCGCACCGAATGCGACAGAACCCCGAAAATTCCGACCAGCGCTAGCAGCATCGCCACGCTCGCAAACGCGATCAGCAGCGTGACTTGGAAACGCCGCACCGCCACCGAGGCGGTGATGATTTCCTCCAGCGTGACGACCCCCGTGATGGGCTGATCTTTGTCGATGGCGAGCACCTGCTCGCGAATCGCACGGACCAATTCTTTAGGGTTGCCTGCGGTTCGCACGCCGAAATCCGCCAAGCGCGCGCTGCTGCCGTACGACTCAATTTGCAACGCCGGAATGAACGCCTGAGGACGGATGTCGTCCACCTTGCCGCCGCGGCGGATGTCGTTCACGACGCCGATGATGGTCATCCAATCGACGATCTTGATCCGCCGCCCGAGTGGGTCCTGTCCCGCGAAGTACTGCCGCGCGAAGGTTTGATTCACCACTACGACCGCGGGGCGGCCGCTGCGATCGGCTTCGGTGAACAGGCGCCCGCGCTGCAACGCGATCCCCAGCGTCTCGAAATATCCCGCGCTCACAGCTTGGCGATCGGTCCGGGCATTCTGAAGATCGCTGCCTTCGATGGTCACGCTGCCGCTCCAGCCGCCACGCATCGGCATGCGATTGCCGAACGCGACGCGCTCGACACCGGGCAATGCAGCGACCCGCCGTTCCAAATCCTCGTAAAAACGCAGCCGCGATTCTGATGTCGCATAGCGCGCGTTCGGCAAGTTGACGTTCAACGCCAGCACGCGCTCGGGCGAAAATCCCAGATCCATTCCCATTACGCGGACGAAACTCTGGATCAGCAGCGATGCACCTATCAGCAGCACCGCAGCCATCGAGATTTCCGCGACCACCAGCGCCGCTCGCGACCTTCCCTGCGCGCGTCCGCTCATGCCACGCTCGCTCGATTTGATTGATTCGCCGGGTCCCCTTCGCGATGCCTGCCATGCGGGGAACAGTCCGAAAATCACTCCTGTGATCACCGCCAGCGCTGCGGAAAACAAGAACACGCGGGCGTCGAGACCCACTGTGCCGACCCTCGGAATCGAAGCGGGCGCGAGCCGGACTAAGATGTCGATGAGGAAGCTGCCGAGCAGCAATCCCGCCGCGCATCCGGCGGCGGAGAGCACCAGGCTTTCGACCAGGAAATCGCGAAAGACTCGGGCGCGGCTCGCGCCGAGAGCGAACCTGACCGCGATTTCGCGTCGCCGCGCCACGCCGCGCACCAGAAACAGATTGGCGACGTTCACGCAGGCGATCAGGACGGCGAGCGCCGCGGCACCTAGCAACAGGCCCATGGGCTTCCGCAGATCGCTACGCAGGTCGGTATCTAGCGGCATGACGCGGGCGTGCAACCCCAGGTTGGTTTCGGGGAACTCGCGAGCGAGCGCCGCGGAGACGGAATCCAATTCCGCCTGCGCGGATTGGAGCGAAGCGGTTGGAGCGAGCCGGCCGATGATTCCCAGAGTGTGGTCGCCACGGGCGGCAAGCTGCGCGGCGGAGAAAGCCGAGGGGACGTAAAAATCGACACGACCCGGGAAAGAAAACTGGCTCGGTGACTGAAAACCAGGGGGCAGGACTCCGACCACTTGATACGGGTTGCCATCCAGCAGCAAGCTGCGATTAAGGATTTGCGGGTCCGCGCCAAAACGGCGGCGCCATAAGTCGTCGCTAAGAATGACGA
>DASYPO010000099.1:0-4160 GCA_036006545.1 Bryobacteraceae bacterium
TGAATCGCGCACAACGGACCGCGGCGGCAGCGACCTCATTGTCTGAAAGTCGCCGTCGCGGCCTGTGCGCATAACACCATGGCCGTCGACGCATCGGCGGTAATCGCGCCCACCGCGCGCGTTCACCCGGATGCCGTGATCGGGCCCGGCGTCGTGATCGGCGAGTACGCGATCGTCGAACAGGACGTCGTCATCGGCGTGCATACACGGCTCGAACCCTACGTCTTCGTCAAACGCTGGACCACGCTCGGTGAGCGCAACGAAATCTCGGCGAGCACGGTGCTGGGCACCGATCCGCTCGACAAGAATTTCAGCGGCGAGCGCAGCTACCTGCGAATCGGCAACGGCAATCGCATTCGTGAGCACTACACTATCTCGCGCGGCACCGCGCCTGAATCGGAAACGGTGATTGGCGACGCCAACTACATCATGACCTCGGGTCACATCGCGCATAATTGTCGCATCGGGAACCAGACGGTGATCGCGAGCTGCGCGCTGATCGCCGGCTACGTCGAGATCGAGGACCAGGCTTTCGTTTCGGGCGGCGTCGCAGTTCACCAATACTCGAGGATCGGACGCCTCGCGATGATCGCCGGGATGACGCGCGTGAATCTCGACGCACCGCCGTTCTTCCTGTATTCGGGACTTTACAACGAGGCCAAAGGCCTGAACCTCGTCGGCTTGAAACGCGCCGGATTTTCGGTCGAAGAAATTCGCGCGCTAAAGCAGACC
Source organism: Bryobacteraceae bacterium (assembly GCA_036006545.1). Taxonomy (GTDB): domain Bacteria; phylum Acidobacteriota; class Terriglobia; order Bryobacterales; family Bryobacteraceae; genus Palsa-187. The sequence goes on from DASYPO010000099.1 coordinate 733, forward strand.
TACCGCATTCTCTATCGATCCGGATTGAAGCTCGAACCGGCGCTCGCCCGTATCGAAGCCGAAATCCCCGGCGAGCACGCCGCACACTTGGTGCGCTTTATTCGCGCAAGCAAACGCGGGATCTGTCGCGAGTAGTCCCGGATGGGGGGCGGACGCCCACGTCCGCGCCGGACCCCCTGGTCCGGCAGATTGAATCAGCGCTTCGGTACCGACACAGTAAGGTTTCGGAATTTCAGACCGCCGGTGTGGTCGCCTTGGATGTAGAACGGTCCCGGCTCGGCTTCGCGCGAATCCAGCGCGCCGCCGGTGATGCCCTCGATCTCCGCGCGATCGATTACCGTTACGCCGTTACGGACAACCGTGACCGTGCGGTTCACCAGCGTGATATCGAAAGTTTCCCACTGACCCGGCGTGCGCGGCATTTCCTTGGGCGCGATTCGTCCGTAGATCGACCCGATGCGGCGCTCCGGCGGATTCGCGCTGACCTTTTCGTATTCGATCTGCACTTCGTAGCGGCCGCGCAGGTAGAAGCCGCTGTTCCCGTCTTCCGGGCAGTTCACTTCGAAGTGCACCTTGAGGTCGTCAAACTTGCGCGTGGTTTTCAGATTCGCGCCGTGGCCGTCGTTGACCAGCATTCCGTCGCGAGCCACCCACTTACTGTTGGCGGGATCGCCGATCGGCTCCCAACCGTCGAGATTCTTCCCATTGAAAAGAGGTTCCGGATTGGTCCATGCAGTAGGAACGGAGCGTTTGAGTTGCGGCGCGCGGGTGCCGATCAGTGTCGTGGTGGCGTCGCCGCGCTTTTCAACCGCAGTGATCTTGTCGCCGTCGACGTCGACTTCCCAGCTCAAGGCCGGACGTTTGGCCGACCCTGCCGACAACGCCAGCGAGAGGTGCCGTCCGTCGGCTTTGAAATTCTTGACCTGGTAGACATTGCCGCCGGTGGGCTGATACCAGATCTCCAGACCGCCGGCGTTTTCCTTCACGCCCAGCCACACCGCGCGCGACCCGCCGGGCATGTCGAAATTCCAACTGCCCACCAAGGGGCTGCTTGCTTTTTGTGAATACACCGGCGCGAGGAGGGCGACGGTCAGCAGGATCGGCAGAGTGCGTGTCATACAACCGCCGAGCCTATCACATCGTGTAATTGGAGGGCGGGCCCCCTGGTCCGCAGCCGACACCCTCGTCGGCCCTACTTACAACGTCACCGGCACGGTCGCACTGAACGGCGGGACTTGACCAATCGTCGTAAGCCAGCCTTGCAGCGTGTAGTTCGTCGCGACGATTCCACTGGGCGGCAGCAGCGCTCTGGGGATCTGCACGTTGATCGTAAACTCTCCCGACACAAATCGTTCGTGCAACGCTTGCAGGAACGACTGACTGGCGGACCAGCGCCAGACGCTGTTCCCATCGGCATCCCGCAATTCCAGATCGTACTCCTGCCCGCTTGAGAATTGCAGCTTCAGGGGCGTCGTTGAATTAGTCCGGAGCCGCAGTTGAACGCTCAGATCGCCCGAGGGCGACGGAGTTACCGCGACCGTGAATTGGCCGTTCAGCGCAGCCTGCAGCCGTAGTGTGCCGACGCGCGCGTCGACCAAATCGAACGTCCGCGGTCCAGCGAAGGTGGTCGTCACGCGGCGCAGCATTCCAATATTCTCCGCGTACTGCTCGGACGTGGCGCCCACATCCGCGCAGCCAATCATTTTGTATGTCACGTCCAGGACGTCGTTGAACGTCCCCGCAGGACCCTCGTGTTTTCCGCGTTTCTCGTGAGTCTGGCCCACCTGCTCCGGACACTCGCGCTCGGGGGCGATCCAAAAGCCGCGATCGAACGGCTCGAAGGAGGTGAGGATCTTTTCCACGCCCATTTCCTGGTCGTACTCGACCAACTGTTTGAGTTCGTTGATGCGCACCAACACGGGTGCGGGCGTGTAGCCTCTCAACTGGTAATAAATTTGATCCGAAATCTGAAAGGGCAGGCCCACGCGGACCGTAAACTGCGTATTCGTTACAGCATCCCGATAGGTCCAGGTGTTTCCGGTCTCGAGCGGAAAGAACTCCGCGGCGCGAGCCGAAATGATCGACAAACCTGTAATAAATATGAATTTGATTGCGGTCATAGATGGTCTTGGAATTTGGATGCAGGACGTCGCTGCCACGTTGCAGACAGGACACCACTAGCTTACCTGCTTCACGAGCCAGGCGACAACAGATAACGATTCCGTCCGAAAAACTTGCGAGGAATCGTGCCGTGAACGCACTTCAGTTGCATGGCGCTTTTCTGCGTCCGCACTGCCGCTGTGTTCGGGATCGAAGCCCACCTCATCGACGTCGAGGTGGACATGTATCCCAGTTCCCAACGCGACCTGATCACGGTGGGGATGCCGGATACCGCTGTGCGCGAGAGCCGCGAGCGCATCAAGTCCGCGCTGATCAATTCCGGATTCGGCTATCCAGCCAAGAGTGTGACGATCAACCTGGCGCCCGCGAATATCCGCAAGGAGGGCGCGGGGTTTGATCTTCCGATGGCGCTCGGGATCCTGGGCGCGATGGGCGTGCTGCCCGCTGCCGACGATCATCTTTTCGTCGGCGAACTGTCGCTGGATGGAGCGATTCGTTCGGTTCGCGGCGCGCTTTCGATCGCCGCCTGCGCCCGCAAGCGAAAGATCACGAATCTGCTGGTACCCGCCGATAATGCGCCCGAAGCCGCCGTGGCCGAAGGCGTGCGCGTGTTCGGCATGCGCTGCTTGAGCGAAGTAGTCGCGTTCCTGAAGAATCCCGAAGCGTTCACGCCGTGTTCGCGTAACGGGCACGCGGATGCGGAATCGCTCGCGTTCCCGTTGGACTTCGCCGACGTGCGCGGCCAAACTACGACCAAGCGCGCGCTCGAAGTCGCCGCTGCCGGCGGCCACAATGTGTTGATGGTGGGACCTCCAGGATCGGGCAAGACTATGCTGGCGAAACGTCTCCCCGGGATTCTTCCCGCGCTCACTTTTCAGGAGGCGCTTGAGACCACGCAGGTTCATAGCGTCGCCGGGATGTTGCCCAAGGGCGTCGCGTTGATTGCGGAGCGGCCCTTTCGCGCGCCGCACCATGCCATTTCGGACGCGGCGCTGATCGGCGGCGGCATGGGGACGCCCCGGCCCGGCGAAGTGAGCCTGGCGCACAACGGCGTCCTGTTCCTCGACGAACTTCCGGAGTTCGCGCGAAACGTGCTGGAGCAACTGCGCCAGCCGCTCGAAGACCGTAGCGTGACCTTGGCGCGTTCGCAAATGACACTTTCGTTTCCGGCGAATTTTACGCTAATCGCGGCGATGAACCCGTGCCCGTGCAGACAGCAACTCAACGAAACCAAAAGCAGCGGGCCGCCGCCGATTCGAGCGCATGCTGGCAGGCGTCGCGTTAAAATAACGCGGAAATAACGCGCC
>DASYPO010000100.1:0-2452 GCA_036006545.1 Bryobacteraceae bacterium
TTGGTAGTTGCCGCATGCCTAATCCATACGCGCGCTGGATGCGCGACTGGGAGAATCGTCTGTGCTCACGCGCCACCGATCGCGTGGTGCGCCCCTTTGAATGGGGCGTCGAATGGACGCGCGACTGGCCGGCCGCTCGGCGGTCCCCCCAAAACGGACACGATCCCGAGACCTACCTGCGCCTAATGAATCGCGCGGCGCTGGATTCGAGCGACGAGTTTTTCGCCTACACGTCACCAACCGATTTTCGCCTCGAAGGCAATCGTCTGCGGTTCACCAGCGCGGTCGAATCGCCGTATCACGAGAACAACGTGGTCCATGGAATCTGGTATCCGGCCAAGCCCAAGCCGCATGGGAAACGCGTGGCCGCATTGGTTCTGCCGCACTGGAACGCATCCGCCGGACAGCATGGAGCGCTGTGCGCAGGCATGGCCAAGCTGGGGATTTCGACGCTGCGCGTCAGCCTGCCGTATCACGACTACCGTATGCCGGCCGAACTCAAGCGCGCCGATTACGCCGTGTCGTCGAACGTCGGCCGCACCATTCACGCGACGCGCCAGGCGGTGATCGATACGCGCAGTTGCGTCGACTGGCTGGAGCAACAGGGCTACGATCGGATCGGGATTGTGGGCACCAGTCTGGGTTCCTGCTATGCGTTCCTGGCGAGCGTGCACGATCCGCGCATCCGCGTCAACGTGTTCAATCATTGCTCCACCTACTTCGCGGACGTGGTGTGGGAGGGACTCTCAACCCAGCATATCCGCCAGAGTCTCGAGACGGTGGTCACGCTCGAGCAGATGCGCGAGGCCTGGATGGCTATCAGTCCGCCCAACTACATTGAACGGTACGCGCGACTACCGAAGAAAACATTGTTCATCTATGCGCGTTACGATACTACTTTTCCGTTTCGATTTTCGGAACAAGTGATCGCAAAAGCGCGTGAATTAAAGATGGACCATAAGGCTGTGGTGCTGCCCTGCGGCCATTATACCACGGGTGAATCGCCCTTTAAATTCATCGATGGATATCACATTTGTAGTTTTCTGAAGCGTCATCTTTAAACTCGCCGGACGCCGGTACTGACCCGTAATTCGCTTCGATTCTTGTGCCGGTTAATATCCTACGAGCAATTTCTGGGTTTCCTTCTATTCTTCAAAAGAAGGAAGGCGTATGCTCCAAATGGAAGAAGTGTGATTCCAAATTCACAGGCTGACCCAAGTGCAGACTGGGCGGGCTTAGTGGACAGAATCCGGGATGGCGATGAAACCGGCGTAGAGAGTTTATACGCCTGGCTGAATTGCGGCGTGCGTGCGGGCTTGTACCGCAGGCTGGGCACGCAACCGGTAGACGACCGGTTGCACGAAATCCTGGTGGTGGTCCTTGAAGCCATCCGCAGCGGGGATCTGCGCGAACCGGAGCGCCTCGGTGCGTTCGTGTCGACGGTGGCGCGGCGATCGGTGGCGGCGGAGATCCGCATCGCCATAAATAGGCGACGCCGCATGGTGGATTCGGCGACGTGTATTGTCAGCGCGCCGGCCAGCCTGTCGCCCGAAGCGCGCGCCGCCGATCGCGAGCAATCCGCGACCATTCTCTCCATGCTTCGGGGCTTGAAGCCGCGGGACCGCGAGCTGCTGACGCGTTTCTATCTCCAAGAAGAAACGCCGCTCGAAATCTGCCAAGGTATGCACATCAGTCCCACCCAATTCCGCTTATGGAAATCGCGCGCCATTGCTAAGTGTTACGCGTCCGCGCGGCGGAATCGGACGCAGCCTAAGCTTCAGTCCACCAAGTGGTTTTGAATCGCGTAGCGGGTCAGCTCGGCGTTGGTGCGCATACCCATCTTCTCCAAGGCGCGCGCCCGATAAGTGCTGATGGTTTTGATGCTGAGCGTCATATCGGCGGCGATTTGCGATACGCTCTTCCCTGACGCGATTTTGCAGATCACCTGGAACTCACGATCGGAGAGCAACTCGTGCGGCGGGCGACCCGGATCGTCCGGATCAGAGGGGCGGGAGAGCAACTGCGCCATAGCCTCGGCGACCGCCGGACTTACATATCGCTTGCCGCTGAGGATCTTTCGAATCGCGGGCGCAAGTTCCGTGGGAGCGCTGGCCTTAGTTAGGTAGCCGTTGGCGCCGGCGCGAATGGCGCGGATGGCGAGATGCTGCTCGTCGTGCATGCTCAACATCAGAACCGGAAGGCTGCCATGGCGCTGGCGGATCTCGGTGAGCACCTCGAGGCCGCTACGGCCGGGTAGGGAAATGTCCAGCACTACAATGTCGTAGGGCTGTTCCTCTACGCTCCGAAGTACCTGTTCCGCGTTCTCAGCCTCGCCCGCCACCGTGAGATCGGGATCCTGGCTAAGAACCTGGCGGAGGCCGGTTCGCAGCAAAGGGTGATCGTCGGCGATCAATACACGAATCATCGAAACCCATGGGGAAGGTAGGACCTA
>DASYPO010000101.1:0-6645 GCA_036006545.1 Bryobacteraceae bacterium
GCGGGAGCGCACTGGCTGCCAATCTGAGCTTGCCGCGCGATTCAGCGCCTACGCCCGATGGGGGATTCTACATTTCGGATTACGGGAATTTCCGGATTCGCCGGGTCAGCCCGGGCGGGATTATCACCACCTTCGCCGGAAACGGCAACTTTGCCCTCTCGCCCGACAGCACTCCCGGCACATCAGTCCAATTAGGCCAGCCCTATGGACTGAGTTTCGATCCTGCCGGCAACCTGCTGATCACAGAGCTCGGTCTGGCGAGGGTGAGACGCCGGGCACCCGACGGAACGGTCGTCACCGTCGCGGGGACGGGGCGAACTTCTTCCAATGTCCGGAACGGAATCCCGGCGACGCAGGCGTCGTTGTTTAGCCCCACCGATGCGGCGGGCGACTCGGCGGGAAACATCTACATCGCCGACACGGCGCATTCCCAAATCCGTAAGGTGGACCCGACGGGAATCATCAGCGCCTACGCAGGAGGCGGCAGCAGCCAAGGTGACGGAGTCGCGGCAACCAGCGTGCTGATCGGCCAGCCACAAGCGGTGGCGGTGACGCCGGACGGAGTGGTGTATTTTGCCGAAGTCGGAACAGCTCACCGGGTTCGCCGCGTGGGAAAGGACGGGATCATCACCACGGTCGCTGGAACCAGCGCCTCGGGATTCAACGGCGACGGACCCGCAACGGAGTCGCAACTGAACAACCCACGATGCCTGGCGTTGGATGCCGCCGGCAACCTGTACATCTGCGACGCCTTCAATAATCGCGTTCGCAAGGTTACGACCGACGGGAGGATCGTCACCATCCTGGGAAATGGAGCTACCGGAGGTCCGACGTTGGGCGCCCAAGCAACGGCCACCCCCTTCGGGCTTCCAACCGCCGTGGCCGTGGATGCCGCCGGCAACGTATTTGCCGCTTCGGCGACGCGAGTTTTTCGAGTATCGACGAATGGTACCGTGACGCTGACGGCAGGCACCTTCAATGCCACGCCGTTCGCGGGCGACGGAGGGCCGGCGACCTCGGCAAATCTCAACTTCCCCTTTGGCTTGGCCGTGGATACAGCGGGCAATTTATTTATCGCCGATTCGAGCAACAATCGCGTGCGCGTGGTACTCGCAACACCGCCGTCGTTCCAAGTCGCGCCTGCAACGTTGAGCTTTACCGCGCCGGCAGGAGGCAGCGCGACCTCGGCTCAAACTCTCGCGCTCTCAACCACGGCGGCCGGCGGGCCCTTTACTGTGACCAGCAATCTGCCGGCGTGGCTGACGGTTTCGCCGATGACCGGCACGCTGCCGTCGTCGCTACAAGTGGTCGCGACGCCGGGAACGCTGGCGGTGGGAACGTACAATCACACGGTCACGATCAACGCGCCGAATGCGGTTCCCGCGACGCGCACGGTGAATGTCACCTTCACGGTGACTTCGGCCGCGCCACCGAGTCTGCTGGTGACCGACACGGATATTTCGTTCGCCTTCGGCGCGCAATCGACGGCCAGCGCGCGGAATATCGCGATCTCGAATTCGGGCGGCGGATCGCTCGCGTTCACGGCGGTGGCGGCGACCACTAGCGGCGGTACCTGGCTCAGCGTCACGCCTGCCGCCGGAACTGCCACTCCGGGAAATCCGGTGCTGCTGGGCGTGCGGGCGAATCCAGGGACGCTTGGTCCCGGAGTGTATCTCGGAACCGTGACCGTTACGAGTGCCGCGACCAATCAGCGCGCGGTCATCGCCGTTACGATGACCATCAACGCGCAGCGGCAGAGCATTCAACTTTCGCAATCCGGCTTGACGTTCACCGCGGTAGCGCAAAGTGGTTTCGTTTTGCCACAGAGTTTCTCCGTGCTTAACACCGGACAAGGCGTAATGAACTGGACCGTGGCGCCCTTCACGCTTTCCGGTGGACCGTGGCTCGCGGTCTCTCCAGCATCGGGCTCGACCGATGCGTCATCGAACGTGGTCCCAACAGTGCAGGTTTCGGTGAATGCGTCGACACTCGGCGCCGGGACCTATTATGGGCGCGTCGTGGTTTCCGCTTCTGCCGCCGACAATTCGCCGCAGATGATTTCGGTGGTGCTGAATGTTCTTCCGGCAGGTACAAATCCAGGCCCGCAGGTTCAGCCCGCGGCGCTGATCTTCACCGGTGCGGTCGGCTCGAATGCGCCCAGTTCGCAGAATATCCTGCTGGGGAATCCTGCGGGCAGATCGCTAGCGTATGTTTCCGGGCGGCTCACGCTGGATGGAGCCGATTGGTTCTTCGTTGCGCCCCCAACGGGCAGTGTTCCAACCGATCAGGCGGCGACCATCGTGGTGCAGCCGGTGATCGACAATCTGACGGCGGGCGTGCGCCGCGGCGTGCTGACGCTGCTGTTCACCGACGGGTCCATTCGCAACGTCAGTATCCTGCTGGTGCTGACGGCGGGCGGCGCGGGATCGAGCGCGACAACCGATGATTTCGCCAGCCGCACGGCCGGTTGTACGCCGACCAAGCTGCTGCCGCTGGTGAGTTCCGTGCTTCAGGATTTCAACATTCCCGCCGCCTGGCCCACCGCAGTAACTGCGAAAGTGGTCGACGATTGCGGCAACCTGATGACGTCGGGTTCGGTGACCGCGAGTTTCTCGAACGGCGATCCGCCGCTGTCGCTGTTCTCGCTAAAGGACGGAAACTGGAGCGCGACCTGGCAGCCGCGCAATAGCACCGTAACACAGACGTCGATCAATGTGACCGCGCAAATCCCCGAGCAAAACCTGCAAGGCAGCATTTCGATTAGCGGCAGTTTGCAGAAAAACCCCGATCCGCCGCAGGTGAGCGCGGGCGGCGTGGTCAGTGGAGCTAGCTTCGGACAAGTGGGTGTGCTCGCGCCCGGCAGCTTCATTTCGATCTTCGGGACGCGCTTCGCCGACGGCTTGAATATAGCCCCGAGTTTTCCATGGCTGACGGAACTGGTCGGCACGGAAGTGATTCTGGGCGGACGCTCGCTGCCCTTGTATTTCACATCGACCGGTCAGATTAATGCGGTGGTGCCCAAAGACGTGCCGCCAAACTCGCGGCAGCAATTAGTCGTGCGCCGTGGGTTCACGTACACGGTTCCGGAATCGGTAAGCATCGCCGCAGCGCAACCGGCGATCTTCACGCCCAGCCAGACCGGCAAAGGACAAGGCTATGTTCTGGTGTCCGCCGCAGGAGTCGAAACGCTGGCCGATTCAAGGAATCCGGCGAAGGCGGGCGACGCGGTCGTCGTGTACTGCGCCGGACTCGGCATAACGAATCCAGCGCCGGCGGATGGCTCGCCCGCGTCCAGCACGGCTCTTTCGCCGACCGTTAATCCGGTAACCATCACGATCGGCGGAAAGGAGATCAACCCATTTTTCGGAGGGCTGGCTCCGGGATTTATCGGTCTCTATCAGGTAAATGCTGTTGTCCCGTCGGGAATCGCACCTGGTGATGCCGTACCTGTGGTGCTAACGGTCGGCGGACAGAGCAGTCCTGTGGTTACGATGGCAGTTCGTTAAGAGAAGCCAGAAGTCAGGAGTCAGAAGTCAGAAGAGAACACCTCGTTGGCGTGCTTCTGACTTCTTTTGTTGACTCGGTCATTCATAGGGAGCTCCCTTCCATGGCGCATTACGTTGCGGAGAAGGGTCTAGAATTCCTCCGCTCGGTCAGACCGGCCCTCCCATGGTGAACCCCGATCTTGTCGCCTTCAGAGTACGAGGGGTTGTCCAAAACGGGGTTGAGTCAAAACGCGAAGTAATTGATAGCACGGAAGCTATCGAATATTTGTTCCGTGAATTAACAGCTGAGCTGTGCAGCCAGCGGCAGGTGACAAGATCACCCGCCCCACAGAGCTGGGCTACAATCAGACCTCGTGTTCCGCAAGGTTCTGATCGCCAATCGGGGGGAAATCGCCGTTCGAATTATTCGAGCGCTACGTGAAGCGGGGATCGTGAGCGTGTCGGTCTACTCGGATGCCGATCGCGCGTCACTGGCGGTGCGCATGGCCGACGAAGCGGCGCGCCTCGGCCCCGCGCCGTCATCTGAGAGCTATCTCTCGATCGATAAGCTTCTCGACGCAGCGCGACTTCACGGAGCGGATGCGATTCATCCCGGCTACGGGTTCCTGTCCGAAAACGCCGAGTTCGCGCAGGCTTGTGGCGATGCGGGAATCGTATTTATCGGCCCGCCGGCGAAGGCGATTCGGAGCATGGGATCGAAGACCGCGGCCCGCTCGATGGCGATCGCGGCGGGTGCGCCAGTCGTTCCCGGCACGGAGCAGCCGCTGACCCGACCGGAAGATGGTCGCGACGTCGCGCGTCGTCTGGGGTACCCGGTTTTGATAAAAGCGGCGGCGGGCGGGGGCGGCAAGGGGATGCGGCGCGTGGATCGCGAGGAGGATCTCGAGGGATCGATCCGTGATGCCGCGAGCGAAGCGCTGCGCGCGTTTCGCAACGACGAAGTGTATCTCGAAAAGCTGGTGCTCGATCCACGTCACATCGAGATTCAGGTGCTGGGCGACCATCACGGCCACATGATTCATCTGGGCGAGCGCGAATGCTCGATCCAGCGCCGGCATCAGAAGGTGATCGAGGAGTGCCCTTCCCCGATCATGACGGCGGATCTGCGCGAGCGGATGGGCGAGGCGGCACTGAAAGTTGCGCGAGCGGCGGGCTATGCGAATGCGGGAACGGTCGAGTTTCTGGTGGATCGCGATCGCAATTTCTATTTCCTCGAGATGAATACGCGCTTGCAGGTGGAGCATCCGGTGACGGAGCTGGTCACGGGGCTCGACCTGGTCGACTGGCAGTTGCGCATCGCGGCGGGCGAACCGTTGACGATTCGGCAAGAGGATGTACGGTGGACGGGTTCGGCGATCGAGTGCCGGATTTACGCCGAGGATCCGGAAAATCAATTCCTTCCCTTCCCCGGAAAAATCACGCGGCTGCGAGAGCCTGCGGGCCCCGGGATTCGGCTCGATTCGGGGGTATACGAAGGTTGGACGGTGCCACTGGAGTACGATCCGCTGCTCGCGAAGCTGGCGGTATGGGCTCCGTCGCGGCAGCATGCGATCGAGCGAATGAAGCGCGCGCTGGGCGAGTATGCGGTGGGAGGGATTCGGACCAACACGCGATTTTTTCTCGAGATTCTGGCGGATGAAGGATTTCGGGCAGGCGAGTTTTCGACGGCGTTCTTGGAGCAATTTTTTCAGAAGAGGCAGGTGACAAGATCACCTGCCCCACAGGACGAGGCGGTGGCGGCACTAATCGCATCGATGAATGGCAGCGCGACTAGCAAACAGGAAGGGACCAGAAGCAATTGGGCGCGGCTGGGCCGAGAGGACATGCTGCGTTGAAGCGCGACGTGATCGTCAATGGCCGGCCCGGACGGTTGGATTGGAACGGATCGAGTCTAAGCTACGCCCGCGAGGACGACGCGCCGGTCGAATACACTTTCGATCTGGTCGAAACAGAAGCGGGCGTGTACACGGTGTTGATTGAGGGACGTAGTTACGAAGCGATCGTGCTCGCGCCGGGGCAGATTTCGGTCAACGGCGTTGCGTTCGACGTCGAAGTGTTCGATCCACGCAGCCTGCGCGGTCGACGCGGCGCTGCGTCGAGTGACGGTCCCCAAAGCATCGCCGCCCCGATGCCCGGAAAAATCGTGCGCGTTCTGGTCGCGGCAGGGGATGAGGTCGCAGCCGGACAAGGTCTCGTTGTGGTGGAAGCGATGAAGATGCAGAATGAGATGAAGTCGCCGCGGGCGGGGCGCGTCGCGGAGGTGAAAATCGCGGCCGGGGCGACGGTGACGGCTGGTGAGATCCTGTTAGTGATCACGTAGCGCACAGCGTGGTGTTGTGCGCGGTTCAAAAATGCCCGACCCCAACTGCACCATCTGCGGCGGAACCGGCTGGCGGATCGTCGAACGCGCGGGACTCTCCGGAGCTACGCGCTGCGATTGCCAATCGCACGACCGCCCGCAGACGCTACTTGCGGACGCGAAGATTCCGCCGAATTATCGCAATGCCACGCTGGAGAATTTCAACGTGCCGCAGGACAATCCTGTCGCGCGGACGGGACTCGGCACGGTGCTGATGCAGGTGCGGGCGTTCGTGCGCGAATATCCGTCGGCGGAACGGCCCGGGCTGCTGCTGGTGGGTGATCCAGGTACCGGTAAAACGCATCTGGCGGTCGCTGCACTGAAGGCGCTGATCGAACGGGGACACGAGGGATTGTTTTTCGATTATCAGAATCTGCTGGATCGGATTCGGTCGAGTTACGACGCGGCTTCAGGCGGCACGAATAAGGAAGTGTACGGGGCCGCGCTCGACACGGAGCTTTTGCTGCTGGACGATCTGGGTGCGCATCGCGTAACGGATTGGGTGGAGGACACGGTGACGGCGATCATTACGCATCGCTGCAATCACAAGAAGCCGTTGATCGCCACGACTAACTTGCCGATTCCGCAGATTACGGGGCCTGCGGCGGAATACAGCGGCTCAGGCGGTATTGCGACGTATCGCAAGCTGCTGCAGGAGATGATCGGCTCGCGCGCGCATTCGCGGCTGTTCGAAATGTGCCGGATCGTTCCCATGTTGGGTGGCCAGGATTACCGTATGCGGCATGGGCGGTAAGAGAAAATTGGCCGCAGATGGACGCA
>DASYPO010000102.1:0-5102 GCA_036006545.1 Bryobacteraceae bacterium
TCGACGTTCAGCGACTGGTGGTCGTACAAGGTGGAAGCGTTCGATGCGATTCCCTACAACGCCGCCATCATGACCCGCAAGGGCGTGACGGTCAGCATCAACAGCGACGATGCCGAGTTGATGCGGCATCTTAATACCGAAGCCGCGAAATCGATGAAGTACGGCGGCCTGACGCACGACGAAGCGCTGGCGATGGTCACGCTGAATCCGGCGAAGCAACTGGCGATCGACAATCGAGTGGGATCGATTGAAGTGGGCAAGGACGCCGACCTGGTGATCTATGACAAGGATCCGCTTTCGAATTACGCCAAGGTTCAGAAGGTGTTTATCGACGGCACGCGGTACTTCGATCGTGACACGGAAGTGAGCGGACGGCCGGGCAAATCGGCGGAGAAGCAGAAGTTGATCGACAAGGAAAAGCAAGCCGCACAGGACGCGCAGAAAAAGGGCGCGCCCGGCCGGAGGCCGCAATGAGAAATATCAGCAGAGTTTTGATCGCGACCGTGGCGGCGGCGACGCTTGCATCGGCAGCCGCGAACAATACGTTTCTGATTCGCAACGCAGACGTGTATCCAGTAGTCGGGGAGGAAATGAAGGGCGCCTCTGTCTTGGTGACGGACGGGAAGATTACCGAGATCGGCGCGAGGATCGTGCCGCCGAAAGGCGTCAAGATCGTCGAGGGCAAGGGGTTGCGAGTGTATCCAGGGATGATCGACTCGGGCACGGAATTGGGGCTGGCGGAAATTCCGTCGGTGCGCGAGTCGGTAGACACGGGCGAGCTGGGCGAGTTCATGCCGCAGCTTCGCGCGCTGGTCGCGATCAACCCGGAGAGCGAGCACATCTCGGTAGTCCGCGTGAACGGAATCACGAGCGTCATGACGTATCCGGCCAGCAGTGGCCGCGGGGGCGGCGGTGGATTCGGTGGTGGCGGGCAGCGGCAGTACATCGCGGGCCAAGCCGCGCTGATTCACTTGGATGGCTGGACCTGGGAAGACATGGAGATCAAGCGCACCGGCGCGATGCACATCATTTTTCCGACGTTGGGCGGCGGACGGGGGGGTCGGGGCGGCGGTGGTGGCGACGTTCCGGCGGAAGTGCTGGCGCAGTTTGGTCTCGCTCCCGGAGCCGGTACGTTCACTGAAGCGAAACGCCAATACGACCTGCAGATTCAAAAGCTGAACGACTTTTTCGACGATGCACGGAAGTACAAGAGCGCCAAGTCGGCGAATATGCCGGGTTTCAAGCCGGACCTGAAGTTCGAAGCGATGATTCCGGTGCTGGATGGAAAAGTGACCTGCGCGGTTTCGGCGTCGCGCGAGCGCGGCATCAAGGATGCGATCGCGTGGGCGGAAAAGCAGCGGATCAAGATCGTGATCCTGCAGCCGCGCGAGATCGGCAAAGCAGCGGCGGACTTGAAGGCGAAAAATGTTCCGGTGATTCTGGGCCGAGTGCTGGCGCTGCCTGAGAACGAGGATTCGGATTACGACGAAGCCTTCACGCTTCCGGCCGAGGCGCACAAAGGGGGTGTGAAGTTCGCGTTCGGCACTTTCAATAACGAGTTCATTCGCAACCTGCCGTATCAGGCGGCGACCGCGGTTTCGTTCGGTCTGCCGCAGGCGGAGGCGCTCAAGGCGCTGACGATTAATCCGGCGCAGATCTGGGGCGTGAGCGATCAAGTGGGATCGATCGAAAAAGGAAAGTGGGCCGACCTGATGGTGACCGACGGCGATCCGCTGGAGGCGTCGACGCAGGTGAAGCATTTATACATCAAGGGCAAGGAAGTCGATTTGGTGAACAAGCAGACGCGGCTGAACGAGAAGTACAGCAATCGGCCGTAGGGGGCTACAATCGTAGCAAGATGGCCACGACCACAGGCTTGATGACCGTGGAGCAGGTTCGGGCGTTGCCCGATCCTCCGGGAGGACACTATGAACTCCACCACGGCGAGCTGGTCTTTGTGAGCGGTCCGAAATTCCGGCACTGGGACATCCAGGATCGACTCCTGGATTTGCTGAAGCCGCTGGCAAAGGGTTACGGCCGGGTAGGGGCTGAGTTCGGCTTTCGGCCACTCGCGGAACATGAATACTGGCAAGCCGATGTGGCATTCATTTCGGCGCAACGTCTCACCAGCATTGATCCCAGTGATAACCTCTACGGAGCTCCCGACATCGTAATTGAAGTGATATCACCTTCGAACACGATCGCAGAGATGGACGATAGGGAATCCATCTGCCTCGAAAACGGCTGCCTGGAATTCTGGATTGTTGATCCCAAACGACGCACAGTGAAGGTCACGACTCGCTTATCGGTGACCATCAAATACTCGGAAGGCGATCAGATTCCGCTTCCGATCCTAGGCAACGCGACGCTCAGCGTCGCGGAAATTTTCGCGACACCTAAATAACTACTGCCGCTCGAGCTTGCGGATCACTTCCGCGACCACGCTCCCCACGATCTCAAGACTCTGCGCCGACAGCTTGTCGATCGTATCGTCGTCAGTGTGCCATGGCGGATAGTCGAAATCGATCAGGTCGAGCGCGGGGACGCCCAGGCGCAGGAAGGGGATGTGATCGTCCTCGATCGGACCGACAGCTTCGTCGGGGAAATAAGCCTGGTAGCCGGCCTCTTTCGCAGTGCTCCAGACCAGCCGGCGCAACGCGGCGTTGGAATTACCTTCGGGCTGGATGTTCAATTTCTTGTCGCCGATCATGTCGACGTTGATCAGCGCTTTGATGCGCGCTAGCATGCCTTCTTGTTTCCACTTGGCAGCCATGTGGCGACTGCCGTAGAGATTGTCGTCGCCTTCCCACTGCTCGCGGACGGCTTCTTCCCCGTCGAACCAGACCAGGTAGACATCGTCGGTGCGGGGCTGACGGGCGAGCACGCGCGCGAGTTCGAGTAGCAGGCCCGTCGAAGAACCGCCGTCATTCGCGCCGACGAATTTCCTACCTGGAAAAAGCTTCGTATCGAAGTGTCCGGTGATGACGATCGCCTTTCCGCTTTTGCCTGGAAATTTGGCGACGATGTTCTTCATCGCGATGTCGCCCTTGGGAGTTTTCGCGGTGAATGGATCCTCGGAAACCTGGCATCCGCAGGTTTTCAGCTGCGCGAGGATGTAAGTCTGCAATTTGCGATTCGCTTCGGAACCCGAGGGGCGTGGTCCGAAAGCCACCGCTTCGCGCGTGAACTTCATCGCGGAGGTGCCCGAAAAGTCCGCGGCGGAGGTACTGGCTCCGATCGCAGTCAGCGCGAGAATCAATGTGCTTTGCGCGCGAAGCATATATACCCCAGTGTAAAGTTTCGGCGGCGATCGAGCCCGTCGAAAAGCGGAAGCAGCAGGCCGACGGGCGCGAAGAAGATCGCGGCCAGGATCGCGAGTGGCCCGGGAAAGAACTGGATCGCATTGAACACGCGGCGCGAGAGCAGGCGAAAGAAGCCGCCCACGGGCCGAATGTCAATGGCTTCGAATCCCGCCTCGTGCAACAGATATTCCAGCCCATGGCGCGTATAACGAAAGAAATCGTGCGGCGACTGGTGAACTTCCCACTCAAGCGGAGCGACCAGTAGCAGCCGCCCGCCGGGGGCCAGCGTTCGGGACATTTCCCGAACCACACGTAGCGGCTCGCGCACATGCTCGAGCGTGACGACGCTCAGGCACGCGTCGAACGTGGAATCGCGAAAGGGCATGTCGGCCAAATCACCGCGGGCGTCGAGCTTGGTGTAATCCCAACGGGCGTCGCCGACCGCGAGATCGAAAGCGCAGTAGCGATGTGCGGAGAAATGGTGCTTGTACTGCGCCTCGCCCGCTCCGGCGTCGAGCACACGCGCGCGGGGCGGAAGGGTGGCGGCGAACTGCGCGACGGCGTCTTCGATCTGCGCCTCAAAATGAAGAACGTAGCGGCGAACGGGATCGGGAAGCAGATCGCGCAAGCGGTCGTAAATCACGATTTCTTGCGGGCTTCGACCATGATGGTCGATCCGGCGCGGCAGGCGGCTTCAAGCAAAGTGAAGGGGACGGAGCTCGCTACCAGCGCGAGGTAGACAAAATCTTTCCACAAGCGCGCACGCGGCGTTTCGGGAACGTGGCGCAGTCGGCGGGCCATGGGATCGAGCGATGGTGCCAGGCTGGTGGCCAGACCCGCGGGGTTGTCGCGCAGGGAGAAGTGCTTATGACGCAATACTTCGAAGCCGCAATAGTCAAGTAACGAATCAACGTCGGAAAGGCGAAAATTGATCAAGTGGCGCGGCACATCCAAGCCATTCCAGCGCTCGCCCAAGAGGAGAAATTGCCAGCAGGCGGCGTTGGGGACCTGAATGATCAGGCGACCGTCGGGACGCAGCAATCGGTGGGCGGCTTCGAGATAGCTGCCCGGGTCGTAGAGATGTTCCAAGACGTGGAACATGGTGATCGCGGCGCAGCTTCGATCCGGAAAAGGGGACCGCGTGAGCGTGCCGCAAACCGCGGGAACACCGGAGCGCCGCCAGGCGACATGCGCGGCGTCCAGCGAGAAATCGAGACCCGCGACGCGGCGTTTGGTGCGCTCAGCCAGCATCTGGAGGAACAGGCCGCCGCCGCAGCCGACGTCGAGCAGCAGCCCCTGCTCATCCGATTCGCGCAGTGCGCGTTCGACGAAACGCAGATGATCGCGCAGCACGAAGCGGCGATAGCGCTGCTCCAAATGGTCGGCGGCGGTGGAGTCGGGAGTGAACCAGTAGTCGGGTGGATAGTAATTGCGAAGTTCGAGGGGCGCGGGCTGCGGGTCGAGGCGGATCAGGCCGCACTTGCGGCACTCGACGATGCGGAAGATTTTTTCGGTGGTGGCGTAGAGGCGATCGCCGGCGTGGAACAGGACGCGCAGTTCGTAGGTGCCGCAGGCGGGGCAGGGGTCGCTGGTTGGTGTCGACTGAACAGCGGGTGAAATGGCAGGTGACGAGATCGCCTGCCCCACAGGCAAATCTACAGGGGACAAGATCGCCTGCGCTACGTCGACTGCTGGGAAAGTTCGCGCAGGCTGATCCGGTGGCGCAACAGGAAACGGCGGATCTGCTGCGGGGTGAGGCGCTGCCGCTTGCGGAACGCCCGACGCTTGCGCAGCATCTTC
>DASYPO010000103.1:0-11713 GCA_036006545.1 Bryobacteraceae bacterium
CCTGTGCGTACAGAATCATGTAGTACTGCTTGAGAAAACGATTGCCGGTGGCGCCGCCGTTGAATGGATCGGCCGCACTGGTATCGCCCAGAACCTGGATCGAAGACGGCGTATTGGCCAGCAGCGCGTTCAGCGACGGGAACGTATAAGTCGTGCCGCCCTGACGATCGGTGTAAATTCGGATCGGCCGCAGTTCCAAGCCGAACTTCAAAGCATGTTGGTTCTGGATCACTGTGAGGTTATCGATGAATGAAAACGTGTAGCCCGTGTACGGCTGGCCGCGCCCGTTCTGGGAGCTGTTGCTGCGTACAAGGTTGCCCAGCGCCGAGGCTCCGGCGGACGCGCCCTGGCCTCCGATGCCGGGGATTGCGACCGTGCCGGTGAAGCTCACGGCGAAGGCGCTGGTATCCACGCCCGGAATCAGAGGTGCGAATCCTGAAATGCGCGTCTTGCTGCCGTTGAACCCGAACTTCGACTCATTGATCACCGTCGGTTTGAGGACCTGCTGGAAGGTGTACACCAGGTTCTGCGGCACCGATGTGACCAGCGAGTAGCTTCCGGAAACATCTAGCGGCGATTGCAAATAGCCCTGGTCGCGGTTGTAGCGGACATACATCGTGTACTTGTCGTTCAGGCGATAGTCCAGCCGCAAGCTGCCGAAGTATTCGTCGATCGGGCTTGAAGCGCTCAAGCGCGCGATATCCAGATCGGCATTGGCGGTGGGCTGCGTGCCGATCGGATAGCCGGCCAGCAAGGGCTGAATGGAGGCGACGGCGCGCGCGCGGGCGGCGACGCTGGGCACACTCCCGATCAGGTTGACGCCGGCGCGCTGCCGCAGCGACTCGATCGCGGCGAAGAAGAATAGCTTCTCCTTCACAGTCGGTCCCCCGACGGATCCTCCGTATTGATTCAAGCGCAGCGGCGTCTTGGTCGTTCCGTCGAAGGCGTTGCGAGCGTCCAGCGCGCTATTGCGGAGGTATTCGAACAGACCGCCGTGCAGTTGGTTTCCGCCCGACTTCGTGACCACGCTGATCTGACCGGCCGTCCCCGTGCCGAACTCGGCGGGATAGTTGCTCGAGTCGACGCGAAATTCCGACACCGTTTCGAGACTGGATTGCAAACGGAAACCGGTCGACGTCTCGCCGTTCAAGTTGCCCGGCGAGGCGTCAATGATCGAGCTGCCTTCAATCCCGTCGAAACGCACCGCGTTTTCCTGATTCGCGCGGCCGCTGAAACGGATGTTGTCGAACGATCCGCCGCCAGCCGTCTGCGCGCCCGGCGCTAGCAGGTAGAGCTGCGAAAGCTGCCGTCCATTCAACGGGAGCGCGCCCACCTCGCGCGCATTCACATTCGCGCCAATTGCCGCCGAGCTGGTGTCGATCACTGTCAATTCGCCGCCCGAAACATTGACCTCCGTCGTCACCGATGCCGGTTGCAGCACGATGTTGAGCGTCCGTTCCTGTCCCACGCTTAAGTGAATCTCTTTATATTCCATGGGCCCGAGTCCGTTGCCCTTGGCCGTCACCGTGTAAGTGGACGGACTTAGATTCGTGACCGCATAGAAGCCACGGTCATCCGAAGCAGCCTGCCGCTCGAGTCCCGTCTTGATGTCCTTGATAGTGATCGCCGCACCGGGAATTACTGCTCCGGTGGCATCCGCAACGGTACCAATCAGGCGCGCTTTGTCGGCCTGCGCGAAAGCGCAAAGGGATAGGGTGAGAAAGGCGAGGAGTCGCATCACCGCCACGGTAACCCGCGAATGATTTCGACTCGATGACAGATGCGTGAAAAATGCGGCAAACCCTCTGATGCAATCGAAGGGAATCCTACGCGTTGTAGATTGTGTGGCAATCTAACCAACTGGAGAAGCTTGCATGAAATCGTGCTTGATCGTGTTAATCGGGTCGATTGCGCCGTTAGTACTGGCGCAGCATCACGCTCACGCTCCGACCGGCCCGGAGAAGCCGGTCGCCCTTTACAAGGGACTGGGCGTGTGGCGTCATCCGATTGCAACAAAGAATGCCGATGCGCAGAAGTTTTTCGACCAGGGACTCTCGCTGCTGTACGGATTCAATCGTTACGAAGCGCTCCGATCTTTTCGTAAAGTAGCCGAGCTTGATCCGCAATCCGTGATGGCACATTGGGGCATGGCCATGTCCCAGGGTCCCTACATCAATATGGACGGCGATCCAAGCTTCGACCTCAAAGGTGCTTGTTCCGCGGTGGCCGCCGGACAGAAAATCGCGACCGCACCGGAACGCGAGCGGGCCTATCTCAAAACCGTCGCAGCCTGGTGCCCGCAAAACCAGCCGCCCGATTATCAACCCGACGCCTACATTGCCGCCGTCCGCGAATTGGCGGAACGCTATCCCGACGATCTGGATGCGCAAACCCTGCTGGCCGAGAGCCTCATGATTCCGGTGCGCTGGCACTCGTATTCGGCGGATGGATCGCCCGCGAAAGGCGCTATCGAATGCGAGCGGATCCTCGAAGGCGTGCTGCGTCGCTGGCCGGAACACCCCGGCGCAAATCATCACTACATCCATGCGGTCGAAGCTTCGCCCACACCCGAGCGCGCAATTGCGAGTGCCCAGCGGCTGATGGGAACGGTGCCGTCGGTTGGTCACCTGGTGCACATGCCCGGACACATCTGGCTGATCATGGGCGATTGGGGACAGGCCGCGGCCGTCAACGAGCGCGCCGCGCAGGTCGACCGTGAATATTTCGAAGCTACCGGAGTCGGTCCCGGTAGCTACACGCCCTATTACCTCCATAATGTGCACTTCATTTTGTATGCGCGCATGATGCAGGGCAATCGCGCCGCAACCTTTCGCGCGGGCGAAACCATGAGCGAGGCAGCCCAATCCCTGGTGCAGGCCATTCCGCCGATAGCCGACGCGTTTCTTCCCATGCCCTGGGTGGCGCACGCCCGCTTCGGCGATTGGGACGGGATCCTGAAGATCGCCCAGCCGCCCCCATCGCTCCGAGGCGCCACCGCCGTGTGGCACTACGTGCGCGCCCTCGCGTTCACGGCGCGCGGCGATCGCACCGCCGCTGCGAAAGAGCGTGCCGAGCTCGAAAAGCAGAAGGCGCAAGCGCCGCCCGAGGAACGTGTTGGCCAAAGTCGAGTCATCGACGTCTTGACCATCGCCGCCGAAATTATCGACGCACGGATGGCCGCGAGTCCCGCTGACGCAGTGCCGCACTGGAGAAAAGCCGTCGAAATTCAGGACACGCTGGGCTACGACGAGCCACCGGATTGGTATTACCCCGTCCGCGAATCACTCGGCGCGGCGCTGCTGCGCGCCGGCCAGGCGGTCGAAGCGGAGAAAGTTTTACGCGATGGAGTCAAGCGGTCGCCCCGCAATGGGCGCATGCTGTTCGGCCTGATGGAGAGCCTCAAGGCGCAGGGCAAGACCGACGGAGCGGAATCGGTCCGTCGCGAATTCGAAACCGTCTGGAAATTCTCCGACGTGAAGTTGCGGATCGAGGATCTGTAACTCGTCAGGCGCTGAATTGACGAAAGTGATGATCCGCGTGCAAGTAACCCAGCCGCATCCACTCTGCTGGTGACATGCGGCCGAATGCGGGATGCGCGGGCCACGAGTGGTCGGCGGGTAATTGCGCAAACCGCTCGATCAATCGTTCTAACTCGCGTGCGTCGCGTTCGAACTCCAGCGGTGGTGTGCCGCCGCCCGCCTGTTGATCGAGTTCGGGCGCGGTCGGAAATCCGTGCGGCCACGGCAGCGGGACCCACACCGCGAACCATCGCATCAGCGGCCGCGGCAGGTACAACCGCGGAAATGCAACTTTCTTCTCGCCGGAATAGACCAGATACCCGTCGCTCAGATGACAGATCATCTGGTGCGGAGTCATTTTTCCCCAGCGACGCTTGCTGTCTGGTCGAACGCCGCGTAGTCTGCGCACGAGTTCGGCTTTGTCGTCCGGGTTGCTGAGCGACTTCATGCTTGAGCGGTTGCTTACTTCACCGGTGCGATAGGCTTCGGGGGTGCCACCTTTAGCACCCTCACGGTGATCTTGGGAGTAGGCACGATTTCTCCGATCTTCTCCGTCAAAACCGCCCGCAGCCGCTCTACGGTCAGGCCCTCGGCCTGCACTTCGCCCACCAGCTTGATCGCAATCTTTCCGTCCGGACGAATGCCGTGGACGCCGTCGAAGCGCTCATCCGCGCCGACCGAAATCTGAATCACGTCCCCAAACCTCAGCTCGTAGGGTTTGGGCTCCGGCTTCGCTGGCTCCTGCGCCATTCCCGCGCCCATCGCCGTCAGAATCGCCGCCACGATCATTCGAAAACCCACGGTCACCTCCCCAACCGGAATTAATTCCGACCTCTTTTCTATCATTTCCCGATTTCCAGCGCCACACCCGCGGCGCATCCCGTTCTACTCTCAAATCGAGATCGGCGCTCCCGCCATGTGAGGGCCGGTCAACGGAGCGGGAATGCTAGCCTCTTCCGGTGACGTTTGTGTGGCGTGGCGGTCCGCAAGTAGGGAGCCGGCTTCCGAAAATCTTATTGAGGAGTTTTGAATCCGCGTGTATCCGCGTGTATCCGCGGCTAATTCGTTTTCTCCAGTGTGTACTCGAATTCGTAAAAGTGCTTCCCCTCGGCGATCTTGATCGTGAATTTACCATCGAGACCCGTTAATTCACCTGTGCCCGAATCGGGGACCACGACAATTGTCAATTGTTGCCTGCCCTTCGACATGCTGCCTGTGTGCATCAGCGCAAAGGATCCGCGCCTGCCGTGCAGCGTCCCCGTCACGCGCTCCACCGCCACATAACCTGCCGACCCTTTCGCCGGCCAGCCCGCCGTCAGCATCTCGCCTTTGCTCGACCCTTCAATGTCGCCGTGGAATTGCTTGTCGATCGACATGCGTCCCAGCGGCGCGCCCTCCTCGTGCCGTGCGGCCGGATCGTCCGAAGACTGCGGCGCGAGCTTCACTTCAAAGGTTCCCTTGGCTAAGTTCACGGTCTTCAGCATAACAAGTTCGCATTTTTGCAAAACGAACCCAATTTATGGGAAGCTCTCAGCATGGCTGACAGCAACACGCGTAGCACCGTGATTCCCGGCATGACTTATCGCGATTGCCCCGCGGCCATCGAATGGCTGTGTCGCGTTTTCGGATTTGAAAAACACGCGGTGTATCCCGGTCCCGAAAATACCATCATGCACGCCGAACTCACGCTCTCAGGCAGCGGCATGATCATGCTCGGCTCCGTGAATGACGGACCCTACAGCCGCTACAACAAACACCCCGATCAAATTGGCGGCGTCGAAACCCACAGCGTCAGCCTGATCGTGAAGGACCCCGATGCAGTTTACGCGCGCGCGAAATCCGCCGGCGCGGAGATGCTGTTTGATATCGAAGACAAGCCCTACGGCGGTCGCGGGTTCACCTGCCGCGATCTCGAAGGCCGCATTTGGAACGTCGGCGCCTACGACCCCTGGGCGCCGTAACGCAGGCGATGTTGTCGCTTGTTGCGTTTGGCAGGTTGTTCTTGAACCCGCAAACGGGCAACCCGCGCGGGGCTATCGTGGCGCGGGCTTAAGCCCGCAGCGTCGGCGATTGTGGCGCGGCTTTTAGCCCGCAGCGCAGCGTCGGCGATTGTGGCGCGGGCTTAAGCCCGCAGCGTCGGCTTTAGCCGGCGTCCCCGGCTTGGCTTGCAGCCGCCTTAAACCGCCTTGTCCCTTTGTGATTGTGTGGGGCAGGTTGTTCTTGAACCCGCAAATGGGGCAACCTGCGCGCGCCTCGGCCGCAAACGGGATTTGAATCGCGCTCTTACTACTTGCGATATTTCGCGAGGATCAGATCCCGCGCCTCATGCAAGTGCACCGCTAGGTCTTCGTCGTCGATCTGGCCCATCTCGATTCCCACCCATCCGCTGGGACCCACATACGGCGGCCGATAGTAAGTCTTCGGCGACGCCTTGATCAATTGCTGCTGTACGCCCGGCGCAGCCGGGATGCACACCGCTACGTGTCCGTCGTTGTGGTGATTGTTCGAGAAACCGGCGAAGACCCGCTTGCGCACGAACCAGGTCGGCTCGCCGTGCGACAGTTTTTCGGTCACCTCCGGCATTGCCATGCAGATCCGCCGCACGCGCTGGATTTGTTCCTCGCCCAGGTTTTTCGTGGTCTTCGCTTTCGCCATCGCACTATCCTAAATCAACATAAGTGTGTCATCTGTAACGCAGGCGATCTTGTCGCCTGTCTGCCTGGCCTCCCGGCCGCGAACGCGGATGAAGTTGGGTCGCACGTCGTGGCGCGGGCTTCAGCCCGCAGCCTCGGCCTCAGCCGAGGTTCAAGTCGGATGTTGTGCGGGCTTCGAGTTCGCCTGGAATCCGGCCCGGTGGCGTACCTATTTTCGACCCTGCCAAATAAGCCGTGGGCAGGTGACCTTCTTCTTAGCCGGTAAACGGGGTCACCTGCCAATAATGACCGAGCGGTGCTATCGTTTTAACCATGGTTCACTCGATTCGCATCCGAGCCACACTCGCCACCTCGTTCGTCGCCCTGCTCGCCGTCGCCGCATTTTCGCAGGGTCCCCAGCGCGATGCGTCGCCAGCCGATCTCATGGAACGCTTTCGCGCCCGCTCGCTCGACGCGGAAAAGCAGGGTCTCGCCGAACCCTTCAAGGGCATCACCGCCAAGGGCCAGGTCGAACCCGGATTGTTTGCGATTCGTTCCACCGGGGTCTCGACCGAACCGGTTCGCAAGGCTGCCGACGCATTTCTTGCCGCGCTCAGTCCGGAGCAACGCTCGAAATCGACGTTTTCAGTCGACGACGACGAATGGCGCAAATGGATGAATCAACATTTCTACGTGCGCCAAGGCGTGCGACTCGAAGATCTCAACGACGCGCAGCGCGAAGCCGCCTTCGCACTCCTGCGTGCCTCGCTTAGCGCGCGCGGCTTGAAACTCACCCGCGACATCATGCGCTTGAACTACACGTTGGGCGAGCTCAACAACAACGACTGGGTGCAGTACGGCGAATTCAAATACCACATCACCGTGATGGGCAAACCCTCCGCGACCGAGCCCTGGGGCTGGCAGTTCGACGGCCACCACTCCATCATTAATTACTTCGTACTGGGCGATCAGGTGGTCATGTCGCCGTTTTTCGCCGGTTCGGAACCAGTGATCGCCGAGTCCGGCAAATTCAAGGGCACCGCGATCCTCCAGCAGGAACAAAAAGACGGGCTCGCGATGATCCGCGCGCTGAACGACGAGCAGCGCAAGCAGGCGATCCTCGAGGTTTCCAAGACCGGCAACAACAATCTCACCGAGGCGTTCAAGGATAACGTCGTGCTCGACTACGCCGGTGTTCGTGTCGGCTCGCTTAACGCGGCACAGAAGAAGCAGCTCACCAGCCTGGTCGACCTTTTCATCGGCAACATGGACGACGGCCACGCCCGCGTGAAGATGGACGAGGTTCGCAGGCATCTCGACCGGACCTATTTCGCGTGGATCGGAAAGACAGCGGACGATAGCGTTTTCTATTACCGCATCCACAGCCCCGTGGTTCTGATCGAATTCGATCATCAGTTGCCCGCCAACCTGCGTCCGCCGGGGAATGCCCCGCGTGTACCAAATCCACAGCACATCCATGTGGTCGTGCGCACACCCAACGGCAACGATTACGGCAAGGATCTGCTGCGCCAGCATTACCTGCTGCACCCTCACGGCGCGCTGTAGCCTTCAGGCTTTCCAGGAGCCAGGAGCAAGGAGCAAGGAACCAACTCCGGAGCCCGGAGCGCTCTTCTGACTTCTGTCTTCTGTCTTCCTGTCTCCTTGCTCTTTTTCTTATCCGCGTCCATCCGCGTGAATCCCCGCCAATTTGGAGTTTTCCGCTTTACTCTATACCCATAGACAATATATCCACTCCGGGTATACTTGAAGCATGGACCCACAGTCCCTGCTTCCGCTTCCGCCCGCGACGTTTCACATCCTGATCGCGCTAGCTTCTGGCGATCGCCACGGCTACGGCATCATTCAGGACGTGGCCCTGGCCACCAACGGCAAACTGAGACTCAGTGCAGGCACGTTATATCGCTCTATCCAGCGAATGCTGGAACAGGGGCTGGTGATCGAAACGCGCGATCGCCCGGAGCCGGAAGAGGACGACGAACGGCGCCGCTATTACCGCATCACGAAATTCGGCCGCGACACGGCGACCGCCGAAGCGCGACGACTCACGCAGATGGTTCGACTCGCGCGCGCCGGCGGAATCGTTACGGGAAGGACCTAATGCGTTTCTATCGCGCCCTGCTGCACCTCTATCCCACATCGTTCCGAAATGAGTACGGCGATGAGATGGCCGCGATTTTCGCGCAACGACGCCGCGACGCTGCGAATCCATTGTCGGGAGCCATCCTCTGGATTGCCGTATTTTTCGAAATCCTCTTCAACGCCTTCGCTGTCCATTGGGACATCCTCCGCCAGGATTTGAGCTACGCCTTCCGCACGCTGGCCCGAACTCCTGGATTCACCGCTACCGCGATTGTCGTCGGCGCGCTCGGAGTTGGCGCCACCACCGCGACCTTTACGATGGTCGATCACGTCTTGATCCGCCCGCTTCCTTTCGTCGACCCCGACCGGCTGGTGAAAATCGCTGAGGGTAACCGAGCAGCGGGTTACTCGTGGTCCGATCTTTCGCCCGCCAACTTCCGGGATTTTCAGCAGCGAAATCGTACCTTCACCTCCATGGGAGCTTTCCAGGGAAGCATCTCAGTGAATCTTGCGGGCGAGGGCGACCCGCAGCGCATTGATGGCTCCGCTGTGGGCGCGGAAGTTCTTCCGCTGCTGGGCGTTCCACCTTTGCTGGGCCGCTATTTCACGGCCGATGATGATCGCGAGGGCGCGCCCGGCACGGTGATTCTGAGCTTCACGCTGTGGCAGGGCCTCTTCGGCGGCGCGCCAGCCGTGCTCGGCCGAAAGCTGCTGCTGGATGACCGCCCCTGCACGGTGATCGGCGTCATGCCGCGCGATTTCAATTTCCCGAACCGCAACGCGCGACTGTGGACGCCGCTGCAGCTAGGTCCGCAAGCGTTCGAAAATCGCCGAAGTACTTACCTGTATGGAATCGGACGCCTTAAACCGGGCGTCGCATTCGAGACGGCCGAAGCTGATTTGAAAACCATCGCCTCACAACTCGCGCGGGAATATCCGAAAGAGCTTGCCAACATGACATCCGCGGCTACGTTGCTGCGTGACGAACTTACCGACCAGTCGAAAACCATGTTGAAGGCCCTGCTCGCCGCCTCCGCGTGCGTCCTGCTGATCGCCGTGACGAATCTCGCCAATCTGCTGCTGGCGCGCGCCCTGAATCGACGCCGCGAATTGGCTGTGCGCGCGGCGATGGGTGCGGGCAGCGAACGGTTGATCCGCCAGATGCTTACCGAGAGTCTATTGCTCGCGGTTGCGGGTGGGGCACTCGGCGTCGCGATCGCCGTATCCGCGCTGCCGCTGCTAGTGCGATTGATTCCCGTGTCCATTCCGATCGCACAGCTTCCCACGGTTGATTTGCGAGTCTTGGGATTCGCGTTGCTGGTTACCTGCGCCACCGGAATCGGATTTGGTGTGATTCCCGCGCTCCGTGCTCGTCGCGGTGGTGATCTCACCGGCCTGCGCGACGGCGCGCGCTCCGGAGGAGGCCGTCGTGAATGGCTGCGCTCGGTTTTGGTTGCCGCCGAAGTCACCGGATCAGTGGTGCTGTTGGTTTCCGCGGGCCTACTGATTCGTGCGCTATGGAAAGTCCAGGCGGTCGATCCCGGCTTCCGCCCCGATCACGTGCTGACGCTGCGCACCTCGCTGCCCATGCCGAAATACTGGACCATCGAAAATCGCCAGCCGTTCTATTCGCACGTACTCTCTGAGGCGCGCAGCCTTCCTGGAGTCACCGGAGCGGCTTACATTAGTTTCCTTCCGATGGTGATGCGCGGCGGAATCTGGCCAGTGGATATCAAGAGCCGGCCGCAGGACGAGGCCAATCGCCAAACCGTCAGCATTCGTTATGTCACTCCCGGATTCTTCTCAGCGATGGGCATTCCCCTGCGCATGGGTCGCGACGTTGCCGAGTCCGATACGCGCGAATCCTCCCCGGTCGCGCTGGTGAGCGACTCTTTCGTGAAACGATACTGGCCAAGCGAGGATCCCGTCGGCCGCCAGATTAACGTCGCGAACTTTGATCGAACGGTGATCGGCGTGGTCGGCGAAATCCGCGTGCGCGGCCTCGAACGGAACAGCGAGCCGCAGGTCTACCTGTCGTACAAGCAAGCCGAACGCGTGCACCCGTTCTACGCGCCGAAGGATCTGGTGGTGCGGTCAGCCGGCGACCCGGCGGCGCTCGCGCCCGCTCTTCGCAGAATCATCAAGGAAGCCGATCCCGCGCAGCCCGTTTCCGATGTTCGCTTGATGAATGAAATCGTCGAGGGCGAAACGGCCACCCGAACTGTACAGGTGCGCGTTCTGGGTGCTTTCGCGCTGGTCGCGTTTCTTCTGGCCGCGATCGGCATCCATGGACTG
Source organism: Bryobacteraceae bacterium (assembly GCA_036006545.1). Classification (GTDB taxonomy): domain Bacteria; phylum Acidobacteriota; class Terriglobia; order Bryobacterales; family Bryobacteraceae; genus Palsa-187. The sequence continues at coordinate 10,547 of DASYPO010000103.1, forward strand.
CTCGCATTCGCGGTATCCAGCCGGTCGCAGGAGATTGGAGTGCGCATGGCGCTGGGCGCGCGTCCCGGCGATATTCTATCGATGATTCTGCGAGAAGGTCTGCTGTTGGCAGCGGTCGGGATCGTGATCGGCGCGGGCCTGGCCTATGGTGCGGGGCGCGCGATGCAATCGCTGCTCGCCGGTGTGGGTCCCGCTGACTTTGAAACTTTCAGTGCGGCGGTCGTGCTCGCTCTGGTGATGACATTGGCGGGGAGTTTGCTGCCCGCCATGCGTGCCGTGCGTATCGATCCGCTGAACGCGCTTCGCGCGGATTAGTAACGCAGCCCATTTTGTCACCTTCGGTTTTACGTGGCGCGGGCCTTAGCCCGCAGCGTCGGCTTCAGCCGGCGCCCCCGGTTTTTGTATTGTGTCGCCTGCGACTTACTTCGCCGGAAAACCCGCAGTCGCCTTCACTTCTTCGATCTGCTTATCGTGCCGCATGTTGTGCAGCGGAATGTACAGCAGCCACTGATACGCATTCAGCGGATTGAAAATCGGGAAAGGATGCGGCGCCAGGTGCGCCTTCAACGGCGCGTCCAACGTCTCGACCGCTTTCAACGTTCGCGCCCGCACCTCGGCGAACTTTGCCATGATTTCCGCGCGACTCATTTTTCCGGCCGGAACGATTTCTTCCGGAGCCTGAGCGCGGCCCTTGCGCGCCGCCATCACGTCCAGAATGATTTCGGTTTTGCCTTTGGTCTTGATTTCCCAATCCGGGTCCGGCGGATTCTTCAGCGCTTCTTGCGCTTTACCGAACAACGCGCCTTCCGACAGCACGATGTGCTCGGCGCATTCAGCCACCGACCAGCGCGCCGGAGCCGGCTTCCACTTCCACTGCTCGTCGCTCAAACTGGAAACGGCCTGAAGAAACTCTTTTTGCGATTCCTTCAGCAGATCGATCACTTTCTGCCGTTCCTCCTTGGTGATGCTGCCATCGGCCGCGCGGGCCGGAACGGCGGCAACCGCCAGCAAAAATGTGAGTGCGAGCGTAGCACGTTTCATGATTCCTCTTAGTAAACCACGAAAGCGCCAGCACTCATTCGTAACGCAACGCGATCATCGGGTCGACGTTCACGGCGCGTCGCGCGGGCAGATAACTGGCGAAGAACGCGACCGCTGCCAATACGA
>DASYPO010000104.1:0-13336 GCA_036006545.1 Bryobacteraceae bacterium
GCTGGAACATGGTCTGGAGATCACCGAACAAGAAGCCTGGACCAAGCGTCCGACGCCAATAGAACTGCGTGTGCCGGAGTACATTCGCGAGATCGTCGAGCAGCTTGCGTTTTCGGCTCGCGAGGAGAAGAAGGTCGATCAACGGTCGGGCGTCAGCCAGAGGCTGCCGATTTCGGCGCTGGAGAATGTGATCTCGAACGCGGAGAGGCGTGCGCTTGCGGCGGGCGAAGCGGTCGCGGTACCGCGTGTTCTCGACATTTACGCCGCGCTGCCGTCCATCACCGGGAAGATCGAGCTGGAATATGAGGGCGAGCTCAAGGGCGGCGAAACGGTCGCGCGCGAACTGATTCGCTTGTCCACGGGCAAAGTGTTCACGTCGTATTTCGACGGCGAGAACCTGCAGCAGGTGGTGCAATACTTCGAGCTCGGAGGCACACTGAAGATGGACGAGACCGCTGCGTCTGCGGACATGTTGAAGGAGCTGACGCGCGTTCAAGGATTACTGGAAAAAACCGGAAAGCTGGGTTTGGGAGTAAGTGAGCCGGACGCGTTGCGCGCGTCTGCGGCTGAGTTCATCCTGGAAGGTCTGTACGCGCATCGCCGCATCAATCGCAATGAGGAAGCCGGATTCATGGCGGAGCCACGCCGCCGCGAGCCGCCCGGCGACGATCCGAAGAAGTCCACACGCAGGCAGTACCAATGAAATGGGTCCGGTATTCGCGGTACACCGGTGACGACTTCGGCCTCAGCGCCGAAGATCTGATGCGCGCGCTGTCGGATTTCTTTCTGCAAAGCGGTTTCGATAATCCGTACATGCGCTTCAGCGAGTGGAACCAGCACACGCTGGACGATCTGAAGCGCGCTCTGGAACAGGCCATCGAGCGCGGCGAGATGTTTGATCGCGATCGCGCGGAGCAGATTCGCAAGCAACTCGAGGCGATGAACGAACAGGAGCTGGACCAGTTGCTGAACCGGTTGGTCCAGAAACTGGTTGACGAAGGCTACCTGACCACCCAACCGCAGGCGGGCGGCGAGGGGGAAACCGAGAGCAAAGTCGACGTGAAGGTCACCGACAAGAGCGTCGATTTTCTTGGTTTCAAGACGCTGAAGGACCTATTGGGGTCGCTCGGCCGCGCGAGTTTTGGGGCGCACGACACGCGCGATCTGGCGACCGGTGTCGAAACCAGCGGCGCGCCGAAAATCTACGAGTTTGGCGACACGTTGAACCTGGATATCGGGCAGACGTTGTTCTCAGCGCTGCGGCGCGAAGGCGTAAAGCTGCCGTTGAATCTCGAATACGAAGATCTGCACGTTCACCAGTCGGAGTATCAAAGCTCGTGCGCCACCGTGCTGATGCTGGATTGCAGCCACAGCATGATCCTGTATGGTGAGGATCGGTTCACACCGGCGAAGAAGGTCGCACTGGCGCTGGCGCACTTGATTCGCACGCAGTATCCGGGCGACACCTTGCGCTGCGTACTGTTTCACGATGGCGCGGAGGAATTGCGATTAGAGGAACTGGCGCGAGTGCAGGTGGGTCCGTATTACACCAACACACGCGATGGATTGATTCTTGCGCAGCGCCTGCTCGCCGAAGAGCGCAAGGATATGAAGCAGATCATCATGATCACCGACGGCAAGCCGAGCGCGCTGACTCTCGACGATGGGCGCGTATATCGTAATGCGTTTGGGCTCGATCCGCTGGTGATCTCTAAGACGCTCGAAGAAGTGAGCCGCTGCAAGCGGCAAGGGATTCTGATCAATACGTTCATGTTGGCCAGCGACTACGGCTTGGTGAACTTCATCCAGAAGGTCACGCAATTGTGCCGGGGCAAGGCGTATTTCACCACGCCATACACCTTGGGGCAGTATCTATTGATGGACTACATGAATCGGAAGACGCGCACGGTGCATTGAGATGCGGCTGGCTTGCGCTTGCGCTGCTCTCTCAATCTTCGCGAGCTGCGCATTTCATCCTGACCGCCAGTGGATATTTCGGAGTGACACGCACGCCAACTTGAGAATCACCTTCGATTCACCCGAGATCCGGCGACTCATTCGTGAACAGGAAGCTCTCAGGCTAGACGATCGGTACTCAGACGATCGCGAACTGCGAACCCGGTTCCTTGACGCGGTGAATGCCCAGCCCGGCTTGAGCGTCCCGCCTGGACTCTATGCTCGGCAATTGGAACGATCCAAAGCACCCTGCGAACCAGGCCTGTCGACTACGGGTAAGCTCGTCAAAGTCAGAATCACCAGTGGTTCGCTCGAGGGAAAAGAGGGCTGGGTCTGCGAGCACTACGATATTTCACTGACGCTCGCAATGCCATAAAGCGCACCAGCTAAGCCGCGTCCCGCCACTCCATAACCGTACGGCGTTCCTCCCCAGTAGTGCTTTCGATGACCGCCCGGGTCTCGTCCAGGTTGTGCTCGAGCGCCTCATCCAACGCCTCCCGCACGGTGTCGAATTCGCCGAAAGTCTGCATCGGCTCGTCGAGCAAGGCCGGATATTCTGCGCCCTGGCTGGCATCCGGACGCGGGCTCTTAAGTATGAACATGGGTCCCTCCTGTAACTAACGATACTTACGGCTTTGATAGTGAAACGATTCCGGTAAATTCTGCTAACTCTAAGCTGTTGGGGCTTATGGCGTCGAACTAGCTTTTTGATTCTTCACCTGTATTTCGTTGACGACCTGTTGGACGTTAGGCACAGCGGCTGCAATTTGTTGGACTTGAGCGCGTTTCTCCTGCGAGTCCACGCTGCCAGTCAAAGTCACCACTCCGTTTTTCACGCTGTACTTTACGAAGTCTTTGTAGCGTTGCGCAATCAGCGCGGCTTCGAGGTTGCTTTCAATTCCGCTATCCAGCGCCGAGTAGATCTTCTTGGCCTCGCCTTCGCTTCCCGGTGGTAGCACGGCGATTTGATTTGCGACAACTTGGCTGCCCGCATAGCTCCGCGCGATCGATTCCGCGCGTGCCTTGTCCGCTTCTACGGGAACATTTCCCTTAAGCGTAATGACGCCGGTATCCCGATCCTGACTCTGGGAGACGTTCTTAAGACCGGCCTGATCCAGCGCCGTTCGGATCTGCGCCGAAACGTCGGGAGTTTTCGGGGTGGAATTGCAACCCATTAGCACGACCATCGCGATCGCCAGACAGATGGTAAGAATTCTCATAGGGTTCTAGCCCCTTCCACCCTATGTACCAGCAATCGTCTTGCCAACTGAGGCGGCCGCCCGAATTTGCGAGGTCCGCTCAGTTCGCTTTGTATTTCTCCAACAACCTCCGCGCGATGATCAGCCGCTGCAATTCATTGGTCCCGCCGCCGATCACTACCAGCGGCGCGTCGCGATAAAACCGCTCGACCGGAAAATCCTTCGAGTATCCGTTGCCACCCAGAATGCGCATCGCGTCGAAAGACACTTCCGCGGCGGTCTCGGTCGCGAATAGTTTCGCCATCCCAGCTTCCAGATCGCAGCGCTCGCCGCGATTCTTCTTCTCCGCCGCCGATTCGATCAACAGCCGCGACGCCTCGATTCTGGTCGCCATATCGGCCAGTTTGGCCTGAATCAACTGATGCTGTGCGATCGGCTTGCCGAACGTCACGCGCTGCTGCGCGTAACGGATCGCTTCTTCAAACGCCGCCTGCGCGATCCCGAGCCCCCGTGCCGCGACGTTGATTCGCTCTGCTTCAAGGCCCGTCATGGCTTGCGCAAATCCCTGCCCCTCCACTCCCCCGATCAGATTCGCGACTGGCACCGGAAAGTTCTCGAAATGCAGTTCGCATGTCTCGACCGTCTTGTACCCCAGCTTGTCGATATCTCGACTAACGATCAACCCTGGCGAACCCTTCTCGATCACGAACGCGCTCATGCCCCGATGAGCGGGTTTCGCCTCCGGATCCGTGCGTGTCAGTAGCAGGAAAGTGCTACCGTGGCGCCCATTGGTCACCCACATCTTCGATCCGTTGATCCGATACACGTCGCCGTCGCGCGTCGCGGTCGTCGTGATGTTCTGCAAATCCGTCCCGGCGCCCGGCTCGGAAAGACAAATTCCACCCCGACAATCGCCACTCGCGAGGCCAGGAAGAAAGCGCCGCTTCTGTTCGTCGGTGGCGTAACGAACCAGCACGTCGCACAGCACCAGGTGTGTCCCGACGATTCCCGCGAGTCCCAACCAGCCGCGCGCGAGCTCCGTGAAAATGCGCGCGAACGTCACGTAATCAACTTCGGTTCCGCCAAACTCTTCGGGCGTGTTCAACCCGAAGAGTCCCATCTTCTGCATCTGATCGGCGAGTGCATGCGGATACTCGTCGCGATGCTCCATCGCACTCGCCACGGGAATCACTTCGCGATCGACGAACTCGCGCACAGTGCGCAGAATCAGGCGCTGCTCTTCGCTTGAGTCAACCATCTGTTGAGCATACCTGCATCTGTTAGCATGAAGATTCACCCCGCATATGATTCGTTCTTTTCGCGGAATCGCGCCTAAGGTCGCCCTATCGGCATACGTTGATCCCAGCGCGCAAGTGATCGGCGACGTCGAAATCGGCGAGCGATCCAGCGTCTGGCCGAACGCGTCGCTGCGCGGCGATACGGGTCCGATTCGCGTCGGCGCGGACACCAGTATTCAGGACAATTGCGTGTTGCATCTCGACGAAGGATTTCCGCTGACTATCGGCGATCGCGTGACAGTAGGTCACTCGGTGACGCTACACGGTTGCACAATCGAAGACGACACCCTGATCGGAATCGGCTCGATCATTTTGAATGGCGCGCGGATTCGAACTGGCTCGGTCGTGGCCGCTGGCGCTCTTGTCGCGGAAGGCATGGAGGTGGCTTCGAACACACTGGTGATGGGCGTCCCAGCGAAGGCGCGCCGCGAGGTCACAGCCGAGGAACAGGCTCGCTTCCGCGAAGGCGTCGCCCACTACGTTGCGAAGGGCGCGATTTACCGGAACGAGGAAGGATGAGCTGCGCCTCTCAGCGAGCGAAGACCCCATGATCAAGGCAGTCAAGGGAACGCGCGACCTGCTTCCACCTGCAACCGCTGTCTGGAATCACGTCGAATCGGTGGCGCGCGAAGTGTTTCGTGTCTACAACTATCACGAAATTCGCACGCCGATCTTCGAGGAGACTTTGCTGTTCGCGCGTGGCGTCGGCGAGGACACCGATATCGTCACTAAGGAGATGTACACCTTCGACGATCGCGACGGGTCATCGCTGACTCTGCGACCCGAGAACACCGCGTCTGTGATTCGCGCCTATATCGAACATCGTCTCGATCAGATTCCGGGCGTCAAGAAATACTTCTACATCGGCCCGATGTTTCGACGCGAACGCCCGCAGAAGGGCCGGTTCCGGCAGTTCTACCAGATCGGCGCGGAAGCCATCGGATCGGAATCGCCGATGGTCGACGCTGAAGTGATCGAGATGGTGGTGGAGCTGTTGCAGCGCGCTGGCCTGGAAGGCGCGCACTTAATCATCAACTCGGTGGGCTGCAAGGATTGCCGGCCGATTTTCGTCGCCGCGTTACGCGACCACCTCAAGGACATCGCGCCCAAGCTCTGTAGCGATTGCCAACGGCGCGCGGTCACGAATCCGCTGCGCGTGCTGGACTGCAAGGTTCCCGAAGACCAGCAGTACATCGACAAACTGCCGTCGATTCTCGATTATTTGGACGAGGGCTGCAAGACTCACTTTGCCGAAGTACGCGCGCACCTGGATTCGCGGGGGATCGCTTACGAGGTTCGTCCGCGACTGGTTCGTGGCCTGGATTACTACATGCGCACCACCTTCGAGATCACGCACGGCGCGCTTGGCGCACAGAATTCCGTCCTGGGCGGCGGGCGTTACGACGGTCTCGCTGAATCGCTGGGCTCGAAAGTTCCCGCTCCGGGGATTGGTTTTTCTATCGGCGAGGATCGACTGGTGATGACTGTGGACGAGGCCCATCCCGATCAGCACAAGCCGGTGGTCGACGTGTTTCTCGCGACGCTGGGCGATGCGGCGGAGTTGCATGCGGGCGGTCTCGCCGCGGAGCTGCGCGCCGCTGGAATTTCCGTCGAGCGATCGCCCGATCGCAAACTGAAACGCGCGCTTGAGATCGCTAACAAATCCGGAGCGCGATTCGCATTGATTCTTGGAGATAACGAGATCGCTGCGGGAACATATCAATTGAAGGACATGACTACCGGCGAGCAGGTTTCTCTCCGTCGCGAACAGCTCACCGGGCATATCAAAAACAAAAATGGAATCCGTACCTCTTGATTTTTTAGGCGAACTTCGACGCACGCACACTTGCGGAGAACTGCGTGCCTCGGACGCCGGCAAAACCGCGCTCATCATGGGTTGGGTCCATCGCCGCCGCGATCTGGGCGGCGTGGTGTTCATCCACCTCCGCGATCGTGATGGCGTCACGCAACTGGTTTTTCACGCCGAAGATGAAGCCCTCCACGCCAAGGTCGGGCTGCTCGGCACCGAGTATGTGATCGCCGCGGAAGGCCGTGTCGAATTGCGTTCTGCCGACACGATCAATCCCGCGATCCCGACCGGTGAAGTGGAAATCGCCGTCGAGAAGCTGTGGATCCTGAATGAATCGCGCACGCCGCCGTTCCCCATGGAAGAAACTGTGGACGTGAAGGAAGACGCGCGCCTCAAGTATCGCTACGTGGACCTGCGCCGTCCGCACATGCAGCGCAACATCATCCTGCGCTCGAAGATTTCGTTCGCGGTGCGCGAGACGCTGACGCGCGAAGGCTTCCTCGAAATCGAAACGCCGTTCATGACGCGTTCGACCCCCGAAGGAGCGCGCGATTACCTGGTGCCCAGCCGCGTGAATCCCGGGACGTTTTATGCACTGCCGCAATCGCCGCAGATTTTCAAGCAGCTCCTGATGGTGAGCGGATTCGAAAAATATTTCCAGATCGTCCGCTGTTTCCGCGACGAAGATCTGCGCGCCGATCGACAGCCGGAATTCACCCAGATCGACATCGAGATGTCGTTCCCGCAGCAAGCGCGCGTGTTTGAAATGGTGGAGCCGCTGGTGCAGGCCGCCTGCAAAGTCGCCGGTTTCGATATCGCGATTCCCTTCCCGCGGCTGACCTATGCGGAAGCGATGCGAGCCTACGGCAGCGACAAACCTGACGCGCGTGTTCCGCCGTTCCATTGCGTCGAGGATCTGTTCGCCGGTACTCCGCTTGCCAATGGCGATCTGCCGGTGGCCGCAATCATCGTCCCGAAAACCGGAGCGCTCAGTCGCAAGGAACGCGACGAGCTCAAAGCTTTTGGAACAGAACGCGGCTTGCGTGTTTTCGACGATCCAAAGCGTCTGGAGCGCGATTATCCGGAAGCCATGGACAAAGTTCGCGCGCGGACGGATGCAGGCGAGGAAGACCTCCTGCTGCTCGCGAGTTGGGCGGGCGAGCCGAAGGGGCATCGTCCCGAGGAAACAGTGCTGCTTGCCATTGGCCAGCTTCGCCTCCACGCCGCTCAGAAGTATAACGATCGGCACAAGCTGCTGGATCCGCAAAATTTCAAGTTTCTGTGGGTCGTGGACTTCCCGATGTTCGAATGGGACGACGAGGACAAGCGCTGGAACGCCGCGCATCACCCTTTCACGTCCGTCCATGACGAGGATCTGGAGAAATTGACTAGCGACCCGGCGCGCTGCCGCGCCAAGTCGTACGACTTGGTGCTCAACGGAACCGAGCTAGGGTCGGGGTCGATTCGTATTCATCGCCGCGATGTGCAGTCGAAAGTATTTTCGGCGCTCGGGTTTAGCGAAGACGAAGCCAAACGGCGCTTCGGATTTCTGCTCGAAGCGCTGGAATATGGCGCGCCTCCGCATGGTGGGATCGCGCTCGGACTCGACCGGCTGGTGATGATCCTGGCGGGTGAAACGTCGATTCGCGAAGTAATTCCCTTCCCCAAGACGGCGAAGGGCACTGATCTGATGTGCGACGCGCCGAGCGAAGTTCCGGAACGCAATCTTCGGGAACTCGGCATCCAACTGCGCAAGCCACAATCGTGACAAGAGCGGCGGCACTCGCGATTCTTCTCGGCGCCCACGCGCTGGCGCAGAGTCCGCCGCTTACGCCCGCGCCGCGCATCCTACAAATCTTCCGCGAAACCGTCCGGCCCGGGCGAGAGAACGCTTACGTCAAGAACGAGATCGAGATCGCAGCGGCAATGGCTCGCCTCGACTATCCGAGCCGCTATCTTACGGTGAGCGCGATCACCGGCATCAATGATATCTGGGTGCTCAACGGCTTCGACGACTATGCCCAAGTGGATCAGACCGGCGTCGAAATCGCGAAGAACCCCTCGATCATGGAATCCATCGGGAGAATCATGGACAGTAAGGACGGCCTGGTGAACGAGGGGCGCACGATCTTCGCGCACTATCGCGAGGACATGAGTCAAGGGCGCGGTTTGAGCGGTCCGCGTCCACGATTTTTCTCGATCACTGTTGTTTCCGTTCGAGCGGGGCACGAACGCGATTACGCCGAAATGTGGCGCATCTCGCACGCGGGCCACCAGCGTTCAGGCCTTACCGATATTCACTCGGTGTATCAGGTGGCGTCGGGGATGCCGGATGGCACCTTCCTGGTTTTCACGCCCGCCGGGTCGCTCGAGGACGCGGGCACCTCGCGCATCACGCACGGGCGCCGTTTCGACGAAGCGCTGGGCGCGACCGCCGCCGCCCGAATGCACGAACTGATGCGATCCGTCGTGCTGGGTTCGGAAACCAACATCTTCGCGATTCACGCAGGCATGAGTTTTCCGGCCAAAGAATGGGTGGATGCCGATCCCGATTTCTGGAAGCCGCCGAAACAGTGATACGAGGTTAGTATCATCGAGCGAATGACAGTCTCCGAGGCAGTTGATTCACGTCGATCCGTGCGCGCATTTCTGGACAAACCTGTTCCGATCGAGACCATCAAACAAATCCTGACGAAAGCATCCCGTGCGCCATCTGGGGGGAACGTCCAGCCCTGGAGGCTCTACGTCGTGCACGGCGCGCCGCTCGCGCAGTTCAAGGCGCGGATGACGCGTCGCCTGGAAGAGTCTGCCGAAGGCGACCTGCCGCTCGAGTACCACGTCTATCCGCAGCCGCTCAAGGCGCCGTATCGCGACTATCGATTCAAGAACGGTGAGGATTACTACGGACTCATGGGGATTCCGCGCGAAAACAAAATCGCCCGCGCGCGTTTTTTCGCCAACAACTACCAGTTCTTCGGCGCACCGCTCGCGCTGTTCTGCTACACCGATCGCCAGATGGGCCCGCCGCAATGGTCCGACCTCGGTATGTACCTGCAAACCGTAATGCTGTTGCTGCGGGAAGCCGGTCTCGATTCGTGCGCGCAGGAATGTTGGTCGCGCTACCACCGGACCGTTCGCGAATTTCTAAAGCCGCCGGAGGAGTGGATTCTGTTTTGCGGGATGGCGATCGGCTACAAGGACGAAGCGGCACAAGTGAACCGCATGTGGGCGGATCGTGCGTGGCTCGAAGAGTTCTGTCAATTCGTCGGCGACGAAACCTTGACCACGTAGTACGGCGTCTCTTTCGCGGGGTCTGGCGCGAACCAGCCCTCGGTTGTCGAAAGCAATTCGAAATAATACATCAGGTCCCAGCGCGGAGAAATATCCTCGCCGGGAATGGTAAAGCGTTCGCCCACCTTGGCTTCGACGGACTTGAAAGGCACCAGTTGATTCACGGCGCGATAGTGCAGCCGCACGGTGCGAATCGGCGAATCCATCGGAAGGCTGACGGAGAGCGTGAGCGGCGATCCGGCTTTCGCAGCCGCGGGCGGCGTGTGACGGACGATCGGATAGGGAGCTTTCGAGTCCGCCGGATACGGCGCGGGATAACGCTTCTCAGGAGACGATCCCTTCACGACGATTCCGCTGATGGACCAATCGCTCGCCGGCATCGCGATCGTGAGCAGTCCGTTCTCGGCTCGCAGGGTTTGTTCGTCGACGCTCCGGTCGGGGTGTAGCAGCGATACCTTGTACTCGCCATCGGGAAGCTTCACGCCGAACTTCTGCGCGCCCGAGCCGCGGATGTAGTCACGATACAGAACGTCGTGGGGAAGATTCGTCGGGTCTTTGGCGACCGCCTTCATCTCCGCGTACGGCGCGAGCGGGATGCCGATCGCTTCACGCTTGCCCTCGTCAAGCCAGCCGAATCCGGTGGCGTCGGAGTAGCGTGTCGCCTGATCCACTGCGGTGAAACGCGGCTCGACCGAATTGCGCAACACCGAATCGTCCGCCCGATACGCGCCAGGAGAGGGGCGCGAGCGCACTGCTGCGCCGAAATCGAACGCGACGTCGAACTGACCAAAGCGTTTGAGAATCTCACGGCGATCCTTGAGATGCTCGACGTCGTAACGGACGTAGCGCAGCTTGTCCTTCCAATGACCGACATCTTCGGGTCCGAAGGCCATGTTGGGCGGGTAGACGCCGTCGGTGAGCTTGACTAACTCTTCCCAGACTTGGGCTGCCCTAGAAAATTCTCGTTCGGCTCCGAGCAGTGCGCCTTCCATCCCAGTTCGGTCGAAGTACGCCAACAGATACGTCCCGCGCTGTTTGCAAGCGTGGAACGAGGCGAGGTGGCCCAGCACGCGAAAGTCGATATGTTCAGCGGCGTTCGCCAGCGCGGCAGTAATGCGTTGCGAGAGCCGATCGAGTAGCTGCGCTGTCTCGAACGGCGTCTGCTTCGCCGAGACGACTCGATTCAACCGATTCTCGACCGCCTCTTTCATTGACGCAATGTAACGCCAGTCGCTGGGCAGAACCTCCTTGTACGATTCTGCGACGCCTCCGGGATTGATCTCGGGCCAAATATACATATTCGGATCGGCAAGATGCGCGGCGACGATCTCGTTAATCACCTGGCTGGCGGCGACGTACGCGTCCATTACATTGCGCGCGCCCTCACCAACGCGAACGCGCATTTCGTCCATCCACGCTCGCTCATGCGTCGCCGGGTCGTAACTCAAGCGGCCCCACAATCGATAGAACAACCAGTAGCGCTCGAACTCCCATTTCCACCACACGCGCGGAGTCGCCGCTTCAGCCGCGAAGATGCCCCACTTTCCTGGCCGATTTCCAAACCCCTTCTGCGCGAGCGGTGGATCGATCTCGAACCCCTCCGCTCCACCGACCCCAAACGTGCCGACCGTCCGCCGAACATACTCGGGATTGCCCCACAACAACAAACGATGCGACCCCAGTGCCCAAATCTCCCAATAGAACTTGTAGCTGCGCGGGTGCTCGAGAAAACCCAGATAGCTGTAGTTGGGGTACGTCTCGGCGGGCTGATACGGCCGGCCCATGTCCTCCGCCCAATATTTCGTCGACAAGCGCACCGGAACCCCGACCTCTTCCGCTGCCTTGATCATTCCGCCCGCGACGATCCAAGCGCGCAGGTCGAGAAACACCGGACGACCCGCGTCTTTGATCGCGCGAAAGACGTAGTTCTTGTAAAAGTCGACCTGCTGATCGGCCAGGATGCCCGATTCCGCATTGGTACGCATCTGCACGCTTTTGATCGCCGGACAAAGTTGCAGCACTTTCTTGAGCGCCGCGTAGCTGTAGGGTCCGATATTCTCGCGCATCAATCCCTCGGTCATCGCGACCATCGGGGGCTGCCAACTCGGATTGAGATTGTGCTCCCACACTCCCAGCGTGAAATCGATCCCGTGATCCGTGGCTGCCTGCGAAATGTACTGCAGCATCTCCAGATTTTTGGCGCGCTGCTCCGCTGTAAGATTCTTCGCCCGAATCGTCGGGAACTCCGGCAGATCGACCCAGAAAGGGTACGGCGGCGCAAGATAATCGGTCTGGTGCGCGAACACGAGATTGAAGCGGTTGAATCGATTGCGCGCGAGCATCGAAAGATACTCGTCCCAGTATTCGCGCGAGTAATACCAATCGCGCTCGAGGTCGGCGTTGTGGACGAAGTAGCGAATGCCCCGTATGGCGGTGGACGGCGCGCCGTTTGACGAGGTGATTTGTCCCTCTGAACGAAGTTGTTCGGCCGCAGCGAGGAGTCCATACATCAGACCCCGTTCGTCGCCCCCCGTGATGCGAACCAGACGGCCGGCGGCTATGGTGTAGGACTCTGGGGGACCTGGGACAATCGCGTCTGTTATGGGATGCCTCAGCCGAAGCTGGCTCTTCACGCGGTCCAGCTCCGCGCGACCGAAGTCGCGCGGGCCAGAGTGGAGCAACGGAGGGAGAAAAACCAAAATGACGGCGAGCCGCCGAGCGAGTTGTTCCGCAGTCATAAGCTGCGGGTCAGTTTACCTGATCAGTAAACTCGCGACTGAGCCGTCGACCAGGCGAACGACTCCGAGCGTCATATCGCCGGCCATGTATCGATAAATCTCAAGCAGGTGGCCGTCATCGAACATAGTCACGCGCGATGCGGGCGGGCCGAGTTTCAGAACCTCTTCTCGCTTGGTCCCCGCGGTGATCTTCTTCAAATCATCCAGCTTCACTTCGGGAAGCGGAGGAGGCGGTGGAACTTGCGCGACCACGACGGGCGCAGGAGCTGGAGCCGGCGGCGCTTGCGTTTGAACGCCCGCGCGACGGGCTGGCGGCGGCGGCGGAACCACACCCGACGTATCCCTGCCCTTTATCGGGCTTCCCGGCCCCACCTGCAGCAGCGGTGCTCCCTTGGCATCCACGTCCCGAGCCTTTCCATTGTCCCCGGCCTTGGCGGCCTTCCTGGTAGTGGTGTCCACCTTCTCAAAAATCTTGCTGAGGCCGTCGCTGACCTTCTTGCCAGCCACGCCACCGACGGTTCCACCAGTGGCAGCGGCAGCGTGCTCGATCAGCGCCTGCGCCTGCAACAGCCCTGCAAATGCAGCGAAGGCAATCCATTTCTTCATGTCGGACCTTTTCTCTACAACGACCTTTTGTCTACAACGAAATGCGCGGAGGCAATGGCACCTCTGGTCGAATCGTAACAGGACGTCGTAAGGTTGGATACTGGCTGGATACCCTAGCTTTTTCATTAAAACACCTCAGCACCACTTGTAAGTGGGTCACATTTGGTGTATGATTCCATTGGAGCGATATGCCGACCCTCGCCGAGATGGTTCGCCCCGGGCTTACGACCACGCAGGCCCCTTTCATAGAGGAAGCACGCAGCCATGGGCAGTTGTTCATCGAACAACCCTATGACCTCTATTCCGAAGAGAATCACGAATCCTGGCGGCGCCTCTATTCACGAATGAGTCCGCGCTGGGAAAAGTATGCGAATGAGCATTTTAGAGCGGGTCTTCAAAACCTTTGCTTAAGCCTTGATCGAGTGCCCCGGCTCGAGG
>DASYPO010000105.1:0-4987 GCA_036006545.1 Bryobacteraceae bacterium
GAACTGGCGCGTAAGATCGAACGCAAGAAGCTGTCAGCTCGGGATGAGAACCGTCACCTCGACGTCAAACGCGAAGTCAACCTTCGGATGTCGGCGCTCATTGATCGCTACTGGACGCATTACGGTATGAAGAAGCGTTCAGCAGATCGCGAAAAGAGCATCCTTGCTGGCATCCGATCTGAGTTGGGCCGATCGTTCGTTCGTGAGGTAGACGGCGATGCGGTCGCTCGCTGGTATGAAAACCTTACGACCGTTCGTGAGCTATCGCCAGGCACAGCCGTTCGGCACTTCAACGTCATGCACCACATGATGAAGAAGGCAGCGACGATTTGGTCCAAGGAGACGGGCATCGACCGGAATCCTTGCGATGACGTCGAAGTGAAGCGGCCGGATGACCAGCGCGAACGCTACTTATCGGGAGAGGAGATCGCGTCTCTCAAGAACGCGCTCGATCAGAAAATGTATCGGGCGGGAACCAGAGAGATAAACCAAACCTTTTTCCGGTTGCGCATGATCGTTCTGATCGCGCTCACACCCGGGATGCGGATGGCCGAGATCTTCGGCCTCGCAAGGAGCGACCTTCGACATACCGAAGGCTTGATTGCCGTTCGAGCCAAGTTGAAGGGCGGCAAGATTCGGTATGTGCCAATGACCTCAGAACTGGCGAGCGAACTCTGCAAGTACCTGCGGTGATCGGGGAGGAACGTCTCTTCCCGCCACAGCTCGGCGCGAAAGGAGATCGCCAGCGGGTGGAGAAGAGTTTCAAAACTCTGCTGAACCTCGCCAGTATCCGGGAATTCCGTTTTCACGATCTCCGTCACACGTTCGCATCGTGGCCAGCGAAAAACACGTAACCTTATTGGCCGGGCGTAGGCATCATCTGCAGCGACTTGGGCTCAGTCGGATTTAGCAAGGCGGCGGTTCGGCCGGTTACGTCGAACAGGTCGACAGTGGCCAGAATGAATCCGCGCCCGGTTGGCAGGATGCGTGGCTGTATTTCCATGCGGCCCCTGCCGGACATTTCCATGCCGCCGATATCCAGGGACGCGCCCTGACCTGGTTGGAGCGAGGCGGTGATCTGTTTGAGGACGCGGCCGCTGATGTCGCGGAAGGAGAGCGTCACGTCGCAAGGACCCGGAGGCACGTCACCCGGCAAGAGCCCATCCGCGCACATCGCGTTGAGGCGCGCGGTTTCCAGGTTATCGACGCCGATGAGGCCGAAGGCGGGTGGATCGGGTTGCGGATTGAACGCGCGGACGCGGTGCGTAGGCCATAGGAGCATCACGCCGGCCGCGGCGAGCGCGATGGCGAAAATCGGGGTCACAAGCGTTTTCATAAGAACTCTCCTTTTCGATCTTGGGTTTTGGAAATAGAACCAGGCGTTAGCAGGCACTTGCGCGTACGAAGCCCGCGTCTCAAGACAGCACCAGCCATCCGCCGCCTGCCGACGCCGGCGACGGGATTGTTGGGCGGTGGGAATAGACTGATGGTCCCGCCGCCAGGGGAAGGCGCAGGCATGCCATGAGGGTAAACCTCGCGAACTTCACTCCGATAACTTTCATGCCTCCTCCGAATTGCGTTGACCTTCCCTGGTGAATGTAACCGCAAGAAGTTCGTGAAAACAGCCACCTGAACAGGTGGGTTCCGTCCTGCATGCGCTGCATTAAGCTGAAGAGCGCACCCGGAGGATCAACGGCACTGCCCGATCAGACGATTCGCGTGGCGATTATCGAGGACCAGCGCGAGCTGCGGGAGGGACTCGCTGTGCTGGTCGGCGAGGCGGAGGGACTGCGCTGCATCGGCGCGTTCCGATCGATGGAGGAAGCGCTCACGGGCATCGAACGCGAGCCTCCGGATATTGCGCTAGTGGACATTGGTTTACCGGTTATGTCGGGGATCGAGGGAATCCGGCTCCTGAAAAAGAGCCACCCGGAAATGTTGTTCCTGGTGCTCTCGGTCTACGACGACGACCAGCGCATTTTCGAGGCGATGTGCGCGGGCGCGTGTGGGTACCTGCTGAAAAAGACTCCGTTCGAAAAGGTGCTGGAGAGCCTGAAGGAACTAATGGCGGGGGGCGCGCCCATGTCGCCGGAGGTGGCGCGGAGGGTGATCGAACTCTTTCGCCAGACTCGTCCGCCGGAATCGGCGCCGCACCGTCTATCGCCGCAGGAGATGCGCATTCTGAAGCTGCTGGGCGAGGGCCACCACTACAAGACTGCGGCCGCCGAACTCAACATCAGCGTGAACACACTCTCCTTCCACATGCGTCGCATTTATGAAAAGCTGCAAGTACATTCGAAGTCGGAAGCGGTGGCGCGCGCGCTGCGCGCAGGATTGATTCACTAGGAGACGTAGTGGGGCCGGCGGGATTCACCAGATCGAACGCGCGCGAGCGGGCGCTGCTGTGTGTCTGGGTTTTGTGTGCGGCGGGGCTGTTCGCGGAGCGGCTTGCGGTAAAGAGCTACGGCGCGAGCGATGGACTGCCCAGCGAACGGGTGCAGCGCATCGTTCAGGATTCGCGCGGATTTCTGTGGTTCGCCACCGCCGACGGCCTTTCGCGATTCGACGGTTACGAGTTCGCGAACTTCGGAGCGGCGCAGGGGCTGCCCGACGTCTCGGTTTCGGGGTTTTTGGAGGCGCGCGACGGTGCGTACTGGCTGGCTACCGGGCATGGCGTGTATCGCTTGCAACTCACGCCGACGGGACCGATCTTTGAGGTCGTGAAGGCGGGTCCCATGTCGTCACCGTTCCTTCCTTCGGTGCTGCTTCAGGATCGTGACGGCACGCTGTGGTGCGGCGTGGGATCGCACGGTTTGTTTGCCGTGCGGCACGAGGCGGCAAATAAATGGGCGCTCGAGCCCGTCGATCTGCAAGTGCCGCCGCCGTTCGGCGTCATCACCTTGATTGAGGATCGACGCGAGCGAGGCGTACTTTGGATCGGCACCAACGTCGGGCTGTTTCGCCGATCGCCAAACGGCAGCGTCGAAAAGCGCAGCGGGATTCCCAATTACGTGGAGGCGCTCCTCGAGGACCGAGGTGGCCGGATCTGGGCGGGTACGCGCTCCGGGCTCTTCTCTTTCCTGGCGGGATCGGGCGCGGCGGACTCGTTGCGCCGTTACCGCGAGAGCGACGGGCTGGCGAGCAGTGACGTCAAAGCGTTGCTGGAGACCGCGGATGGACATATCTGGTCGGGCGGTTTGATTCATGGGATCACCGAATTTACTCCGGCCGCGGACGGAGGTTATCTGCTGCGGAGCTACGGTCGAGCGCAGGGATTGAGCGACGAGACAATTATTTCGCTGGCGGAAGATCGCGACGGGAACCTGTGGGCCGGCGGCGAAAGCGGTGGTGCGATGAAAATCGTGCATCGCGGCTTCACCACGTTTACGCGCGCCGACGGCCTGGGCGCGGATCGGGTTGGCGCGATTTTTGAGGACCGAACCGGTGACCTGTACGTTTCTACCGGCGGCCCGGGAAATCAACTGAACCGCTGGAACGGGCGCGGATTCGAGAGCTTACGTTTTCAAAGCGGACAGGACACGCGTGGCGAAGCCCAGGCGGCGCTGCAGGATCAAACCGGCGAGTGGTGGAGCTCGCGTGGGGATAAATTGCGCCGTCTGGGCGAGCGAAAATTCGAGCGACTCGCCGCCGCGCCGCCTGCTGCGCAGTACGCGACGGCTGCTCAAGCCGGCGAAGCTTACGTCTTCCGCATGTTTGCGGATTCGCGGGGCGGAATCTGGGTCTCCACAAGGTGCGCGCGCAATCGGATCAGCTACTGGGATCGAAGCGCGCAGGAATTGCGATATTTCTCGAGCGCGAGCGGTGCGCCCGAGCAGCTCGCCGTCTCGTTTGCGGAAGATCGCGCGGGCAACATCTGGATCGGGCTCGACGAGGGAGGCGTGTTGCGATACCGGCGCGGGCACTTCACCGCCATCGGCCCGGCGGATGGCATTCCGGCGGGTTATGTGGCGGCGCTGTATGTGGATCACGCCGGGCGACTGTGGATCGCGAGCGCGAACGGGGGACTGGGGCGGATCGATTCGCCGGAGGCCGAGCAACCTCGCGTGGTGTCCTACACGATTGCCCAGGGGCTGTCCAGTAACTCGGTGTTCTCGATTGCGGAAGACCGTTGGGGCCGCGTCTACGCGGGCACACGCCGCGGAGTCGATCGGCTCGATCCGGAGTCGGGGCGTGTCAAGCGATTCAGCGTGGCCGACGGCTTGCCGCGGGGAAGTGTGTCGGTGGCGTATCAGGATCGCCGAGGCGACTTGTGGTTTGGAACCGCACAAGGTCTCGCGCGGATGACTCCGGAATTGGAAGCGCCCGCTCCGCCGCCCCCAGTATCGATCAGCCGTTTGCAGGCCGGTAACCGCCAGCGCTTCGCTGCCGCGCCGGAGCGCGCCATCGAATTGGATCCCAACGACGATTTCCTCCAGGTGAATTTCTCCGGGCTGACGTTTGCGGCGGGCGAGCAGCTCCGCTATCAATACCGGCTCGAAGGATCGAATGGCGATTGGAGCACGCCCAGCGAGCAGCGCTCGGTGGTGTTCTCCAGTTTGCCCGCTGGAAAATATCGACTGCTGGTTCGCGCGGTGGATGGAAGTGGGCAGGTCTCGGCTGCGCCCGCCGCAGTCGCGTTCAGCGTGTTGCCGCGACTGTCAGAGCGCTGGTGGTTTCGCACATTCGTGCTGCTGGTGATCGCGGCGGCGGCATGGGCCGCCTTTCGCTACCGGGTGGCGCAGCTTCTGGCGGTTGAGCGGATTCGCACGCGCATCGCCACGGATCTTCACGATCACGTGGGCGCGAGCCTTTCGCAGATCGCCGTGCTGAGCGATGTGCTGCGGCGGCGTACCAGTTCGAGTGCAGCGGGCCATCTGGAGCCGCGTCATTTCGAGCCGCTGGAGCGGATCGCCAGCATTTCGCGTGAGATGGTGGACTCGATGAGCGATATCGTGTGGGCGATCAGCCCGCAGCGCGATCGCCTGAT
>DASYPO010000106.1:0-3145 GCA_036006545.1 Bryobacteraceae bacterium
GATTGGAAGCGAAGGCCGCTCTGCGTCGCGTCAAGAAAATCTCGAATGCGCATATCTTCGAGGCCGTCGTCTCTCGCAACGCCGCCCAGCGCCGCATGATCGACGATCTGCTCAGCTTTTTCGGTGGCCGCTCGCAACCCGTCATGGCCCACCTGATCGAATCCGGCAAACTCACGCTGAACGACGTCCAGGAAGCCGAACAGACAATTCGCAAGCTTCAGGAGGACAAGCCCCAATGACGCCCCTCTTCAACCACCTTTGGCAGTCGACGCTTTTCGCCGCAGCGATGGCCGCGCTCTCGCTTGCGTTCCGGAATAATCACGCGCGAACCCGCTACGCGCTATGGCTCGCGGCGTCTTTGAAATTCCTCGTGCCTTTTTCACTCCTGGTTTCGATCGGCGATCTGGCCCAGTGGCGAAGCGCGCCAGTCCCCCGACAGACCGCGGAGTATTTTACGAAGGCAGTCGAATCCGTCAGCCAGCCGTTCGCAGCACCGGTCGTCGCGCAGCAATCCGCGGCGTCATCCGTATCCAATTACTTACCTGCCCTGCTTCTCGCGATCTGGTGTGTCGGCTTCATCGCGATTCTCTTCACCTGGTACCGCCGCTATCACCGGGTTACCAAGGCGGTGGGTGCCGCTCACCCGCTTCCGCTTGAATCCGAAGTTCCCGTACGATCCACCACGCAGCATCTCGAACCCGGAATCTTCGGCATCTTCCGCCCCGTCCTGCTGCTGCCCGACGGCATCACCGATCGCCTCACCGCCCAACAACTCACCGCGATCCTGGCACACGAAATGTGCCACGTCCGCCGGCGCGACAATCTCACTTCCGTGCTTCACATGGCCGCCCAGTCGGTCTTCTGGTTCCATCCACTTGTCTGGTGGATCGGCGCGCGATTGATCGAAGAGCGCGAACGTGCCTGTGACGAAGAAGTGTTGCGCCTCGGCAACCCGCCCCGCGTCTACGCCGAGGGAATGCTCAGCGTCTGCAAGTTCTATTTGGAATCGCCGATCCCCTGCGTCTCAGGCGTGACCGGCTCCGATCTGCGTAAACGAATCGAGGACATCATGACCAATCGAAATAGTCGAAGTCTGAATTGGGGCAAGAAAACTCTACTGGCCGCAGCGGGATTCGCGGCAATCGCGGTCCCGCTCGTGATCGGCCTCCTGCAAGCCCCGCTCGGCTGGGCGCAAACCGTCGCCATCCCGCCAGACGCGAATCCGCCGCTGACCTTCGACGTCATCGCCATCAAACCCGCCAACCCTAATACACAGGGCGGTGGAGTCCAAATCCAGCCCGGAGGCGGCTTGAACTTCTCGAATATCTCAGCGCATTTCATCCTGACCTTCGCCTATGACATCCGCGACTTTCAGCTTTTTGGAGAACCCGGCTGGATGAAAACGGAGCGCTACGACATCAAGACCAAAGCGGACGGCGGCGCCCCCGGCGACATGAAGCAGATGAACGATGCCCTGTTCCGGAAGGTGGATTACCAGATGAAGCAGCGCACTCGCTCGATGCTGGCCGAACGCTTCCAGCTCAAATTCCATCGCGAGACCAGAGAGCTGCCGGTGTACGCGCTGGTGCTCGCCAAGGGCGGTCACAAGCTGAAAGCGAACAACGGCGACACCCCGCCTAATATGCGCATGAACCGCGGCCTGTTGACTTCCCAGCGCATGCCGATCCAAAACTTGTGCAACGCACTGGCGAACCAACTCGGCCGTCCGGTAGTGAACCACACCGGCCTCGACGGTAATTTCGATTACAAGCTGGAATGGACTCCCGATCCCTCGCCTTCCATCCCGGGTGATTCCGCCGAGGGCACCGCGGCAGCCGATCCCGGCGGCCCATCTCTCGCCGCTGCGTTGCTCGAGCAACTCGGGCTGCGACTCGAATCGAAAAAAGCGCCGGTGGAGGTGATCGTTATCGACCGCGTGACCAAACCCACAGAGAACTGATGCTGCCGCGCATGGAGGGCGGGCCCCCTGGCCCGCGGCCGCGCCCTCGCCGGCCCCAAAAAGAACTTAATATCATGTGGAACGAAATTTTCAACCATCTCTGGCAATCGACGCTCTTCGCAGCCGCGCTGGCGCTGCTCTCGATCGCATTCCGAAAGAACCACGCGCGCACGCGATACGCGCTGTGGCTGGCCGCGTCGTTGAAGTTTCTGGTGCCGTTTTCGTTGCTGATCTCGTTGGGCCAGCAGTTCGCGCCGAAGAGCGCGCCCAGAGTGATCGAACAGCGCACGCTAATGGTGATCGAACAGACTCAGCGCACTTCCCCGCTTCCGATATTGGATTTTGGTTCCTCGCCCGACGCGCGCCGAATCATCCCACTAGCTCTGTTCGCGATCTGGCTGTGTGGCGTCTCAGCCGTCGCTTTCCGCGCCTGGTCGGGCTGGCGGCGTATTCGCGCCGCGATGCGAACCGCGATCCCGCTGCCTCTTGAAGCGCCCATTCCCGTCTGCTCGACCGCATCAACAATCGAACCCGGCGTCTTCGGTATTCGCCGACCCGTGCTCTTGCTACCCGAAGGCATCCACAATCGCCTGACGCCCGAACAATTCGACGCGATCGTTGCCCACGAGCTGTGTCACGTCCGCCGCCGCGACAATCTCACCTCCGCGATTCACATGACCGTCGAAGCCATTTTCTGGTTTCATCCCCTGGTATGGTGGCTCGGCGGACGTCTTGTAGAGGAACGGGAACGTGCCTGCGACGAAGAAGTCGTGCGCCTGGGCAACCCGCCGCACATTTACGCCGAAGGAATCCTCACGGTCTGCAAGTTTTATCTCGAGTCCCCGCTGGTGTGCGTCTCTGGCGTCACCGGTTCAAATCTGCGCCGCCGCATCGAAAGCATCATGGCCCACCGCGGCACGCAAGGCCTGACGATCGCAAAGAAGCTGCTGCTCGCCGCCGCGGGAGTCGCCGCCGTCGCTGTACCGATCGCTGCGGGCGTGCTCAACCCCCGCCCGATCCAACGCGCCTCGACCCAGCAGGGCTCCGCGGTCAAACAGCAAGTGCGAATTTCAATCCTGCCCGATGGTCGGTTTGTTGCGAGCGGCGCCACCGCTCGTCTGCTCATCCAGAACGCATATCAACTCAGGGAATTTCAAATCCTCGGCGGACCGGATTGGATTCACA
>DASYPO010000107.1:0-5274 GCA_036006545.1 Bryobacteraceae bacterium
CGGTTCCAGCGCCCATCACGGTTTTCGAAAACCAGCCCGCAGTTCTCGCTACGGCGGGCAACGGCGCAGGTCAGGGGCACGTTTATCGAATCGACGCCAGCGGTGCGCAAATTCTCGGCAACGCATCCGCCCCCGCCAAAGCCGGCGACGTGCTCGTAATCTACAGCGTCGGACTCGGACCCGTGAATCCCCCACTCAAATCCGGCAACCCGGCGCCGCTGACCTTCCTCGAACCGATCACCGGCACCGCTTCGGTCACGATCGGTGGCGTGCCCGCGAAGGTCGAGTTCGCCGGACTTACGCCCGGATTTTCCGGCCTGTATCAGGTCAATGTGACGGTCCCGACCGGCATCACGCCTGGGAATCAGGTCCCCGTAACGGTCTCTGTCAACGGCCGCGCCGGTGCCGGAAACATTTTCATGGCGATCCAGTAGCACCAGCCTTAGCCCGTAGTAGTATGGAAACTAGCAAATCACCTTACCCGTGGTGTGCTATATGACGGAACTGTTGCGTAGTGGCGGAGCACCTCGCGACATCTTGAAGGAAGGAGGCGCTCCACATGTGGAACCGCCGAAAAGACGAAGATTTTATTCACAAACCGGTTTCGGCTCCGCCGACCTCATCCGAGCTTGCGAAGGAGGGAATTCCCATGTCTACACTTCCAGGACGCAGCAGCGATCCGCATTTCGACACCCCCAGAACTGGCTCCGCCGTGCTGGGCAAGTCCGTCAACGTGAAAGGCCAGATCTACAGCCGTGAAGACCTCACCATCGACGGCGAAGTCGAAGGCACGGTCGAGCTTCAGGAGCACCGCCTCACCGTCGGTCCAAACGGCAAGGTGCTCGCCAGCGTGAAGGCGCGCGAAATCGTGGTCTACGGCACCATTCACGGCAATGTCGAAACCACCGACAAATTGGAAATTCGCAAGGACGCCAAGCTGGTCGGCGACATCAAAACCGCGCGAATCGTGATCGAAGACGGCGCGTTCTTCAAGGGCAACATCGATATCGTGCGCGCGGTCGAAGCTCGTCCCGCGCCGGCTCCGCCTCGTCCACAAGCAGTGGGACCCCAACCTGTAGCCCCCGCGTCGACACCTGCTCCTTCGCCGGTTTCGTCGACGGCCGCGACCCCCGCGTCTGGCCAGACCAGCCTGGCGGCCGGTGCGGGCGAACTGAAACGCTAAGCGGGGCAGCAGCGTGCCCATCGGAACGCCGGCACCGCCGTTGCAGACCCGCAACAGTCACGGTCTGGATCAATTCTGCGCAACGCTGGGCGAACGGCCCGGTCTGCTGATTCTCGACCTGGCTGGCGCGAGCCAGTCCACCGTCAGCTTCATTACCGGCTACGGGCATCGTCTTTATTCCGACGATTTCCTGCATCAGCTCGACCACACTTTTGGTGCCGGCGATTTCTACGAGAACCAGCAAAATCCGCTGCTGGTTGCAAAGTTTCTAGAAGTCGCGCTGAGCTTTCCGGAAGGCCATTTCGATGGCGTACTGGTGTGGGACACACTGCAGTTCCTTGCGCCTCCGTTGCTCGATACGGTGATGGAGCGGCTCCATCGAATCCTGCGCCCGGGCGCCTCCCTGCTGGCTTTTTTCCATACTGAAGAGCGCGTGGATACGATTCCTATTTATTCCTACCGCATCGCCGATCAACGCTCGGTCGGATTAGTCGACCGTGGCCGCCGCCGCCCCTCGCAGTTGTTCAACAATCGCGCGCTCGAAAAACTGTTTCGGGAGTTTCAGTCGGTGAAATTCTTCCTCACGCGCGACCACCTGCGCGAAGTCATCGTGCGGCGCTGATTGTTACGTTGGGAAGCCATCCAGGACCGCAGCCGACCAAACGGCTGTGCAGGGAACTCCCGAAGTAATCTGCGATTTGATCCGCGTTAATCCGCGTGCATCCGCGGCCAATATGCTTTTTGCTTACTCGGCGCGTAACGTAATCGACGGATCCGTCCGCGCCGCCCGCCACGCTGGCGTCAGACTCGCGACCGCGGCCAGCACGACCATCAGCGCGATACCCGCAAGATACGTCGCAGGATCGGCGCGCCCCACGCCGAACAGCAGCGACGAGAGGAGCCGACTCATCGCGTACGCCAGTGCGATGCCCACCGCCGCGCCTATGAGTGCTAGCCGCACAGCCTCACCGGTCACGATCCGAAACAGATCCGCGGGACGCGCGCCCAGCGCCGTTCGAATTCCCATTTCACGAGTGCGCCTCGATGCCGCATGCGAAATCACGCCGTGTACGCCGACGCTGGCGAGCGCCAGGGCCAACGCTGCGAACACCGTCAGCAGCCACATCGCGCGCGCCGATTCGCGCGTCAGATATGCATTTCCGGTCTCGAGCGAAAGCATCTGGCCGATCGTCAACTGCGGCGCTTCTTCGTACAGCGCATGGCGCAGCGAACGTTCCAGCCGCATCGGATCGCGCGCCACCGCGCGCGCCACCAGGTGCGTGTAGCGGACCGCGTTTTGCGATTCCGGCAGGTACAGCGTCAGGCGCGCCGTCTCGCGAATCGACGCCTGCTTGACATCTGAAACCACGCCGACGATCTCGTATAACCCGACTTTACCCACGCTGGTCACGTTGAAATCGAAAGACGGAAGCTGAATCCTGCGCCCCACGGCCGCGCCGCCGAAGTAACGATCCGCCACCGCCTGGCTCACCATCGCGACGCGCGCGGAGTTCAACGAGTCGTAAGCGCTGAATGCCCGTCCCGCACGCAGCTGGATTCCGACGACCTTAAAATAATCCTCGCTGACGATCACCGTGCTCGCGCTCGGCTGATCGGACGTTGCGGCCTTGTCGACGCTCTCGTCTTCGCGAATCACCGGGAAGGATGCCGACAGTCCGCCGCTGGGGGTTCCCGTCGAAGTCGCAACGGCAGCGACGTCGGGCAATGCCGCGATGCGCTCGCGCACTCCCCTCCACAAAGCGATCGCGCCTTCGCGACGATTCTGCGGATCTTCCGGTTGCGCGACGAATCCCAGGATCACGCTACCCGGGTTGTAGCCCAGATCCACTTGACGCATCGCGGCGAAACTGCGGATCAATAGCCCCGCGCCGATCAGCAGTACGAAAGTGAGCGCCACCTCCGCGATCACCAGCCTTCCCGTGCGTCGTCGGCCCTTGAAAGAAAATGCCGGCACGATCCCGCACACCACCGTCGTGAACACAACCGCGGCCAGCGCAACCAGTGCCACCCGTCCATCCACCGCGATCTCTTCGGCGCGCGGAAAATTGTCCAGCCGCGCCGCAATCGTGCGGACGATTCCAGCTGCTGCTAACAATCCGAGTCCGCCGCCAATCAATGCCACCACCGCGCTTTCGGCCAGTGTCGGCATTATCAGTTGTCGCCGGTTCGCGCCCAGGAACGCGCGGATTTCGGTTTCCCGCCGCCGCGCCGCGCCACGCGCCAGAAAAAGGTTCGCCACGTTCGCGCACGCGATCAGCAGCACCAACGCGGCCCCGGCCAGCAACAGCCGCAGCAACTGCCGCGAATTCCCGACGATAGTTTCTTGCAGCGTCTCGATCCCCGTCGTCACGCCCTTGTAGTCCGCGGGTTCCGCCTTCGCCAATCGCGCTTGAATCACTTCAATCGCCGTGCGGGCCCGCTCCATCGTGACCCCGCGGCGCAGGCGAGCGACCACTTCGAAGCCGGTCATTTCGTTCGCGG
Organism: Bryobacteraceae bacterium; assembly: GCA_036006545.1. Taxonomy (GTDB): domain Bacteria; phylum Acidobacteriota; class Terriglobia; order Bryobacterales; family Bryobacteraceae; genus Palsa-187. The sequence continues at coordinate 3,686 of DASYPO010000107.1, forward strand.
CGATCACCCACGGCATGTACACATCGGTCCAGCCCTTGCCGAGCGGCATGAAATCCTTCGGCATCACCCCCACCACCAGATAATCCTGCTTGTCTAAAGTGATGGCTCGTCCAACCAGCGAACGGTTGCCCGCGAAGCGACGCATCCAGAATCCGTAATCCAGCACCACCACTTTCGCGCGCCCAGCAATATCCTCGCCGGGAAGAAATGTTCGACCGAACAGCGCCTGCGCGCGATGCACGTTGAACCAACTCGCGGTGACCAGCGCTGCGGTCAATTGCTCGGGTTCGCCCAACCCGCTGAGATTCGGATTCCCGTATTGCCGTCCACCCACCTCATCGAACACGTCGCCGATCAACTGCCGCCACTCGCGATACGTTCGTGCGCGGACGTATCCGCTGTGACTGGGAAACTTCTCCCAGAGCTTGACGATTCGCTCGGTGTCGACGCCAGCCAGCGGCTTCAGCAACACCGCGTTCACAGCCGAAAAAATCGCACTCAACGCGCCAATTCCGAGCACCAGCGTCAGAACGGCCACGGTGGTAAACCCCGGCGAGCGCGACAAGGAACGTAGAGCGACTCGAAGAGTGAGCATGCTGCTAGCCGCCAATAGGGACGAACATAACATTGTTCCGGTTTCTCCCTACCGGCTTCTTTTCTTCCACTTCGCGTTTTGACTCACCCGCCCCTTCCGCAATTCCCCGTATCCTGAAACTGACAAGACCGGCTTCACCATGGAAGGATCGGTCTGACCGAGCGGAGGAATTCTAGACTCCTCTTCCGCAACGTGACGCGCCATGGAGGTTGGCTGCTAACCACAGTGCGGCTATGGGGCCCCGACGGACGAATCGGGCAAGGAGAGTGCTTTTATCCGTGTGAATCCGCGTTGATCCGCGGCTAAGATGGGTTAGGAGCCTCCTTGTCCCTCGAAGATGATCTTTTAGAGCAGCGCCAGCGCCGCACTTCTGAAATTGCCGCGCTCGGATTCCGTCCCTACGGCCAGCGTTTCGATTTTTCGCACACCATTCCTGCGATCCTCGCCGACTACGGCCCCAAAACCGCCGACGAGCTCGCCGACAAGCCGCAGGTCCGTGTCGCCGGCCGCGTGATCACGCCGCGCCGCATGGGTAAAGCTGGTTTTTTGCATCTCCAGCAGTCCGGCGAACGCCTCCAGGTCTACGTGCGCAAGGACGCCGTCTCTGAAAACGATTGGTCGCTCTACCAGATTCTCGACGGCGGCGACATCCTCGGCGTCGACGGCTACCTCTTCCGCACGCGCACCGGCGAGCTCAGCATCCACGCCGAAAAGCTCACGTTCCTTTCGAAAATCCTGCTCGGCCTCCCCGAGAAATGGCACGGACTCGAGGACGTCGAGATCCGCTACCGCCAGCGCTATCTCGACCTGATCGCGAATCCCGAATCGCACAAGATTTTCGTCACGCGCGCGAAAGTTGTCTCCTCGTTGCGGCGCCAGCTCGAAGCGCGTGGCTTTGTCGAAGTGGAAACGCCGATGATGCAGCCGCTCTATGGCGGTGCCACCGCCAAGCCGTTCGTCACGCATCACAACACGCTCGACATGGATCTGTACC
>DASYPO010000108.1:0-12546 GCA_036006545.1 Bryobacteraceae bacterium
TTTCCTTCGAGCAGGTGCAGGTAATGATCGCGATCGATGGTGGAAGGCGGGTCGGTGGGGGCGATGGTGCGGTCGCTGAAGATATTTTGGAACGCGCCGAAAACGAATCCTGCGTCGGGGTTTCGCTCGAAGCACTCGACACCTGCGCGAACTGCGTTCGGGCGCAGGAGGTCGTCGGCGTCGAGGAATAGAACGTACTCGGAGGATGCGACGCGCAGTCCCGTGTTCCGAGCTGCGGCGAGCCCCCGGTTGGCCTGCCAGACGTAGTCGACGTACGGATACTTGCGCGCAACGGCGGCTGTGTTGTCGGTAGAGCCGTCGTCCACCAGGATCACTTCCATCGGCGGATCGCTTTGCGCGGCCACGCTTTCGATGGCTTCCCCCAGATACTGCGCCTGGTTGTAACAGACGATCACGACCGACACAGGCGCACATGTTCCGTGGAGATGTTGCACAGACGCGGACGATGCGACCTTTTGCATGATCATTCGGCGGGTATTTCCGATCGACCTCGGAAGAAGGCCGCGCGCAGTCCGGAGAACGATCCGAACCAGCCGCGCAACATAATACGTCGGCCCAGCGGAAATCCGCAGGTGATGGAGCGCAGGAAAAGAATGATGTATTCGGCAGGCAGTTCCCACACCAACCGGCGGAGATTCGCGAAGTGCCCGTACTTGCGGAATTGAATTATGAGTGCAGCGACGTGGCCGCGCATGTATTGCGTCACGACGTTGCGCAGTGCCGGTACATCGCGCCGATGGTAATGAAACACGCACCCAGACGGTTCATACAAACAGGACCATCCGTCGACGAGTATTTGATACCAGAACTCGGAGTCCTCGCCGCAACCGCCGAAAACACCCGGGCCGAGACGTGTATCGAACCGATAGCCAAGGTCGAACGCACGCCGTCGAATCGCCATATTCGCGCCCGCGCCAATCTCCCATACGGGAGCGGATCGCCGCCGCGCGGCTGTCAGATAATCGGCATCGAAGTATCGCCGCCGATAACCCTGATGGAAGAAGTGGAAATCGTTCTCGAAAATCTGTTGCGCCTGCGTTTCGAGCTCAGCGGGAAGCACGAGTCCCGTGACGACCATGACCGTCGGGTCTTCGAAGCAGCGGCGGAGACGCGCGGTCCAATCGGGATGAACTACGACATCGTCATCCGTGAACGCGATTAATTCGCAGTGCGCGGCTGCCATTGCGGAATTGCGCGCCGCACTCAAACCCGGCTGCGGCTCGTAGCAGTAACGAACACTGGGAAACCTGGCGACAACGTCGTACGTGTCGTTCGTCTGTGGCGCATTATCGATCACCAGAATCTCGTCCGGCGGTTCGGCAGACGCAACGATCGACGTAAGGCATCGTTCCAGTTCCTGTGGGCGCTCGTGCGTACACACCGCGACGGTCAAACGTTGGCGCGGCTTCGGCCCCACGACCGGAAGATTCATGGCGAGGCGCGCGATCGGGCGCTCGACGCTAAGGAGTGCTTCCAACGTCGCGACTGGATCCTCAATCGCAGGCGGTGGCGATCCAGGCAAAGCCGATCGGAATCCGTCTTCGAAAATGTAATCGCCGGCAGCCGTGGAAATCGACTGTGCCGCGACTGCCGCCACTTGCGAACGATCCAGCGGGAGTTGCGCGGATGCGAGCTGGCAATGCCCGAGCGGAATCCGCTTCCAGAAGAACACCACGCGCATTCCGTCGTAGCCCGGCTCACACGAAAGTTCGGGCACGCCTCGACTGAGATCCAGCGACACCGCTTGCCAGCGCTGCTCGCCGTTGTGAGTGGTCATGCGAATCGTCTCCTTAAGCGAGCGATACGAGCCACGGAGCGATCGTATTGGCCGCAGATTCCGACGACCGCCCCGGCGAGCTCGGCGATTACCATGTCGATCGGCCAGCGGCCGCCGCTCTTGCGCAGATGTGGAATAGAAATCTTGCTGAGCTGATAGCAGAGCCACCACACGGTCCAGCAGCGAATGCTGGCGCGTTCGGCCGGATTCTGCCGCCAACATTTCACCAGGTACGCCATCGTGCCGAGGCCCCAGGTCCACATCTGATGGCGCAACTGCTTGTACTCACGGCGGTGCTGATGATAGACGACGAGATTCGATTCGCGAACGAGCGGATACCCGGCGAGTACGATTCGATAAAAAATGTCGAGATCGCCTCCGCCGGGCAGCGGTGCGCCGGTGTCCAGCGCTTCGTCGAAACCGCCGAGCCGTTCGAGTGCCGCGCGGCTGAAGACCATGTTCGCGCCTGCTCCAAAAATTCCGGCGCCGCAAGGATAGGTGGGCGATTCGGGAAGCCTCGCGCCGAAACGGACCCGCTCGAAGGATTTTCCGAATCCGCCCATCTGCTCGAACACGATCTGCGCTTTGGTCTCGAGCTCGAAAGGGAGAATAGGGCCAGTGAACGCACCCGCATCGGGATTCGCTGCCCAAGCTTCCTGAAGACCGGTGAGCCAGCAGCGATCGACGACGACATCGTCGTCAAGAAACGCCAGAAGATCACCGGTGCATTCGGCGAGCGCGCGATTGCGTGCGAAGTCCAAACCGGGTTTCGGTTCGCGGACATAGACAACGCCCGCGAAATTACGCACAACTTCTTCGGTGCGGTTGTCAGACGGCGCATTGTCGATTACAAGTACGCGCGTCCGGCCTGATTCCCATCGTGCGCCGACGTCGCGCAGGCTGCTGAGGCATCGAGCCAGAGTTTCCGGACGGTTGTGGGTGCAGATCGCGATGTCGAGCCGCGGAAATCGGCTCGCATCCAATGGCCCGCGAAGCTCCTTAAAGATGCGGTCCGCGAGGATCTGCTTTCCTGCGTGCTCCAGAATCTTCGAAGCCAGCGCCTCGGGCTCGATGGTCGTACCCGCTGGCAGCGCCTCCATGAAGTACGCTACCGGTCTGTCATCGGCGCGAATCACGAACGCCACACCGCAGGCGTTCGGCGGAACCGTTAGGGGTTCAAGCGGACGGCTCAGATCGATTTGAAGTATCTCGTACCGCTGACAGCTTTTAGTCGGCATGTTGAAGCTCTTTCACGCGAGCGAAGAATCCCCGGCGTCGCGATAGCAGCGACGGCGGCCCTTGCTCGGAAACCCTGCCCCCATCGAGCACGATCACATGATCGGCACCGCGCACCGCAGACAACCGGTGGGAGATTGTGAGGAGTGTGTGAGGCCCCGGCATGGTTTCGAGACGCGCACGAATAAACTCCTCAGAAAGACTGTCGAGCGAGTTGGTGGCTTCGTCCAGAATGAGAATCTCTGGTTTGCGAACGATTGCTCGCGCAAGCGTGATGCGCTGTACTTGTCCGCTCGAAAGATCGGTGCCGCCGCTGCCGACCCTGGTGTCGTATCCGTCGGGCAGCGAGCAAATGAAATCATGCGCGTCCGCGTCTCTTGCCGCGCTAAGGATTTCGTCGTCGGTGGCGTCAAGGCGTCCGTAGCGGATGTTCTCGCGAATCGTCGCGCGGAACAGATGCGCGTCCTGGCTGACCCAGGCGATTCGGCTGCGCCAAGCATCCACGTCAACGGCTGAGAGTGCGCGTCCGCCGATGAGAATCCGCCCGCCGCTGGGTTCATAAAAGCGGGCGAGAAGACTGACCAACGTGCTCTTGCCCGAACCCGACCGTCCGACGATTCCAGTGCTCTGCCCCAGCGGAATGGAGATGTTCAGATGCTCGATCCGAAATTCGCTGGCGAGATCGTAAGCGAAGGAGACATCCTCGAATTCGATCGCCTCGCCCCGCTCAAAGTCGATTGGCAGAGGTCCCGCGATTCTGCGCGAATCGAGAACGGGAGCCGCGGGCGGTTGCAGGAATCGCATCACTTCCTCGACCGACGTCGTCAAGGAGACCAGGCTGAGGCGCGCGGAATCGACTTGGCGTATCTGTGGCTGCAAGCGGTACAGCACCAGCAGAAAGACGATGATGCTGGGGATCGAGCCATGCGCCGCAACTCCCGCCAGCAGCAAGCCGAGCAGAAGACTGACGTACAAAAGTTCGGACAGCGGCGCGGTCGCCCGATGGAACAGGTCCAGCCGTAGGAAAATCGAGCGCACCCGATCCGATAGCCCGTCGAACAAGGCCTGGCGGTGGCGCCTCAGTCCGAACATCTGGATTTCGCGAACGCCTTCGAGAGCGTCCAGCATGTGATCGCTCAGGGTCGTGTTGGCGTCCACGCCTTCTTTGCCGAGCCGGCGCGCGGCTCGCGTGACGATCTGAATGATGACGGAGACAATCGCCACGCCCAAGACCACCAGGAGCGTCAGCTTCCACGAGAGTGCGACGAGTAGAAGCGTGAACACAGCGATCGAGCACACATTGATCACCAGGCCGAGAAGCAGCGAGATCGCATCACTGGTGTGCCACGTGTCCGTCGCCAGAAGATTGATGAGGCGGCCGGTGCCGATCGTGTCCATCTGGCTCTGGCTGACGGAAAGCGTTCGCGCGAAGACTTGCGTCCGCAGTGTGTGGGTCGCGCGCGCGTTCACCCGCGCCGCCAGCACCGAATGACTGAAAATCAGAACACTCTTCACAACGGTCATCATCAGGATGAGACCGATGATGTAGGGCAGAGGACTCGAGGCAGGTAAATGCGAGAACACCGCGGGGAAGAAATTCGGGAGCGCGCCCGACCCGATTTCGAATCCACTCCCGTTCAAGCCCTGCAGCAGCGGAACGAACAGACTGAGTCCGATGGTCTCCGCCAAGGACGCGACAATGCCGAGCAGAATGGTCGCGGGCGCCATCCATCCGTAGTTACGGAGGAGCGGCAAAAGCAGCCGGATGGTCCTTGCTTCTTTCAATAGGCCCCCTTGCGAAACAGCACGGTTTCGATGGTGCGGCAAAGGATGTAGAAATCCAGCCACACGGACCAATTGCGGACGTAGAACACATCGAAGTTCACGCGTTCTTCGTAGGACGTATCATTACGGCCGGAAACCTGCCAGAGTCCGGTGATTCCGCTCTTCACACGGGTGTAGAGATCAAATTTGTTCCCGTACTTCACAATTTCCGCAGTGACGATTGGCCGCGGACCTACCAGGCTCATCTCACCTTTGAGCACGTTCCAGAGCTGCGGCAATTCGTCCATGCTGGTACGGCGCAGAATCCGCCCCACACGCGTGATCCGCGGATCGTTGCGCAACTTGTGATCGCGCTCCCATTCCTCGCGAAGGTGCGGGTAACGATCCAGGTAATCGTCGAGCACCGCGTCCGCGTTTCGCACCATGGATCGGAACTTCCACGCGCTGAAGATTTTTCCATCGCGGCCAATTCGCGCCTGCGAGTAAAACACACGGCCGCGTGAATCGATCAAAATGGCGAGTGCGATCAATGCGAGAAGCGGCAGAATCAGCACGCCACCGATGAGGGTGAGCACGAGGTCGAGCACTCGCTTCGGCCATTGCAGCCCTGGCACGAACGCCTGCTGGCAGACTTCCAGTCCCAGCATGCCGCCGACGACTTTCGCGTTAACCCACAACGCACAGAAGTTCGACAGATCCGGGATCATGAGAATCCGCGTGAAGCGGAGCCCGTAGCTTTCGAGCATCGACAAAAAGCCCGCGCTCGGAAACTCGGGCATCGCTACCACTGCGTAAGAGATCTGGTACGTGTCGGGGATCATTCGCGCCAGCTCCTGGTACGTCATGACGGGCACGCCGTGGATCGCGCGGCCTTCGAACTCTTCGTCAAGAACAGCGATCGGCTTGAGGCCGAGGCCCGGCTCGGCGAGCATCGCCCGAACGGCGCGGTTGCCTGCCGGTCCGGCGCCGATCACCACGGCGGGCGCGCCCCACCACGGCTCCATTGCGAAGCGTCGTCGCACGATGGCCCGACTCAGCGGCAAGAGGATTACGCTGACCAGTGCCGCGATGAGCGTGGTCCATGTGAAGTAGCTGCGCCCGCCCCGAATCGAGACCGTCGCAGCCGCGAGTGTGAAAAAGACGAATGCAGTAGAAAGCGTGATGCGTTGCAGTTCGGCGGGTGGACTGAGCGCCAATCCGGAATAGAGTCCCATCAGTGCGTAAACCGCAAGGAACACGAACAGGAACGGCCACAGCCTGAGATACGGCTCCCAATCCGAAATACCGTGAATCGCCCACTTGAAGATCAAGCCGGCGGCCACAGACAGTAGCAGCGTCAGGGCGTCGGATGCCAATAAGCACAGCGATGTATTCCAAAAGCGCCGTGGCCGCGAATTAATATAGCGGACTTGAGGAAGAGCACTACCAGACGTCATGAAACCTCTTTCGAAACGTAGATCTAAACGTGCGATATCGCGTCCGAAAAACCGAGCATGCGATTCCGGGACGCCGCCAGCCGAAAAACCGCCAGGGTGTTGCGCAGCATTTGTTCGGCAGTGAAAATGCGTTGGTATCGAGTGCGCCCTGCGCTGCCCATTCGCTGACGCAACTCAGGGTCGGCGACCAGCTCCGCAATCCGTCGATGAAACATTAAGTCGTCGCCACGTGGGACCAGAAAACCGGTGTCGCCGTCGACCACGGCCTCGGAAACGCCTCCGACATCGGACGCGACGACCGGAAGCCCCGCGCGCATCGCCTCAAGGATGCTGAGCGGTAAACCCTCCCAGTGAGTTGGTAGCGCGAAGATGTGCGCCTTCGCGAGAATCTCGGCGACATCCGAGCGCCGCCCGAGAAACTCGACATAGTCGGCAATGCCGAGTCTGCGCGCTTCCTGTTCAAGCGCGGGCAAACGCGGCCCATCGCCGATGAAAACAGCGCGAGCGCGGCCCGGCGTCTTCGACAACACATCCAGCAGCAAGTTTTGATTTTTCTGCTCGACGCAGCGCGCGACCATCGCGATAGTTGGAACGCCACCTTTGCGATGGGAGCCAGGATCCGCACGATACGCCGAATCGGGAACGCCATTCCAGATCGTCAGAATCTTGCGCGGATCCGCGACGCGATAGCGCAGAGCAAGCCGGCGATTAGCTTGCGAGACATTGATGATCGCGCTGCCGAACCAGCCTGCGACGTGCTCGGCGGGAATCCCGAACAGGCGCCATTTCCACGAAGTTCCTTCCGCGAAACACCAGGTGTGCGCGGTGAACACGGAGGGGACACCAGCGGCTCGCGCGGCCAGCCGGCCGATGACTCCAGCCTTCGAAGTGTGGCTGTGGACCACGTCCGGATTCAGCCGCCGGATCAACTGCGTGACCTGACCCAGCGCGCGGCAATCTCGCACCGGCGACATAGGATGCACCAGGTCCGGGATTACGTAATACGGGACGCCAAGATCGCGAACGGCATCGGTGAAGAATCCCGTTTCGCCAACGCCAACCGCCGCGTCGACTTCGGTACGCAGACCGCGCAGCAGGTCAAGAATGTGGACTTGTGCGCCGCCGAGGTCGGCGCGGGTCACTAGATACAGAACTCGCATAGTGTTTTCTCGAAAGGTAAGAAGGCCTAGTTTTTGGATTGATTGAGCAGCAACCCGAGCGTCTGTTCGGCGCTTTTGGCCCAGGAGAATTGGTTTGCCCGCTCAATTCCGTTTTTCCGCAACGTATCGCGCAGTTCCGTGCTGGAGAGAATCTGCAGAATCCCGCTCGCAATCGATTCGACATCTTCTGGATCCACCAGAACGGTACGCGCCGCGACCACTTCCGGCAGCGACGTGGTTCGCGAGGTCACCACCGGCGTGCCGCATGCCATGGCTTCGAGCGGCGGTAATCCGAAGCCTTCATACAGCGACGGATAAACCAGCGCGACCGCGCCCGAGTAAAGTGCCGGAAGACGCTCGTCAGGGACGTATCCAATGCAACGCACACGCGGACGCGAATCGAGCGAAACGCTGCCGAATACGCGCGAATTGCCGGCAGCGCCCGCAACCACGAGCTCCAGATCGCGGTCGACCGAATTTTGAATGAGGCGCCACGCGTCGAGCAATCGCGGAAGATTCTTGCGCGGCTCGAGGGAGCCGACGCACAGCAGATACGGCGAAGGAAGATCGAGTGCCTGCCGCATCGCAGCGATTTCGTCCGCGGGGCGCGGCGAGAATCGTTCGTCGACGCCGTTCGGGATCACGGTGACCTTCGATGCGGGTACGTGCAAACGCTCGATCACTCGCTGCTTGGTGTACTCGGAGATCGCGATGATGTGCTGTACGCGGCGCGCGAGCCGCGGCAACAGCCACTGGTACCACTGCGCGAAGCGCGGATTGAACCACTCCGGCCGATCGATCGGAATCAGATCGTGAATGGTGCACACTTGACGCGCGATCGCGAGCGGCCCGGTGTTGTTCGGGCTCCACAATAATCGGCCACGCACTGCGGACGGCAGATACACCTGTTCCCACAGATGACCGGCGGGCCCGCGCAGTGACATCGCCGGACGCAGCGGGTCGAGCTGATTCGCGAAGCGGCGGAACAGCTCGATTGCATAGCGTTGCATCCCGGTCGGCCGGTGCGCATAAAAACGAGCGTTGAGTGCGATGCGGTTCACGAAACCTCGTAGGAAAGTTGGCCGGCGGGGAGTTGCTCTGTCCGTGCGTAACGGCGTCGCCACCAGAACCAGCAGCACGCGCCGGTCAACAACGTCAGCGAGTACACGGCGCGGCCTTCCCCCCAATAGAGCGTCAGAGGAACTTCCAGCAGCGCCAGGTAAATCAGCGGATATAGCAGCATCCCCGAGGGTCGCCGCGAACGAAATTGGTGATACAACCAGCCGCACGCCAGCCCGGCCACGGTCCAATAGATGAATCCACCGGCGATTCCGTAATCCATCAGCGGGAACAACATTCCGTCGGCATTGTTGAACTCGACATTCGCTTCCGATTCGAGGAATGGAAAGTAAAACCACTTGTCGGCTGTGTCGAGCATCGGATCGGGGAAGAAGTGTTTGATGGCGGGGCTCGACAGCGGAAAGGTCCACAAGAAGTGCGCAGTAAAGTAGGGTGCGTTGAGCGGATCCAGACGCTGGAGCAGATAGGCGCCGTTATTAAAAGACGTCACGTAGTATCCCAGCAGGCGCATTGAGCCGAACTCCAGCAGACTCTGATCACGGCCGGAATAGTAGTTCGACCAGGAGCGCAGGTATTCGAATCCAGTGAAAAACAGCAGCAGCGAGACGACGCCAATTGCAGGGACCAGATTCATCAAAACGCGGCGGCGCGTGGTTGCCGGCCGGTTCAGGACGCGCGCTCCCAGGCCGACGATCAGGAATGGAACTAACAACTCGATGAGCGCGAATCGCTCGCTGTTGATCAGAGCCCGCAGCAACGCCAGCAGCGCGAGTACACCTAATTTGAATCGGACCGACTTCCAGCCGCGGAAGAAACCGATGAGCGCACCCAGAATTACCGACGCGGTTCCGAACTGAGTCAAGGTCGTGACGCCGCCGACCGTCGGAAGGTAAGTGAAGCGCGCGTCGTACATCGCGCCTTTCTCGCCGAGGAGAACCTCGCCGACAATCTGCAATGTCATCCCACGTTGGACCGCCAGGATCACCCACAGCAGGTAGCCCAGCAGGCAAAGATAGAAGCTCAGCCGGAACAAAGTGTGCATTGTGTTCCACGGGATGGTCTCCATCCAGTCGGGCTCCTGTTCCAAACACGCGGTGCGAGAGAGAAACCAGGTGCTGAGCACGCTGCCGAATGCGAAGACCGCGCAGCAACCCAGCGAGATCCACAGCGCAGGCAGGTCGAAGAATTTTGGCGTACGCCAATAAGTTCGATACGTAGCTTCGCTGATCGCGTATGCGCATACGGCGATCACGGCACCGGCTATGCCAAAGAGCGCCGCTGGATTCAGCCACCAAATATTGGAATGGTTTCGCATGCGACTACGTTTCGAAGGTCTGGGATACAGCGGGTTCCGTGAATCGTATGGGGCGCAACCGCGACATCGATCGCACGGTCAGGATCACGAGGCTCGCGCAGGCAAGTGCTTCGGAGCACACGACTGCCCACGCCATGCCTTCGTGCGCGAAACGCGGAGCCAGCAGTACAGCCAGGATCAGGTTGAACGCGCCCGTTGTCAGAACGACGCGATTCACTTCCGTATCGCGCCCCAACGGAAGCAGCCACTGCAAGCCGACCGAATGGGTAATCGCGAGAAGCGGCGGCAACAGCGAAAGGATCCGCAGCACGATCACCGCCGGCCCGAAATCGGCGCCCACAAGCAGGTGGATCAAGAACGGTGCGAGCACGAACACCGACCCGCCGAGGACCAATCCGCCGCTGATCATTAGTGCCATTCCCGTGCGTGCCAGCGGCGCTGCTTCTTCGGGCGATCGATGCGCCACGTGCGCCAGCCGGGGGTACAGCGCGTCGCGAATCGGATTCAGCAGTCCGAAAATCGCTCGGCTGATCTTTTCGGCGGAGGCGAAATAACCGACTTGCGCAGGTGCGGCGAAGAGTCCCAGGATGAATGCGCTTCCCGCGCCGTACAAGATTTCGCCACTGCGGAATACGAATAGCGTCCACCCACGGCGCAGGGCGTCGCGAACCATCCACCACGAGGGCATGCTCCACGGGCTCTGCCGGTACGCCATCGTCAGGCCGGCGAGAGTCGTGAATGCGGGCGCGGCGCCTTGAAGAAGCAGTGCGAGCCACGCGTCCTGCGGCGATCGGACGAAAAGAAATATGCACACCAGCCCGGCGATTCGCCCGCAGGCTTCGATGGCCGCGGCGAGGCGCATACGTTCGAGTCCCTGAAAGAACCACAGCGGGATGAATCCCTGCGCGATTGCGTAAAACAGTCCCGCCGCAAGCAGTTTGGGCTGGTCGCGCAGCAGCGGGATGAAGCGGCTCACGGCGATCGCGAACAAAACGCCCGCGCTGGCCAACAAGACTTGCGCTCCTAGAACTCCCGACATAATCGCGCCGCATTCGTCGCCCGAATCGCGAGCGCGTGCGACCTCTCGTGTTGCGGAAAGATTGAATCCGAACTCGATTAGCAGCACTATCAGCTCAGCCATTGACAGCGTGAACGCCACCACGCCCCAGCCGGCCGCGCCGAGTGTGCGGGCCAGGTACGGAACGATGATCAGCGGTAGCACCTTGCGGACAATTTGCACACCGTAGAGCGCCGCCGCGTTCTGCACCAGCGGATTTCGCGCCAGTCGTGTAGCAAGTTGCTTCACGGAAGACGCTCCCCGCTCATCGAAATCAACGACCGTTCGGACTCGCGGGGCCGCAACGCTAAGGGTTCCACTGCTCCCCGCCAGCCCATGGCGCGCCCCGCGAAAATCGACCAGTGATACTTCGCCTTCGCCGGATTTGCCGAAAGCAGAGCCAGGAGCGCTCCGCATGCGGGACGAAATACGTGGCGCCCCACCGCGAGACGCGAATAATCATGTTTGCGAAGCACCCGGCCCATGCCCATTCCGTAGCTGCGAGCTTTCGCGCAAGTCGCATCGGTGTAGGGGCCGGAGCGACCCTGATGCCAGACGGCGATCGACGAGTCGTACCACAGCTGCTTGCCCTCGCGAATCAGGCTCAGCAGATAATCCGTCTCTTCGCCCGCGCCCCACTGAGTGCCCGCGCCCACGCCCAGCGATTCATCGAACTGGTATGCGGTTGCCACCGCCCGGCGGAGGAAAACAGTGAACGAAATCGCGCGGCGAAATACGTTGGCGCGCGTAACTGGGCCTGCGCCTTGGTCCCAACGTCCGCCCGAGGTAAAGCCGGGCTCGACGATTTCGCGGCCAGTGACGCCGCTCGCCCCAGGGTGCTCCTGCATCACGCGCGCGACGCGATCGAGGAGGTCCGGATCGTACCAGCAATCGTCATCCGGAAACGCGACCACGTCTCCGCTAACATGCGCGAGCCCCAGATTGAACGCCCGCGAATGGCCCAGATCCGAGCGCAGGTGTCGAATGGAAAATTCGCCGCGGTACGGATCGAGAAGTTCCTTCAATCGATCGTCGGGATTCTGGTCGATCGCCAGCAGCTCGAAGCTGCGATTCGTCTGCGCCGCCAGCGCGGCTAGGAATTTGCGCACTTCGGTGGTACGGCCGACCGTCGCAAGCAAAATCGAAAATGTGGGATGCCTGCTCACGGAAGACCCAGCGCCAAGCCGTACATTCCCAGACTGGTGAGCCGGATGAAGGGCTCCATTTTGCTAATGCGATTACGCGGAACCACCAGCGTGTCGCCAGGCCGAAGCACGACATCCTCGCGAATATCACCCGGGGTCATCAGTTTTCGAACGTCGAATATCTTGACCTCGGCATATTCGGCGCTGGCCTTGCGGCACAAGACAACTTGCGTGCGCTTCGCGCTATCTTTGAATCCGCCGGCCATCGCGATCGCCTGCACCAGTCGAACTTCGCCACGCAGATCGAAGTTTCCCGGATGATTCACTTCCCCCGCGACAACGAAGTGCGGCTTCACGAAATCCTTCAGCACGATGTTTACTTCGGGGTCCTTCAATCGTGTTGACGACAACTTGGCGATTTGCGCGCAAGCCTCGTCGACTGTCAATCCGCCGACACGAACGCTGCCCGCGACCTGCGATGACATGAAGCCGTCGGGCTGCACGCTCGCGGTGAAGTTGAATTCCGGTGTGTAA
>DASYPO010000109.1:0-6060 GCA_036006545.1 Bryobacteraceae bacterium
CTACTCCGCTTTCGCTCGACAATCTCTGGCGACGGTGCATGCTGCCGAAACTTGAGAGGATAGGGCTGGAGTGGGCCACGTTCCAGGTTTTACGTAAGACCAATGCAAGCTTGTCGAAGAAGGCGGGCGTCGATCCGAAGGTTGCCTCCGACCAGAGGGGCCACGGGATCGGCGTCAGCATGGACGTGTACACGAGCTCGGACATGGCGCAGAAGCGAGCCGCGATGAAAAAGCTCGAAGGCGCCGTGGTTCGAAAACGGCGACCAGAGCCGTCAGAATTGGCGAAGTCGGCATAACGGAGTAAACGGAGTGAAAACGGCGACCAGAGCCGTCAGAATTGGCGAAGTCGGCATTAACGGAGTAACGAGGAATCGATGGGTATTTCCAAGTCGTTGAAAACTGGAGCGGGAGACCGGGGTCGAACCGGCGACGTCCAGCTTGGGAAGCTGGCATTCTACCACTGAATTACTCCCGCTCTTTGCCTATCACCACACCTATTTTACGCCTAAACCACGTAGGGCGCACGATACTTCTCGCGCGTGATCATGCTCGTCGCAACCGCATCCCCCGTGAACTTCGGTCCCGCCTCGATCGTCAGCTTGCGACCCACCCGATAACTGATGTTCGCCAGGTGACACATCGCCGCGCTTAGCGACGCGTTGGCGATACCATCGTGCAGCTCTTTCTCGTTCCGCGAGCGGCAGGCCGACAGGAAATTCTCCATGTGCGCGCGCGTTGGATCGCCGCCATCTCCGCCGGCATCGGCGCCACGCCGGACCGGACGTTCTTCGTAAATCAGTTCGTTGCTCTCGCCCTTGTACGCCTGGACGCCCTGATCGCTCATCGCCATCCAGCCTTCGGTGCCGAAGAAAATGTCGCCGACCATTACGTTCAGCGCATTCTCCGGCCGCTTCACCGGCGGTGCAGGCTTCACTTCTTCACCCGGACGCGGACGACGCACCGGGACCGGCGGCGGGACTCCTTCACCATTCGTCAGCAGGCCGCGCACCTCAAACACCAGTTCCCGTCCGCCAAAATCGAACGTCGCGTGCTGGGTATTCGGCGTTTCCTGATCATCGTTGTAAGCGAACTTGCCGCCCGTGCACACCACCGACTTCGGCCACTCCGGATCGCCCATGCCCCAGCGCGCGATACCCATTTCGTGCACTCCCTGGTTACCGATGTCGCCGTTGCCGGTGTCCCAGAACCAATGCCAGTTGTATTTGAAACGCAGTGCGTTGAACGGCCGCATCGGCGCCGGTCCCAGGAACAGGTCCCAATTCACGCCCGGTGGCGTCGGCTCGTTGTCCTTGTGTCCGATCGAAACGCGCCGCTTGTAGCACAGACCCTTGGCCTGATAAACCTTGCCGATCAAGCCGCCTTTCACTGCCTCCATGGCTTTGATCTTCATCGGATTGCTGCGGTGCTGCGATCCGATCTGCACCATCTTCTTGGTCTCGCGCGCCACCTGCAGCATCTTCAGACCCTCATGGATGTTGTAGCTGGCGGGCTTTTCGCAGTACACGTCCTTGCCTGCCTTGCACGCCCAGATAGTTGCGAGCGCATGCCAGTGGTTGGGCGTCGCGATCGAAACCGCTTCGACGCCGCCGTCCGAGAACGCCTGGCGCATGTCTTCGAACTCTTTGGCCTTCTCGCCACCGTTGCGCGCCAGCGTGGCCTGTGCTTTTTCGCGCGAAGCTTGGTCGACGTCGCACAGTCCCGCGACCCGTGCGCCCGGCAGTTTCGAATAAATGTCGAGATGGTTGCTCCCGCGCCCGCCCAGTCCGATGATGGCGACGTTGATCTTGTCATTCGCGCCCCAGACGCGCGTGGCGGCAGCGGCAGTGGCGGCGCCCAGGAAGAATCGTCGAGAAGTGGGATTAGACACTGGATCTCCTTTTCGGGGTTCATTATAGCAGCGGCATTGCCGATCTCGCGCCGTCCGCCGAGAGAAAACTTTCCCGCTGGACGCACTACTGATCCATGGGAAGGCTGATCGCCGCGCTCTTGGTCATTAATGGCATAGTCGGCCAAGCTGCGGATTCCGCCTTCCCTGTTCTCGAAAAAGCGTACGAAGCGCTGCGTGCACATGATTACGACCGGGCAATTGTTGCTTTCACCCAAGCGATCGCGATCACTCCAGCTCGCGCTTCCATTCATAAGGACCTCGCCTACACGCTTCTCAAGACCGGCGAAACTGAAGCGGCCCGCGATCATTTTGGAGAAGCCGCACGGCTCGATCCGGCTGACGACCACGTCGCGCTCGAATATGCGTTCCTGTGTCATGAGACGAAGCAGACCGCCGTCGCCCGTCGCATCTTCGACCGCGTACGCAAACGCGGCAATACGACCGCGGCAGCCGCATTTGAGAATATCGACCGGCCCTTGCGGGATGGAATCGCGCGCTGGACGCAGGCTGTTGCGATCGACCCGTCGAATTTCAGCGGCCACGAGGAACTAGCCCGCCTGGCGGACCAGCGCGACGAATTCGCCTTGGCCGCCGAGCATTACGAGAAAGCCTGGCGACTCCGTCCCGATCGGCGCGCGTTGCTGCTCGATTTGGGGCGCATGTGGCAGGCGCTGAATCGGCCTGCGGATGCCATGGCTGCGTTGATCGCGGCTTCTCGCGGGGCCGAGCCGCGCACCGCTGAAGACGCACGCGCGCTGCTGCCCGCCCGCTATCCATATGTACATGAGTTCGAGCTAGCACTCGCGCTCGATCCGTCAAACGCGCTCCTCCGCCGCGAGCTGGCGTACCTGAATCTTCAGATGGAGCACCGGCGAGAGGCCGAGGGTCTGTTTGAACGCGTGGTCGAGGAATCTCCCGACGATCTTCTCTCGGCCGCGCAGCTAGGCTTCCTGCGTCTAAGTCGCGGCGACGAGAACGGCGCGATGCCCTTGCTGAATCGCGTGCTTGCTGGCCGCGACGACGAACTATCCGACCGCGTGCGGGCGGTTCTGAAGATGCCGCCGGTGCTACACAAACAATCCGAAACGTCCCGCACGCTGCCCGGCGAAGCTAAGATGCTGGGGGAAAAGTCGCTCGAGAAAGGCTACCTCAAGGACGCACTGAAGTACCTGCGCGTCGCCCACGAAAACGATCCGGTCGATTTCAACGTCATGCTCAAGCTCGGCTGGGCACACAACTTATTAAAGGAGGATGAAGAAGCGCTGCGCTGGTTCAATCTTGCGCGTCGCAGTCCCGATCGCTCCACTGCCGGCGAAGCCAATCGCGCATTTCACAACCTGCGTCCCGCGCTCGAACGAATCCGCACCTCGATTTGGTTCTATCCGATGTATTCCACGCGCTGGCACGACGTCTTCACATATGCGCAATCGAAAACTGAGCTGCGACTTTCTGGCGTCCCGCTGCGACCCTACGTGAGTGTGCGTTTCATCGCCGACGTGCGCGGTGCAGTCGGCCTCGGCGCGAGCCTCGGTCCGCAGTTTCTTTCCGAACGCAGTGTGATCCTGGCCCTTGGGATCGCGACACAACCGTGGAAGGGCATCATCGGATGGTTCGAAGCCGGTGAAGCGCTGCGCTATCGCGGCGCGCCGAACGACCTCGGCCGTATCGTGCCGGACTATCGCGGCGGGGTCGCCTACGCGAAAGGGATCGTCGCCGGCCGCGCATTCGCCGAGACGAATCTCGACGGGATCTACGTCAGCCGTTTCGCCAACGACATGCTGCTGTATTCGCAAAATCGCACCGGATTCACGTTCGCCCCCGCGCAACTTTTCTGGAATTGGAATCTGACCGTGGATTCGCGCGGCGAGTATTGGGCGAATTTTGTCGAGACCGGCCCCGGCGTGAAACTGCGTCTTCACAACATCGTCTTCTCGGTGAGTGCTCTGCGCGGCTTGTATCTTGTTACCGGCAGCCCGCGTGGCCCCATGTATTACGACCTTCGCATCGGAATCTGGTATGCACTTACTCGCTAGCTTTGTTTTCCTCCCGCTCACCTTCGCCGCGGCCGATTCCAACTCCTGGTCCGAAATCCTCGGGACCATCGGCGTGAACCCGTCGACCCTCGGGATCGAGATCCTCGAAGGCGATTCGCCGCGATCGACTTCGCTCGGGTTCCGCGCCACCGCGAAGCGCATCACCGTGCGCAGCGTCGAAGACCTCCGCAATCCCAAGCTCAAAATCGTCTGGGAAAAATCGCTCGATCTTCCTATCTATGAAATGCCGGCGGACGCCCGCATCTTTACGCGCGAGCGCTGGCAACAAGCGCCTCTGGTTGCAGGATTGCAACGCGACGGCCACGCGATTCTCTGGCTCGCGACCTCCCCCGGCTCTCCGAGATATGCGCGGTTTCCCTATTTGCTGCAAGCACTCGCCGACCTCGGTCTTGAACCGCCCTTCCGCTCTGCGCGCCTGTGGGCATTCTTCGATTCTTCCTATCGTCTGCGCGCCGATCCCGATTACCTCGCGAGACATTGGCGTGCGGCAGGCATACAGGCAATCCACGCCGCGGCTTGGCACCACTGGGAGCCCGATCCGCAGTCCGACGAATATCTCCGCCGTCTCGTCGAGGCCTGTCATCGCCAGGCGATTCAGGTCTACGCCTGGCTCGAATTTCCCCACGTCAGCGAACGCTTCTGGGAATCGCATCCCGAGTGGCGCGAGAAAACCGCCCTCGGTCAGGACGCGCATCTCGACTGGAGAAAGCTGATCAATCTCGCGAATCCACAAGCCGCCGCGACTGTCGCCGACGGGCTTCGCGCCCTGATCACCCGCTTCGATTGGGACGGCGTCAATCTCGCCGAGCTGTATTTCGAATCGCTCGAAGGCGCAGCCAACCCCGCGCGCTTCACTCCCATGAACGACGATGTGCGGGCGGAATTCAAACGAATCGCCGGCGTCGACCCAATGGAAGCATTTGCTTCGAAACCGTTTCTCGACTTCCGGGCCGACCTCGCCCGCCGGTTACAGGAGGAGTGGATCGGGCGCATCAAGGCAATTTGCAAAACGAAGCCAAATCTGGACTTAGTCCTTACGCATGTTGACGATAGGTACGACCAAACGATGCGCGACAAGATCGGGGCCGACGCCGCAGGCCTCCTTCCCCTGCTCCGGCAGCACGACTTTACGTTTCTCATCGAAGATCCGGCTACAGTATGGCACCTGGGGCCGCAGCGCTATCGCGATATTTCTGGAAAGTATTCATTGCTAACGGACTTTCCCGAGAAGTTAGCGATAGACATCAACATCGCCGAGCGCTACCAGGATGTCTACCCGCTAAAGCAGCAAACCGGGACGGAATTGTTCGCGCTGGTGCATACCGCGTCGGCGTCGTTCCCGCGCGTCGCCTTGTATTTCGAAAACTCGATCGCTCGTGAGGACTGGCCACTGTTGGCCGCATCCTCGGCTTTCGTAGAACGCGCGGAGCGCACTGGCTCGAAACTGGCAATCGAATCCCGACGGGGCGTCGGAGTCCGATGGAAAGGTCCCGCTCAAGTAGACAATCGTCCGTGGCCGGTTGCGAACGATACGATCGTCTGGCTCCCTCCCGGCGCGCATGTAATCGAGCCGGCGGCAAGTCCTCCCGTGCTCCGCATTCTCGATTTCACGGGAGACTTGCGCTCCGCCAAAGCTCTCGCCGACGGCGTCGAACTGGCCTACCAAAGCAACGCGCGCGCCATGGCTGTGCTCGAACGCCGCGTGTCTCGTGTCGAGATTGACGGCGAATCCGTCGAACCAAGGTGGATGGGGAACGTCCTATTTCTTCCTCGGGGCCAGCATCTCGTCACCCTGACTTCCCGAGATACACAAACCTCGCAATAAACAACAGCGCGAGCACATACACTAGCCAGTGCGTTTTCCGAAACTCGCCGCGCAGAATCCGCAACAGCGCGTACGCCGTGAACCCCAGAGCGAGCCCGTTCGCGATGCTGAACGTCATCGGAATCCCCACGAGCGTCAGAAACGCAGGAATCGCTTCGACCGGCTGATTCCACTTAATCTCCGCCGCATGCGACATCATCAGCGACCCGACCAGAATCAACGCCGGCGCCGTTGCCGCCGCGGGCACCGCGCCCACCAGCGGCGCGACGAAT
>DASYPO010000110.1:0-16493 GCA_036006545.1 Bryobacteraceae bacterium
GGCCATGGATTTGGCGGTGGAAGTTCCGCGCCACGAGTTGGGCGCAGTGGCCAGCACCGAAATGTGGGGCGAGATTTACGATCGCATCGCCACGCTGGCACGCGAGGTTCGCACCACGCTGGTATTCGTCAACACGCGGAAATTGGCCGAGCGCGTCGCGCATCACTTGCAGGAGCGCCTGGGCGCGGACGCGGTGCTGCCGCATCACGGTAGCCTTTCGCGGAAACTTCGACTCGAAGCCGAGCAGCGCCTGAAATCGGGCGAGCTGCGCGCCGTGGTAGCGACGGCCTCGCTTGAATTGGGGATCGACATCGGCACCGTCGATCTGGTGTGCCAGGTGGAATCGCCGCGTTCAATCGCGGTGGGATTGCAGCGGGTCGGAAGGTCGGGGCATTGGGTGGGCGCACTGCCCCAGGGTCGATTTTTCCCGACCACACGCGACGGCCTGATCGAGTGTGCCGCGCTGGTGCGCGCGATTCGTGCGGGCGAATTGGATCGCCTCGAGATTCCGTCGGCTCCCCTCGACATCCTGGCGCAACAAATGGTTGCCGAGATCGCCTGCCGCGAGTACGGCGAAGACGAAATGTTCGAGCTGGTGCGCGGGACTTGGCCCTATCGCGATCTGGCGCGACACGATTTCGACGCGGTGGTCGAGATGCTCTCGGAAGGAATCGCTACATCACGCGGCCGGCGCGGAGCGTTCCTGCATCGCGATGGTGTGAACCATCGGTTGCGTGGACGGCGGGGCGCTCGGCTCTCCGCGATCACTAACGGCGGCGCGATTCCGGATTCTTCTCTTTATCAGGTGATCGCCGAGCCGGAGGGAACCGTCGTCGGCACTCTCGATGAGGATTTCGCGGTCGAGAGCAATGTCGGCGACATTTTTCTGCTGGGCACGACGTCGTGGAAAGTCCGACACGTCCAGACGGGTCGCGTGCGGGTGGAGGATGCGCACGGAGCAGCGCCCACTATTCCGTTCTGGCGTGGCGAAGCGCCCGGGCGGACTAAGGAACTTTCCGCTGCGGTCGCGTCGCTTCGGGAAGAGATCGTTGCGCGTGAAGACGCCGTTGAGTGGATCGCTGGAGAGTGTTCACTAGAACGGCGCGGCGCCGAGCAAGCCGTCGAGTATGTGCGCGCGGGTAAACGCGTGCTGGGTGCAGTTCCGTCGCAGGAATGCGTGATCGCCGAACGATTTTTCGACGAAGCCGGCGGCATGCAGCTCATCATTCACGCTCCGTTCGGCGCGCGGATCAATCGGGCATGGGGGCTGGCGCTGCGAAAACGCTTTTGCCGGTCCTTCAATTTCGAATTGCAGGCGGCGGCGACCGACGACGGGCTGCTGCTCTCGCTGAGCGATCAGCATTCGTTTCCGCTCGAAGTGGTATTCAGTTTCCTCAGCACGAACACAGTGAAGCACGTGCTCGAGCAGGCGCTGCTGGCCGCGCCGATGTTCGGAGTGCGCTGGAAATGGAACGCGGGTCGCGCGTTGGCCGTTCCGCGGTTTCAGGGTGGACGTAAGATGCCCGCACCGCTGCAGCGCATGCGTGCGGACGATCTGCTCGCCGCGGTCTTTCCGGATCAAGCCGCTTGTCCCGAGAATCTTACGGCCGAACCGCAGATTCCGGATCATCCCCTGGTGAAAGAAACCATCGCGAATTGTTTGTACGAAGCGATGGACCTAAACGGGCTGATTGACGTGCTCGACCGGATGGGTGCGGGTGAGATTCGCACGCTGGCCGTCGACACACCCGAGCCGTCCGTGTTCTGTCACGAGATTCTCAATTCGAATCCGTACGCGTATTTGGATGACGCGCCGCTCGAAGAGCGCCGCGCGCGAGCCGTCCAGCTTCGGCGAATGCTTCCGGCCGAGGATGCAGCGGGCCTGGGGGCGCTCGATCCAGCGGCGATCGCGCAGGTGGCGGAGGAATCCTGGCCGTTGGTTCGCGACGCGGATGAGTTGCACGACGCGCTGCTGACACTGATCATTCTGCCGCCTGTAGAAGATTGGCGAGGTTGGTACCAGGAATTGTCGCGGGTTGGTCGCGCGTCGACGGTGGATGGGAGGTGGGTCGCGACGGAGAGACTGGGGTCTTTGGGAGATGTGGCGGGAGTGCTGCGCGGCTGGATGGATTCAATCGGTCCAATAACGCCGCGCGCGCTAGCCGATCGATTGGGGTTACCGCTGGACGCAATCGAATCGGGACTAGCGCAAATCGAGTCCGAAGGATTGATTCTCCGCGGACGTTTTGCGGGACACGAAGAAGAGTTTTGTCACCGCCGCATCCTCGCGCGCATTCATCGCCTGACCCTGGGGAGATTGCGACGCGAAATCGAGCCGGTGACGGCGGCGCAGTTCGCGCGATTCCTGGATCGTTGGCAGCATGTGTCGCCCGGCACGCAACTGCATGGGGTCGACGGCCTGTTGCAGATCTTGCGGCAGCTTCAGGGTTACGAAATTTCTTCGGCGGCATGGGAGTCGGACATTTTGCCGCGCAGGGTCGCGAAATACGATCCGGAGTTGCTCGACCGCTTATGTCTGGCGGGCGAAATCATGTGGGGACGGCTCTCCCCGCATCCGGCGCTCGAAGCCGGTGCGACCGGTCCACGCCGCGTGCGCCCGACCCGAGTAGCTCCGCTCGCGATTTTCACGCGCGAAGATGCGCACTACTTCCTGGGTGCGGCGCCGTTGCAGGACGCTGCTCTGTCGCACCAGGCACGCGACGTTCTCGCCGCTCTCGAGCAACGTGGCGCAAGTTTCTTCAACGAAATCGTGAAAGCGTCCGGCCGACTGGCGAGCGAGGTGGAAGACGGCTTGTGGGAATTAGTCACGGCGGGCCGCGTGACTGCCGACGGTTTCGAAAATCTGCGCGCGCTGCTCGATCCGAAGCGCCGGAGTGGGCAAGGTCGCGGCAGATTTTCGCGGCCGCGGCATGCGGCGGGGCGCTGGGCGCTGCTCGATCGGACGCAGCCGGGCAAGAGTGAAAAAATCGACGCCGAATTTTTTGCGAATCAACTTTTGACCCGCTGGGGTGTGATGTTCCGCGATCTTCTGGCCCGCGAATCGCTGGCGCCCGCTTGGCGCGATCTTCTCGTGGTGTATCGGCGCATGGAAGCGCGCGGTGAAATTCGCGGCGGACGATTCGTCTCGGGATTCGTAGGCGAGCAGTTCGCGCGGCCCGAAGCGGTCGACTTGCTGCGCCACGTGCGTCGCTCCGCGCTCGAAGCCGAAACAAAACCAGTCGCGTCGGCAGACCCGCTGAATTTAGCGGGGGTGATTCTGCCGAGCCACCGTTCCGTCGTTGGTCTGTAGATCCCAGGCAGGTGACAAGATCACCTGCCCTACTATTTGATATCTTCGTTAACGCCCCGAGGACCGTTATGAACATCACCCTCACCATCAACGGGAAACCGTATTCCCATGACCTGGAGCCGCGACTGCTCCTGATCCACTACTTGCGCGAGATCGCCGGGCTGACCGGCCCGCACATCGGCTGTGAGACTTCGCTGTGCGGAGCGTGCACCGTCGAGCTCAACGGCAAGGCCGTCAAGAGCTGCTCGATGTTCGCCGTGCAAGCCGACGGCGCGAAGATCACGACCATCGAAGGCTTGGCTATGGACGGCGCGAAATATCACGCCATGCAGGAAGCCTTCTGGAACGAGCACGGGCTGCAATGCGGCTTCTGCACGCCGGGGATGATCATGGCGTCGAAACAGATTCTGGATCGCAATCCGAATCCGAGCGAAGAAGAAATTCGACACGGACTCGAGGGCAATCTATGCCGCTGCACCGGCTACCAGCACATCGTGAACGCAGTCAAGGCGGCAGCAGCAGCCGCGTCGAAGTAGGAGCGAACGGACATGGCCACAATCGTCTCGAAACCCGAAACTCTGGTTGGCAAGCGCATCCGCCGGCGCGAAGATCCGCGGCTGATCACCGGCACCGCGACCTATGTCGACGACATAAAAATCCCGGGCATGCATTACGCGGTGATCGTCCGCAGCCCGCATGGTGCAGCGAAGATTCGCTCGATCGATATTTCGAAAGCCGAGGCACACAAGGGCGTGGTCGCGGTTTTCACCAGCAAGGACACGGAGAAGATCGGTCCGGTGCCGTGCGGCGCGTCGCTCCCGGGCCTGCGCGTGCCGCATCACACCGTGCTCGCGACCGACCGCGTGTATTACGTCGGCCATCCGGTTGCCGTGGTCGTCGCGCAGGATCGCTACATCGCGGCGGACGCCGCTGATCTGGTCGAGATCGATTGGGAAGTACTTCCTGCCGTGGGCGATCCCGAGGGAGCGCTCGCGCCCGGCGCGCCCGCGGTGCATCCGGAGTGGCCCGACAACACCGCGTTCACGTTTCATCAGGAAGGTGGCGATACCGCGAAAGCGTTCGCCGAAGCTGACGTCGTCGTGAAGCAGCGCATCACCAGCCAGCGGCTGATTCCGTCGGCGATGGAAACGCGCGGGGTGGTGGCCGAGTGGCGCGCGGCGGATCGTGCGCTGACGTTATACACGTCCACGCAAATTCCACACCTGTGCCGCACGCTGGTGGCGATGATGCTGGGGCTCGAAGAGAATCGACTGCGCTTGGTGGCGCCCGAGGTCGGCGGCGGGTTTGGCAGCAAGCTGAACGTGTACGCGGAAGAAGCGCTGTTGGGCTTCGTGGCGATGAAGATCGGCCACGCGGTGAAATGGATCGAATCGCGGCGCGAAAATTTCACGTGCACCATTCACGGCCGCGGCCACGTGGATTATTACGAGATCGCCGCCAAGAAAGACGGCACCATCACCGGCATCAAGCTGAAGATCATCCAGGACCTTGGCGCGTATCACCAGTTGCTGACGCCCGCGATTCCGACCCTCAGCGTGCTCATGATGCCGGGTCTGTACCGGACGCAGAATATTCATGCGGACATCGTCGGCGTGTTCACCAATTGCGTGCCGACCGACGCATATCGTGGGGCAGGACGTCCCGAAGCGACGCATGGAATCGAGCGCATGGTCGACATGCTCGCGATGGAACTGAAGATGGATCCGGCGGAAATTCGCCGCATGAATTTCGTGACGAAGGAACAGTTCCCGTTCCCGACCGCGACGGGGTTGATCTACGACACGGGCGATTACGCTTTGCCGCTCGACAAGGCGCTCGAAATCGCCGACTACAAGGCGTTGCGCAAAGAGCAGGCGGAGAAACGCAAGCAGGGCAAGCTTATGGGAATCGGCCTCGCGACCTATGGCGAGATTTGCGCGATGGGTCCGTCGCCCGCCACGCCCGCGGGGGGTTGGGAAAGTGCGACGGTGAAGATCGATCCCACCGGCAAGGTGACTGTTTTGACCGGCGCTTCGCCGCACGGGCAGGGCGAAGAGACCACCTTCGCGCAGATTGCTGCCGACGAACTGGGCGTCGATATCGACGACATCGTGGTGCTGCACGGCGATACATCCATCGTGCAGTACGGGATCGGAACTTTCGGCAGCCGCGGCACGGCGGTCGGCGGAACCGCGGTGTATTTCGCGCTGCAGGATTTGCGCGCGAAGATCAAGAAGTTCGGCGAGATGCTACTCGAGTCTGACGACGTGACCTTCGCCGGTGGCAAGGTGACGTGCAATAAGACCGGGGCGTCGAAAACCATTCAGGAGATCGCCGGGGCGTCGTATCGCGCGATGAAGCTGCCGCCGAATACCGAACCCGGCATGCTCGCCACGCACTTCTGGGAGCCGCCGAATTTCACGTTTCCGTTCGGCACTCACCTGGTCGTGACCGAAGTCGAGCGCGAAACCGGGGCGATCAAGATTCTGCGTTACGTAGCCGTCGACGACATCGGAAACATTTTGAATCCGCTGATTGTCGACGGGCAAATTCACGGCGGCGTCGCCCAGGGCCTTGGCCAGGCGCTGTGGGAAGACGCGGTATACGACGAAAACGCGCAGCTCGTGACCGGCGAATTCATGGATTACGCTATGCCACGCGCGCACATGATGCCGTGGATCGAGAGTTCGCACACCATCACGCCGACTCCCGTGAATCCGCTGGGAGTAAAAGGCGTGGGCGAGGCGGGGACCATCGGATGCTCGCCCGCAGTGGTGAATTCGGTGGTGGATGCGCTGTCGCCGCTGGGCGTGAAGCATATCGACATGCCGATGACGCCGGAGAAAATCTGGAAGCTGATTCAGGGGGCCTAGGCGCGCAGCGCCGTCAGGAGACAATGATCAATGATCCCGCAAAGTTTTGAATACACCGCCGCGAAGACGCTGGACGAAGCATTGGGATTAATCGCCAAAGGTGCGAAGCCGCTTGCGGGCGGCATGAGCCTGATCCCGATGATGAAGCTGCGCCTATCGGCCCCGGAACATCTGGTCGACCTCGGGCGCATTTCGGAGCTTGCGTCGATTCGCGAGGAACAGGGCGCGATCCACGTCGGCGCGATGGCGACGCATCATTCGGTTCAGTCGTCACCTATCGTGCGCGGAAAATGTCCGCTGCTGGGCGAAACCGTGGCCGCCATCGGCGATGTGCAGGTGCGCAACATGGGGACCATCGGGGGCAGCATCGCGCATGCGGATCCGTCGGCGGATTATCCGGCGGCGCTGCAGGCACTCGAAGCTCGCATCGTGACCTCAAAGGGACGTGAGATTCCCGCGGCGAAGTTTTTTCTCGACACTTTTTCGACGGCGCTTGAGGAAGGCGAGATCATTCTCAAGGTGATCGTGCCAGTCGAAGATTCGGGTGCGGGCACCAGCTATCAGAAGATGCAGCATCCCGCCAGCGGATTCGCAATTATCGGCGTTGCAGCGCGCATTCGCAAATCGGGCGGAAAAATTACGATGGCGCGCATCGGCGTGACGGGCCTCGCGAACAAGTCGTATCGCGCGACCATGACGGAGAACTTACTCGAAGGCAAAGCGGGTTCTGATATCGAAATTCAAGCCGCTGCGTCGGTCGTCGTCGAAGGCGCGGACGCGAATTCCGACCTGCACGCCTCAGCCGATTATCGGCGGCACCTGGCGAAAGTTTACGCGGAACGCGCAATTCGAGCCGCGCTCGCTCGAACCGCATGAAAATCTCGGGTAGCAGCCTGGTCGCGCTTCCGCCTGAACGCGCCTACCAGGTGATGCAGGACCCGGTGGTTCTGGCGCGATGCATTCCCGGATGCGATGCGCTCGAAAAAATCGGCGAGAACGAATACCGCATGAAGATGAAGATGTCGATGGCGTCGCTCTCGGGCGCGTTCGACGGCAAGGTGCGGATCACCGAGCAATCGCCGCCCGATAGTTTTCGTTTGGAAGTGGAAGGCTCGGGCAGAATCGGATTCGTGAAGGGCGGCGGCCTTCTCAAGATCGCTGCGAAGGACGCCGGCTCCGAAGTGACCTACGATGGCGACGTGCAAGTGGGCGGCACCATAGCGGCGATCGGGCAACGCCTGATCGATTCGACCTCGAAAATGATGATCAAGAAGTTTTTCGAAAAACTGGCCGAAGAAGCGGCTTAGTTCAACCACTCCATCACAACGGAATATTGCCGTGCTTCTTGCGCGGCATCGTGTCGACCTTCGTCTCAAGCATCTTTAGCGCGCGAATCACCCGCGGTCGCGTTTGCCGCGGCTCAATCACGTCGTCGAGAAAACCATGCTCGGCGGCGACAAATGGATTCGCGAAACGCTCGCGAAATTCCTCGGTCTTGGCCCGCCGCACCGCGTCCTGCTCCTCCGGCGTTTTCGCAGCGGCCAGCTCGCGGCGATATACGATATTGACCGCTCCCTCGGCACCCATCACGGCGATTTCAGCGGTCGGCCAAGCCAGGTTCACATCGGTGCGCAAGTGCTTCGAGCCCATGACGCAATACGCGCCGCCGTACGCTTTGCGCGTGATCACCGTGATCTTCGGCACGGTCGCTTCGGCATATGCGTAGAGTAATTTCGCGCCATGGCGAATGATGCCGCCGAATTCCTGCGCGGTGCCGGGAAGGAAACCGGGAACGTCCTCGAACGTCAGGATCGGAATATTGAACGCGTCACAGAAGCGTACGAAGCGCGCCCCCTTCGTCGACGAATCGATATCCAGACAACCCGCCAGAAACGCCGGCTGATTGGCAACGATCCCTACCGTCCGTCCATCCATGCGCGCGAATCCGATTACGATGTTGCGGGCCCAATGCTCCTGCACTTCGAAAAAATTGCCATGATCGGCGATGTGCCGGATCGCATCCTTGATGTCGTAAGGTTGATTCGATGCAGCGGGAACCAGCGTGTCGAGCGCGGCGTCTTCGCGCGTGACGGGATCGGTCTGCGGACCGCGCGTCGCATCGTCCCGATTATTCTGCGGCAGGTAGCTCATCAATTCGCGTATCATGCGCAGGCACTCCGAATCGTCGTGCGCCAGAAAATGCGCGACGCCGCTGGTCGAGTTGTGCGTCTGCGCGCCGCCCAGCGCCTCTTTGGTCACATCTTCGTGCGTCACGGTCTTGATCACGTCGGGCCCGGTGACGAACATGTAGCTGGTGCGACCCACCATGAAAATGAAATCGGTAAGCGCGGGCGAATACACCGCGCCGCCCGCGCAAGGACCCATGATGGCCGAGATCTGCGGGACCACGCCGCTTGAAATCGTGTTGCGCAGAAAAATGTCCGCATAGCCGCCGAGTGAAAGCACGCCCTCCTGAATGCGCGCGCCGCCCGAATCGTTGAGGCCGATCACCGGCGCGCCGGTCTTGAGCGCCAGGTCCATCAGCTTCACGATTTTCTGCGCGTTGGTTTCAGAAAGCGAGCCGCCGAAGACGGTGAAATCCTGCGCGAAGACGTAAGTTTCGCGGCCGTGAATCAGGCCATGGCCGGTGATGAAACCGTCGCCATCGACCACTTGTTCGTCCATTCCAAAATCGCGGCAGCGGTGCCGGACCAGCTTGCCGGTTTCCTCGAAAGTGTTTTCGTCGAGCAGCAGGTCGATGCGCTCGCGCGCGGAGAGTTTGCCTTCTTTGTGCTGGCGGGCGCGGCGTTCTTCGCCGCCTCCGGCATCGGCGGCGGCGTGTCGGCGGCGCAGTTCTTCGAGGCGGTCGGACATGCAAGATAGGTTAACGCGAACGCGCGACGCCCACGCTACAATCGGGTGTTATGCAGCGCCGAAATTTTCTCGCCTTGACGACCGGGGCCGCGATCGCCTCCGCCGCACCGACTAACACCAGTGCGACCGTGCTCTACGCCGACCGCGCCGTGCCACTCGATCGCGCACGCGTCGACGGTAACGAACTATGGGTGCGCGCGGCGGACCTTCCGCGCATCAACGAGTTCGAGCTCAAACCGCAGGGCGCTTGCCGCGCGGAGCTATGCATCCCCGTGACGAAAGCCATGCGCCAGGGCGAATATTTCCATCTCACCGCATTCGCTCGCAAGATCGGCGAATCGTACGTCGCAGATTCAGGTGTATGGAGCTTCGGCGAAATTCCGGTGCTGACCGGCGCGTATACCGAATCGCGCCAGGCACCCGATTTCGCGGTGCCCGATCGCGCCGGCAAAATCGTCCACCTCAAGGATTTTCGCGGCAAGAAAGTGCTGGTGGTCACGTGGGCCTCCTGGTGAGGATGCCGAAATGATCTGCCAGGCTGGCAGAAACTCTACACCGAATTAAAGGACAAGAATTTCGAAATTATCGCCGCCGCGCAGGATACCGGCGGTGAAGCGGCGGCTGGCAAGTATTACGACATCGCCAAGGCGACCTACACGACGCTGATCGACGTGAAGCACGCAGTCAGTTCCGCGTTCCAATTCATCAATGTGCCGATGGGCGTGTGGATCGACGAGCGCGGGCGCGTGGTGCGTCCCGCTGAACCGGCGTGGACCACTTCGTCGACGCTGAAGTTCGGCGAGAAAAGCATCACGACCGAAGGCGTCGCTTATGTCGCGAGTTTACGGGATTGGGTCACGAACGGCGCGCGCAGCCCGTTCGTTTTATCCGACGCTGATTTCGCGAAACGCGTGAAGCCGCGAACCGATCAGGAGAAGGAAGCCGAGGCGAGCTTCAAGCTGGCGGTGTATTTCCACGAAAAGCAGAACACGGAGCTGGCCGCGAAGCACTGGCGTCGCGCGCAGGAGTTGAATCCGGACGACTGGAATTACCATCGGCAGGAGTGGAGTTTCACGCCGACGGAAGCGGGGAAGAAGTGGCTGGAGAAGTTCCAGAAACTGGAGCAGCCGTATTATCCGAAACTGGAAATCGCCACACCGCCGCCGAAGCAATAGCTTTATTGCCGGACCAGGGGTCCGGCGCGGACGAGGGCGTCCGCCCTCCCTCGAACCGACCAGCGCAATGGACGCGGCGGCCGCGCCCGAGAGCCCGATTAATGGAGGGCGGTCCCCCGGGACCGCAGCCGACGCCCTCGTCGGCCTTTCGGAGTTGCGTGACCAGCGCCTGGCCCGCCCGGCAGGCGAAACCGCCTGCCCCACTCTCTACTGAATAAACACAGTAATCGTCCGCTTCACGTCGCCCGACGTGATCGTGAAAACATTCGCGCCGATATCATCCGCCCGTCCCAGACGCACGGTAATCTCAAACGTCCCGGGGATCTCCGAAATCGCGGTAGTGCTAACGATCCGCGTACGCGCGCCCGTCCCGACCACCTCCGGCACATCGCCCGCGATTGGCAATCCGACCTGGTCCACCAAGCGCACCAGGAAGCTGATTTCGTCGCCCGTCGAACCGGCCGTCGGATCGTCCGGCGTCAGCAGCGAGATGTATTTCGCGGTTTTTCCGGGCACCCCATACCAGTAAGGAATGCGCGTCGCGGGCCCGCCGTTCGAGGCCGTGACGTTCGATCCCGTAATCGTGATGTAGCCGTGATACTCGCCCGTCGGCAGGCCGCCGTCGGCGATGGTAAGATTCACCGTTTTCGATTCCCCTGGTTTCAAACTGACCGAAGTGATGTCGACCGAAGGTACCGTCCCGTCGGTGTTGATCGGATTCACGGCGACCGTGAAAGTATCGCTCGCGGAACCGACGTTCGTGATCACGACCGCTTGCGTCAACTGGTTCGCCGCGGAGAACGTGACCGTCGGCGGATCCGCCGTTAGCGGATTCTTCACCGCCGTGAGAAGATCCAGTTTGCCCGCGCCCGCCAGTTGCGGCTTCACGACGGAATCGTCCGAGCCCTTCAGCACCGCGGCGCTATTGGTCACCAGCGACCGGTATTGTGCCGCAGTCAGTCCCGGCCGCGCGCTCATCAGCACCGCTATCGAGCCGGTGACGAAGGGAGCCGAAAAGCTGGTCCCCGATCCGCCAAATCCATCCAGCACCATGTAAGGCGGGTACGCACCGAACTCTTCATACACCGTAGTGTCGGCGGTAATCACGGTTTCACCGGCCGCCACCAAGTCGGGCTTCACCGCGCCACCCGGAGTGGGGCCGGCCGAAGAAAAGATGGAGAGATCGGTGGGGCGGGGGAACGGGAACGTTCCGTTGAAATCCACCACCGTCTGCAGCGTTGCATTGGCGGCAGCGCGGCCCGCGAGATCAGTTCCGCTGGCCAGCGAAATAAATGTGGCGGGCAGTGTGGCGGCACCCACGTCCATGTTCACAAACCCTTCATCCTTGTTATCGTAGATGACCGCTGCGGCGGCGCCCGCAGCTTGCGCATTGTTCAATTTCATTGCGAAGGCGCAGTCACCCCGCTTGATTAGCGCGATCTTGCCTTCCAAGCTCTTCTCCGGAAACGCCGCGCAGCCCAACCCATCGGTGTCCAGCTTGCTAACCACGGCGACCACGCCGGTGATCTGCCCGGTAATGTTCTGCAACTGGGTCGGAACCAGTGCCTGGTAGGGCGCGACATCCGCTGGAGCCACGGCAAAACCCAGCGTTCGATCGTTACGATTCGCGCCGACGGCGATGATGCCCGGAACAGCGGCCGGATCGCTGACGGTGCCGCCGCCCGGGTAGCGTTCGACAAATCCCGAATCGAGGTTGGCGAATTCAGCTTCATTGCCGGCCGCGGCTACGATCAACATTCCCGCGGCGACCGCGGCATTGATGGCGCGCGCCTGCGGACCT
The DNA here is from genome assembly GCA_036006545.1 of Bryobacteraceae bacterium. GTDB lineage: Bacteria > Acidobacteriota > Terriglobia > Bryobacterales > Bryobacteraceae > Palsa-187. The sequence goes on from DASYPO010000110.1 coordinate 12,034, forward strand.
TCATTGATGTGCGCACTCAGGTTGGCCCCGCCCACGCTGTAATTCACCACGTTCATGCCATCGTTCAGCGCGTCTTGAAGAGCCAGCAAAAAAGTGGCCGAGTCGGTGAAGCCGTCGTCGTCGAAAACGTTGTAATTCCCCAGCCACGCCGCCGGTGCGACTCCCGTGATCGGCGGAATGCCGAGCACACCCGACTTCGCCGGATCGTTCGAATTGCCCGCCGCGATCATGGAGGTCCCGGTGCCGTGGCCGATCATGTCGGTGGCTCCCTGGGTGCTCAGATAACTCCGCGCCACGATGATCTTGGCGTTGGTATTGGCCGCCTCCGAAGGTCCGGAGACTTTCGGATAACCGTCGGGGATCGGCGTCGTGAAGCCCTGAAAGCCCGGGTGTGTGGAGTCGATGCCCGTGTCCAGAATCCCGATCTTGATTCCCTTGCCAGCGTCCGCGGCTCCGTTGGCGAAAGTCTGCACGGCGTCGGCGATGCGGTGTACCTTCACCGCGCGATCCAATAATGCGCGGTGCCGCGTCACCGGATAAACCCCACGCACGTTGGGCATCTGCCGCAATTCGGCCGCGCCCGCATCGCTTAGCGTCACGGCGATTCCGTTAAGCAGCGTGTCATAGCGATGCGTGATGGTCCCGCCCAGTGCGCGAACCCGCTGTTCGGCGGTCGTCCGCTCGGCCGCGATCTGCGCGCGTCGCGCCGCCACCCGTGGCTCGTTGCCCGGCAGCAGGCGCGTCTGTGGGGTCATCAACGCAGCGGTCGGGGGTGTATTGAATTCGACGATATACCGTCCCGGGATGATTTGGGCGGAGACAGTAATGGCGAGCGCGATGAAAAGCAGGAAACGCTTCATGAATGCAGGACTCCTCGGGCTGATTACATCTATAAACACGGTCGGACGCGGAACGCTGAGGCTTTAGCGCCGGTTGGGGCGCAGTCACTTTATTGTACGGGTATCGCTGTATTCTTGGACGGGACTCCGCCGGAGGAGATGACAACCGTTTGTAAACCCGGCGTTAAATCCGCGGGCACTACGACATTCACCTGATACAAGCCCACGAAGAACGGAGCGAGACCGCTGAACTGCACGGACGCGGTTTTCCCGCCGATCGTCACAACTGGTACAACCCGAGTATTTGCCAAAGGTTGCGCGGGGCTGGTCTCTCCCGAAGCGGGTTGATTGTCGGTCGCTCCCAAGCCGTTCACATACAACTGGATGATGTGTCCCCGCTGCACCGGATTCGACGGGCTCACCAGCTTGAAACCCTCATCTAGCGCGGCTGCAAGGAGCTGGCCGCTCGACGGATCGGTGTATTCGAACGCCGCCGGCGCGGCCGCCACCACCGGCAGCGTCACGGTTGAGGTTATCGATCCGCCCAAGGCCACTTTGATCGTTACCGAACTGGACCCTTGGAGTTCCCAGGGAACCTGCACGTTCACCTGCCCTTCGCTCGAGTACGACAGCCGTCCCGGCGCGCTGACGCCGCGCGACGGATCGTCGAAGCTCACGCTGGTCCCGGCGAGCGAGAGCGGCAAATACGGCGTGCGGTAAATCGCCGGACCCTCGGCCATACCGGCGCCAAAAATGGTGATATACGACCCCGGCGCGATCCCCGCACCCGCCTGAACGCTCGCGGCATTCACCACTCCATTGGCTCGGATCGAAGGCAGCGTTCGCGTTCGCCCCTGGAAGCGAATCTGCATCGTTCCGACCGTTGCGGTGAAGGTTTGGGTGCCCAGTTGTGGACCCGCAAATACGCGCGCAAACGCGATACCCGAGGCTTCCGTCACGCGGTCCGCTTCCTTCACCGAGGTCGCGGGCGTGAATTGCACCGGAATATCGGGAAGAGCGATTCCAAACCGGTCGACCACTTTGAAATCGAGCTCCAGGATGTCGCCGGCGTTGGCGACGAAATCGTCACCGAGCACATGCACCAGCGCGGCTGGGATTCCATCGCTCACGAAGTATGCGTAGGGAATCCGCAGCGGAACCGCGCCGCCGGTCACATTGATCACGCCCTCGTAGACTCCCGCCAGTGGCAGCGTGCCTGAAAACGTAAGAGTCGCATTGGTCGACTGACCCGGCGTGAGCGTCACGCTGGTGGGGCTGACCGTGACCCGTCCGCGGGCGTCCGCGTCGTTCTGGCTGACGGCGAGCTGCAGATTGGCGGAAGCGGCAGCAGTATTCGTGATGCGAACGCTGCGCGTCACGTTGAGAGTCGTACTGCTGATGCGACCGAAGGACACCAGCGCCGGGTCCGCAGTGACCGTCGTTGTAACCGCCGCCTGGGCGTTCAATTTGCCAGCGCCCACTTCGGTGATTCGTCCCGGGAATCCAGCGGACGCCGTGTTCGCCAGCGCGGACTTCAACTGCGCCGGAGTGAATCGTGGATTCGCCTGTTTCACCAACGCCGCCGCTCCCGTCGCGATCGCCGCTGCGACGCTGGTCCCGCTCATCGCGCCGAAGCGAGTCGCGCTATAGAAATCGCCGTTCGGATCCAGATTCTGCGCGGCGGTGTAGATCGACGATCCCGGCGCGACCAGTTCCGGCTTGAGCTGCAGATCGGTGATGCTGGGGCCGACCGAGGAAAACGGTGCTCGCGACTCGGCGCCCGCGGCCGTTTCCACTACGGCCAGATCGATGGTGATGGTCGCTGCCGGCTGCGCGCTCACAAAACTCCGCAGCGCCGCTCCGCTGTCCGCGCCGATCAGCACGGTGGGGATGCCCGTTACGCCCAGCCCACCCGGCGTGAAGAGCGTATTTGCGCCCGCTTCCCGGATGAGAATGGCGGCGGCGGCCCCCGCATTCGCCGCGTTGTTGACCTTGACGGCGAAACCACAAGTGCCGATATCGATCAGCGCGATCTTTCCGTCGATCCGCGCGTTCAAAGGCGAACACGCCAAACTCCCGCCGAGCGTGGCCGTGTCCGCCGCAGGCAGCGTGATCGGGCCCAGCGGCTGCGGTCCATCGCCCGAAAGCGCGCTCAATACATTGCCGCCCGTCCGCACGCCGATGGTCACCAAATGCGAATTGGTCGACGCACCCACCGTGATTCCCGAGGGCGCGGTGCCGGGCGTGGTGATATTGTTCGGTCCGCCGTCGCCGGTGTTGCCCGCCGGGACCACAATCGCCATGCCGCCGGTGGTCGCCGACTCGACCTCCGCCGCCCACGGATCGCAGGGGCCGCCGTCGCATTGTTCGCGCACGTTGAAAACGATCGGAATGGTCAGCGGAAGCAGCGCGACGTCCATGCCGTCGTTGAAGGCGGCATCCACTGCCTGCATCATCACGTCCGCGAACGTCACGTCGTTCACGCCGGGCGATCCAAAAATCTTGTAGTTTCCCAGCCAGGCTTTCGGAGCAACGCCGCTGATGGTGCCGAGCGGGGTTCCGACCGGTGCGCCGGCCGCCGCCATTGCCAGACCTGTGCCATGTCCGAAATGATCGCGCGCCGAAAGATCGTCGGGACGCGTGTTCACCGGCTGACCGTCGAAGAGCGCCAGCGGCAGAACGTAACTCCGCACCGCGATGATCTTGTTGGTGGCGTGATTAAGATCGTCGCCCGATCCCTTAGGAAAGCCGGGCGGCATGCTGAGCGTCGAATCCCGAAAGGCCGGATGCGTTTCGTCGATGCCGGTGTCGACAATCGCGATTTTTACGCCCGCTCCCGCCTGGTCCTGACCGCCGAGAGTGGTCCACGCCGCTCGAGCGTTCACCAGGTCCAGCGCCTTGTTCATGGTGCGCCGGACCTCGGGCATTCGCACTACCGACTTAACGCCGGGTAGCGCGCGTAGCTCGTCGGCTTGCGCTTCCGTGGCAGCGACGAAAACGGCGTTGAGCAGCGTGTGGATCGCTCCGGTGACTCCGATTTTTCGGGTTGCCAAAGTAGATCGCAGCGCGTCCTGACGGGAAAGCAGTACGCGACGAGGGGCTGCGGCTTCGGACGACGCGAGCGCCTCTCGACCACCGCCGGGTCGAGCCATTTGCCGAATTAACGGGGCGTCTTCCAGGATTAACGCATAGCGATTCGCGCGTTCGGCCAGGACCGGTAGGGCTGCGCACACACTCACGGCCAGGAACCAACAAAAGGGTCGCACTAGGTGCTGGGACGCGGGCGGTCGCAAAATCGTTTCTATCTTTTGTTACAATGAAATAGAGGCGCGAGCCTCCTCAAGGATTCCCCCACCATGGCCACCAAACCAGCCTTCGCCACAGGCGCCCAAGTCGAGCATCCGAAGTTCGGATTGGGCAGCGTGATGACCTGTACCGAAGAATACATTGTAATTAAGTTCGACGACCAGGGAGAGAAAAAGTTCATCCTCTCCATAGTGTTACCGAACCTGAAGAAGAGCGATCGCACGCCGCCGGTCGAGAAACGTCGCACCACCAAGAAGAAAGTGGTCGCGCCGGTCCCCGCCACCACGTAACAATCTTCTAACCGCTCCCTGTGGT